>JAIPDZ010000094.1 GCA_021737425.1 Deltaproteobacteria bacterium
CGGTTTCCCTTTCCTTTCAACCCCGACAGACCCCTCCCGGGCGGTTCTCACCGGGGGTGGGCTGGTTCCCTCATCGGCCGGGGCAGACACGTGGGGAGCCGATTCCTCTACTGAACCTGTCGGGCCGGCCTTTTCCTCTGCACGGGATTGACTTTCTCGGGGTTCGGCCAAAGGGGTCGCGGATCCCTTGGCCTCAGGCTCAGCCCCCGTTTTTCCCGAGGGAGTCTTTTTTGCAGGGAGATCTGACAGGGAAGACACGGGCACCGGCCTGCCCGCCGACTCGTCCCCAGAACCCTCTTCTGCGGCCGTTGTCGCGCCCTGTGGTTTTGGGACTATCTTTTCGGAGACCGCGTGGCGTGCCAGGGGAGGGGTGGAAACACTTGGTCCGGTTTCCCGCCTGTCCAGAACCCCATAGAGGATGGGGGCCCCGAGAATGACCATAAGCAGCAAAATAACACAAACCAGCAACCAGTAATTCACAGATCCACTGCTCGCACATCCCGGTTTCAGCGGGATACCGGCAGACGCGTGAGGGGTCTTGGGAAAGGTGCCCTTAGATTCCGTAGGGGATGCCAGGGCGCTGCCCCATCTCCCATGCGCCGGTCTGAATTTCTGTAACATCAGGGCCAATGGTATGCTCCGGATGGTTCTGTACCGCATTTTTATAGGGATAGATACACCCCTTATTAAATCATCTTTCCGAAGACTTATCAAGTGCCGGGGCAACCTGTCAAAAGAGCCTTTTCTGGGCCGGATCTTCCGGGCAGGCGAATTCCAGCCCCAGGTGGAGATGGGCCAGTCTGGTGGCCACCCTCCCCTGTGGGGTCCGCTTGATAAAACCACTCTGGATGAGGAACGGTTCATAGACGTCTTCCAGTGTATCCTTCTCTTCTCCCACCGCCGCAGAGAGGCTGTTCAGTCCGATGGGCCCACCGTCGAATTTCCGGATGATGGTATGCATGATGAGCCGATCCATCTTGTCCAGACCCTTGTCATCCACTTCCAGCATGTCCAACCCCCTGCCGGCCACTTCACGGGTGATGACCCCATCGGCCTCCACTTGGGCAAAATCACGGACCCGTCTCAGGAGTCGGTTGGCCACCCTGGGGGTGCCGCGCGCCCGTTTGGCGATTTCGTGCGCCCCCCCGTCCCGGGTGGGGACCCGGAGCAGCTTGGCGGATCGACTGATGATCTGCTGCAGCTCTTCCGGAGAATAGAAATCGACCCTCAGGATAACGCCGAACCGGTCCCGCAAGGGAGGCGTCAACAACCCCGTACGGGTGGTGGCCCCCACCAGCGTAAAGGGCGGAAGCGGGATCTTCATGCTCCTGGCCGAGGGGCCCTGGCCCACAATGATATCCAGTTCATAATCTTCCATGGCCGGGTACAGGATCTCTTCCACCACGTGGTTCAATCGGTGGATTTCATCAATGAAGAGGACCCCTTTGGGGGGCAGGCTGGTGAGTATGGCGGCCAGGTCGCCCGGTTTTTCGATGACCGGACCGGAGGTGACCTTTATCTCCACGTCCAGTTCCCGGGCGATGATATGCGCCAGGGTGGTCTTGCCCAGTCCCGGGCTTCCGTGGAACAGCACATGATCCAAGGCCTCGGATCGCGCCCGTGCCGCCCGGACAAACACCCTCAGATTCCGCTTCAGTTCCTCCTGGCCCACATATTCATCCAGGGAATGGGGTCTGAGGCTGATCTCTTCCGGTATTTCTTCAGGCTGGAGTTCAGGATCAATGATTCTTTCTTGCATGGCAGTTCCATCAGGCCAACAGGGTCAGGGCCTCCCGGATCAAAGACTCCAGGCTTACTTCCGTGAGTCGGCCGCGGGCCTTCTCGATGGCCGCATTGGCCGATCGGGTCGAATACCCAAGGTTGACCAGGGCCGAGAGGGTATCCTCCACCAGGGACTGATCCGGCCCTTCCGGCATGGACACCGAAGGCACCTCCTTCTCATGTACGGCCTTCAATGCCCCATCCTTGAGTTCCAGGGCGATTCGATCGGCCGTCTTTTTTCCCACGCCGGGGATGGCCCGGAGCCGGCCGGCATCCCCCTGGGCGATGACGTGCAAGAGCTCCTGGGGCCCCATGCCGGACAGGATGTTCACTGCCAGCTTGGGCCCGATACCGGAAACCGAGATCAACATGCCGAACAGATCCTTTTCCAGGGTGGTCTGGAACCCGAAGAGCACCAGGGCGTCATCTCTCACATGGGTGTAGATCTTGAGGCGGACCCCCTCGTTCTCCTCAGGCAGGGCGTAGAAGGTGGAGATGGGGATGAAGACCTCGTAGCCGACCCCGCCCACGTCCACGATCACCGACTGGGGATCCTTTTTGAGTAATGATCCGGTCAAATAGGCAATCATCAATGGCTCCTACCCATTCCCACCCTTTCTACCATTTCATGCGGGGCGCGTATCTTCTCAATAAATCGGGGGGACCGCTTTCTCTGGCACGGTACTGGATTGCGGCCTTCGCCGGAATCCAGGAGGTTTGCCCCTGATTATTGAGATGTTACCGGGGCGCCTATTTTACGCCCCTTCGGATCCCTTCGAACCGCGACCAGTTGCAGTGGCATATGGCCACGGCCAGGGCGTCTGAGGCATCCAGGGCCGGCTGTTCCCGAATCCGCAAGATCACCTTTACCATCTCCCTCACCTGCACTTTCTCGGCCCTGCCATATCCCACCACCGCCTTTTTGACCTCCAGAGGCGTGTATTCAAACAGGGATATACCGCATTGGCCCGCTGCAATCAATGCCGCGGCCCTGGCGTGCCCCAACTTGAGGGCGCTTTGTACGTTTTTGGCATAGAATTGATCTTCTATGGCCATCTCCTCCGGGCGGTACCGGTGGATAATATCCACCAGGGATTCAAATATCCCATGGATTCGCTTGTAAAACTCGATTTTTGTTGAAGATCTGATAATACCGGAATGAATGTAGGTTGTGGTGTTGTCCTCTTTTTCCACCAGACCGAAGCCCGTAACCCTTGAGCCGGGATCCACCCCCAGCACCCGCATCAGCCCAAGGCCTCCATCACCTCGTCGGGGATATCAAAGTTGGCATACACGTGGCTGACATCATCGTGATCTTCCAGGGCCTGTGTCAGGGTGATCATCTGCTGGGCCTTTTTTCCCTCCAGCTTAACCACGTTCTGGGGGATCATGGAGATCTCCGCCACGATGTAAGGGAGGGCTGCATCATCAATGGCCTTCTTTACCGCTTCAAAATCCTGCGGCGCCACGATCACCTCGAATTCGGCCTCTCCCTCGGTGACGTCCTCCGCACCGGCCTCCAACGCCAGGTCGATGAGGTCATCCTCATTCACCTTATCCTTCTCCAGCACGATCAGGCCTTTTTTCTCAAACATCCAGGCCACACACCCGGGTTCCCCCAGATTTCCGCCATGCCGTTCAAAGAGGTGCTTGACATCTGCGACGGTCCGGTTTTTGTTGTCGGTAAGGCATTCAATGAGCACGGCCACGCCCCCGGGTCCATATCCCTCGTAGCTTGTTTCCTCGTAAGATACGCCTTCCAGTTCACCGGTCCCTTTTTTAATGGCCCGCTCAATGTTTTCTTTGGGCATGTTTTCCGCCTTGGCCGCGGCTATGGCCGTCCTCAGGCGGGGATTACCGTCCGGATCACCGCCCCCCATGCGCGCGGCCACGGTGATCTCCTTGATGAGTTTGGTAAAAATCTTCCCCCGCTTGGCATCCGCAGCCCCCTTTTTATGCTTGATGGAACTCCACTTTGAATGACCTGACATGGTTGGTTTGCCTCCTGGTACTTGACGGTTGATAATCGACGGTGGACCCTTGAAAACCCTGCTATGGCTGAACGCCGAATCCGGACCCCACAAGATAGACTTCCCTGCTATTCTTGCGAGTCGCCTTGGGTCTGAAGCGCTTGATATTTCTGAACTCGGTGGATAATTCCTGCTCAAAGCAGACCAGGTCTTCCCCCTCAAAAACCTTGCACAAGAACCGTCCTTTTGGTCTCAAAAGGGTCCGGGCCGCCTCCATGGCCCGCCTTCCCAGGGCAAGGGAACGGCTTTCGTCTCTGGCGCGAATCCCGGTTGTAGGGGGAGCCAGATCACTTAAGACCACATGTCTCAAAGAGATTTCTTCTGAAAGCCATGTCACGTCCAGGGTAAGGACATCGGCCTGGATAAACCTGAAACCGGGGGCCGACAGGCGTTGAGGCGCATGGGTATCGATCCCCACCACTTCCCCTTTGGGACCCACCTTTTTAAGACCGTACTGGGACCAGGACCCCGGATAGCAGCCGAGGTCCAGTATCCGATCGCCCCTATGGATTAATTTGAATTTTCGGTCGATTTCCTGCAGCTTATAAACGGATCGGGCGAGCCACTTTTCTTCCCTGGCCCTGCGGGCATAATAATCGTCCCACCTGTTCGGTTTCATTGTTGATTACCTAACACAGAACTCTCCCCTTTGCAAAAGAAATATAACTGGTTAAATTGGTAGTTCAGGAAGGGTTCAGGGAATATGATGACATCCATTTTACGGAAAGGGCTACCATGAAAACCACAACCATTGACGGCGTGGAACTCCATTTGAGTGAACCGGACCGGGTCCCCATGAACTGGGTGGGCCAGGAGGAATTAATCACCCAGGTCCTGGCGGCATGGCTGGTGATCGATCCGGAAGATATCCCGCTTTGTCCCAGATTGATGGGGAGACCGGGGGTGGGCAAAACCACCTTGGCCTATCACGCGGGGAGGGCATCGGGTCGATCGGTCTACCTGTTTCAGGCCACCATGGACACCCGCCCCGAGGATCTGATTGTCACCCCGGTCATTTCGGAGAACGGTAAAATAAAATACATGGCCAGCGGCGTGGTCTCCGCCATGATCACCGGCAATGTGGCGGTGATTGACGAAGGGAATCGAATGAGCGAAAAGAGCTGGGCCTCCTTGGCCCCCCTGATGGACAATCGACGCTATGTGGAATCCGTGGTCGCCGGCATCAAAATCAAGGCCGATCCCGGATTCCGTCTGTGTACCACCATGAACGACGATGCCAGCACATTTGAACTTCCCGAGTACATCCATTCCAGGCTCCAGCCACAGATCTACATTGACTTTCCTGAAAAAGAAGAGGAATTACAAATTCTTAAGCGAAATCTCCCCTTCGCGGATCAGGAGATTCTGGATTATGTGGCCACCTTTCTCCAGGCCGCCCATGAGGCCAATGAACGGTACAGTGTCAGGGATGGGATCAATATCGCCCGGTATGCCGTTAAACGGGCCGCGGCGGAGGAGGTGGAACTGTCCGGGGATGCCTCCCAAAACCGCCTGAGGCATTACCTGTTGGAGGCGGCGGCCATGATACTGGATAAAAGGGCCTCGGACTATTTTGCGGCAATGGGACATGGAACCTAAGGACGCACACAATCTCCAATACCATAACATCCGCATGGTCCCCATACTGCACAACCGGATGGAGTTTGCGCTGGCAGTGCGGGAGGCCTTTTTTGCCTTTGCCCCCCGGCACGTGGCCGTAGAATATCCCCATACCCTGGGGGAGAAGATCCTTCAGGGGATCGACCGGCTCCCCCTGTTATCCGTGGTCCACTACCAGGCGAAGGACGGGGCCTTTACCTACCTCCTCCTGGAGCCCACGGACGGACAGGTGGAGGCCCTTCGGCTGGCCCTTTCCACCGGTGCGGAAGTCCATTTCATTGACCGGGACACCGAGCGATATCCTTCAGATTTTTCCCCCATGCCCGATCCTTACACCGTCACCCGGATCGGCCATTTCAAATACTGTCAGGCCTATCTGAACGCGCAGCAGGACACTTCGGGCATCCGGGAAGACATCCTCAGGGAAAAAACCATGGCCTACCATCTTCAGCAGTTGTCCCACACCGGGGAACGGGTCCTTTTTGTGGGAGGACTGTCCCATGCGGGACGCATTTTAAAACTGCTGGACCGTCCCCAGACACCGGTCATCGGACGACAGCGGCGGGAAGGCGTGGGTCTGGCCCATCTTCACCAGGACTCCAGCCGGGAGGTGTTGACCGAGATGCCCTATCTCACCGCACAATATGAACACCACCGGAGGGCGGGGGGAGATGCCCCGGACAGGCTCTTGATCAACCAGGAGTTACTGGATGTAGCCAAAAAGCGTCACCAGAAAAAAAGCAGGGAGATTTTGTCGCATGGTCAACTCGCGGTGCTCAACAAGTTCGCCCGTAATTATGCCCTGCTGACCGGGAATCTGGTGCCCAGCTTCTACCAGCTGATCGTGGCGTCCCGGGGAGCGGTGGATGACAATTTCGCCTATGAGGTCTGGGATAAAGGGGGCGAATACCCCTGGCAGACAGACCATCCCGGGCTGCCGGTCCTCCGCCTCACGGGAGAAGACCTTTTCCTGGACCAAAAAAGGATCCGGTTCCATCGCCAGCTCAAGACCCTGCGCAGACGGCTGGTTCCTGTGCCGGTCCAGCAGAGGCCCCGGGAGCGATATCCCGGGGAATGGCGGGAGGCATCCAGCGGGGACGCCATCTGCTCCTATCCCCCGGAAGACGTGGTGGTGGAAGGCTATGGCCAGTATCTGAAGAAAAAGGCCCTTGAAATCAAGACCCAGGAAAACACCCGGATTTCACCCTTTACGGTTTCCATGAAAGACGGACTGGATCTACGGGAGACCATCCGGGATTGGGAGGCCAGGGGACGCATCTATGTGAGAGAGGAGCAGCCCTTCAAAGGCAGGGTCGGTTCTGTGGCCATCATTTTTGATCCGGACCTGCCGGATGCGGAAGGGAAAGAGGCCTTTCCCTGGTGCACCACCTGGCTGGGAGAGCACGACCAGGAATCTGACATGGCCTTCTACAGCACCCCTTCAGGGGAGGTCATGGACGGCCCGGGGATTTCCAGATGCCAGTACGGGGGGTTTATGCTCAGTTATCCTCCCTTGCGGGTGTATGACATCTGGAAAGATCCGTTCTTCCAATCCGCCCGAAACAAACCCGAAAGACTGCTCATGGCCGCCCTGGACTACAGCCTTGAAAGACACGTGGTCTACGTGGCCCCTACCCCGCCATCGGGCTGGTGTCAGAGCATGGCCGCCCGGCTGGGCAAACGGATCATCTATCTCCCCATCGGGACGTTTTCGCCGGTCACCCTCAAGAAAATCCGCCAATTTCACGTACTGGAAGGCCATCCGGTGAGGGCCTACGCCCACCGCTATATTCATACCTGATTTTCTTACGCGGTGTCCTTATCGGCACATCTCCTTTGCCGCCCGCGCCGCAGTCGGAGTGTTTCTTTTCTATGCCCTGGAATGGGCTACGGTAATGACCGTGCCTTACACATTGGACGCCTGGACTGTTCAGCCTTGCGCGTCTTGCCAACGCTGCTACAGTCTGAAGAGTCTGGGCCGCTCTTCATACCCCACGTCGATACCGATGCTGTCTCCGGTTTTGAAGCCGAGGCGGCTGAACGCCCGAACCACCTGATCGTGTCTGTCCACATTCCAGTATACAAACCAGTAGGGATATCGCACCGTATCAATTCCATAGGCATCGTGGGTACACAGATTGACCCCGATCTTGTCCTTGACAATCAGCGTATCCGCCTCTGAGAGGAAATAATCGATCTTATACATAAGGTCATGAAGCGCCGGGGAAAGGAGCTTCTGTAATTCAGGCGTATCGTCAAGGTAGTGGTTCGCTATCTGATACAGGTCCGAAGGGGGCCGCAGATGGAGCCCCAGGACGGCAAATCGTTCATGCTGCAGGGCAAAGCTCTCCAACTCCTCTTCATACTCCGTTATGGTTCTAAGGATGTCATCGATGTCCGGTTTCATGGATTCATCGGGGAGTACCATCTCCTCGCATCTGCTGATAATGTTTATATAAAACTGCCGGTTATCCATGACAAACAATGGACGTTCACGATAGTTCCTGCGCTTGCGTATTCTTCGAATCCCGTCCAATTTGACGGTGATTTTGCTCTCCATGGTTTCCAGGATCTCCACCCGGGAGATGTCCTTGGCCTGGACCACCCTAATCTCCCCGTCCGGAGAGGTGATATACTCGATTTCGCTCTGGAAGCCCAAAAGATCCTGAATGGACTGGGATATATCCATCAGCCGGGTGTCATGGGGCGTTTTGGTGATGTAGGGTTCACAGTCCACCTTGTGGATGCGGTTCCGGCTGTATCCGAATTCCCAGTGTTCCCCCACCATCTTGGCCATGACGCTGGCCCCCTCAATAAAGGGCATGACGATGACGCCCATCTCGTTCAGATCAATCTCCGGGGCTTTGGTAAACCGCTGTTGTCTTTTAATGGAAAGGCGGCTGCCGGTCCGGGCCAGTTCTATGATGCGGTCTCTGGCGTATTTGATCCCGGCCAGATCTGCATAGGTCTCCAAAGAATCAAAGGTCCCTCCCTTAAAAAGTTCTTCCTGGGGATGAGCGCTCCTGGCAATGACCTTGAAGCTTTCACGGTGGCTCTCCAAGAATGCCTGTAAGGGGCCGAAACGTTCTTCTCTGAAGTCCGAGGCGGATACGTATATAAAATCAGGCACATTGAAATGAGCCGCTTTCAGTTTTTCAAGAAGCCTTGCTTTTTCCGGCATCATGATTTCCGTGTCTTTACACTGTGACTAATGTTGATCCAATTGATCCAAATGGACGCCTTACAACCAGCAGTAACACTATAAATATGGTTTCGGCTGTTTCAAGGGCTGAAACGACGTATATTTTGCCCAAAAAGAAACAAAAGGTCCATTGACAGATAAGCTCCGGATGTACTATCGTCCCGTAAAATATCCCCTTTTCGCTTCGAGGTTGTAGACCATGCATACCTATAAGAACTGGTTTTTGGCCATGCGGCCCTGGTCTTTCAGCATGTCCGCCATCTCCGTCAGTGTGGGGGCCGCCCTTGCAGCCACCCATGGGGCCTTTTCGTGGACATTGTACGGGATCACTGCAGTGGCCATGATGGCCGTACACGGCGGTGTCAATCTGATGAACGACTTCTTCGATTACAAAAGCGGGGTGGATATCGCGGACGCCGCCACTACCCAGTACCGTCCCCACCCCCTGGCCGAAGGCAAGCTCTACCCCATGCCGGTGCTGTGGGTCTCCATTATTCTGTTTTCCCTCGGTATCGGGCTGGGCCTGATGCTCGCATACCTTCGAGGCTGGGAGATCCTGTGGATCGGCGGTATCGGGGTTGCCGCCGGCGTACTCTACACGGCCCCGCCTTTGTCCTATAAATACAAGGCCTGGGGGGAGTTGTCGGTCTTTTTGATGTGGGGGCCCTTATCAGTGGAGGCCGCCTACTTCATTCAGACCGGGTACTTTAGCTGGGAGGCATTTTGGGTCTCCATTCCATTCGGGGTCCTTGTGGCCCTGGTCCTGTTTGCCAACAACCTTCGCGACGTACAAACCGATTCCAAGGCCCGGGTAAACAACCTGGCCATCATCTTAGGGCGGGAACGCGGTCCTTTGATCTATGCGTCCATGGTCCTGGCCGCACTCATCGCCGTTATTGTCATGTCCCTTGTCGGACCCTTGGGGAAATACTCCCTTCTCGTGATCTTGTCCCTGCCCATTGCATTCAAACTCCTTAGCGTAATGATCCGCGAGGTGCCCAAGGATGCGGATGCCCGCACTGCGCAACTCAATACCGCCTTTGGGGTGTTGCTGGTCATCTCGCTGATCCTTGAGAGTGTTTTTTGAGAGAAGACCCCGGCTGGCGCGGATTACTTTTTCTGACGGCCTTGGCCTTTGGGCTGTGGTTTTGGGCCTTTGCCGTCCCGGAAGGCAACTTCTGGGTCAAGATATCCCTGTCCGCGGCCGTGCTGGCCACGCTTTCACGCCTGTTGCAGCGGGATCTCTCCCTCTCCTTCCGGTTTGCCACCAGAGACTTGATCCTGGGGCTCTGCGCGGCAGCGATCCTCTATCTCATATTCATGATCGGCCGCACCATTTCCCTTCACCTATTCGGTTTTGCCCGGGGACAGATCGGGGGCATCTACGCCAAAGGGACGGGGACACCCTCCTGGGTCATCGCCCTGCTGTTGTTTTTCATCACCGGTCCTTCAGAAGAGATCTTCTGGCGGGGCTTTCTTCAAAGGGGGTTCCAGAAACGCCTGGGTAATGGAACAGGGTATCTCCTGGCAACCGCCCTTTATGCGGGTGTGCACATCTGCTCCATGAACTTCATTCTGGTGGGAGCGGCGGCCGTTGCCGGGGCCTTCTGGGGTGCGCTATATTGGCGCACCGAAAATCTATCAGCAGTAATCCTGTCCCATTCCATCTGGAGTACGGTTATCTTCACCACCCTGCCGTTACAATAGTTCCATAGGCCGCAATCACGGACAAGATAAACTGGAGTGAGCAACCACAACACTTGACATATCCCTTGAGGTATGATTAGGTCCCTCGCAACAGGGGAAAGCAGTACATTCATCCCATCAACCCAAAAACATTCATTATTTTTCTAAAAGATCCTTATGCTCAACGAATACATCCTCCTTCAGTCGGCAGGGTCATTGGCGGTGGGGTTATTGGCGCTGATCATGTCGATTCTGCAGACCCTTTTCTTTTTCAAAAGGCGTCCGTGTACATGGTATGCCTGGAGTGCTGCCATATCCTTTTCCGCCCTTCTTTATGCCGTCGGTATCTTTTTGGAATACAATGCGTT
This sequence comes from Deltaproteobacteria bacterium, assembly GCA_021737425.1. GTDB lineage: Bacteria > Desulfobacterota > DSM-4660 > Desulfatiglandales > Desulfatiglandaceae > JAIPDZ01. The sequence continues at coordinate 10,689 of JAIPDZ010000094.1, forward strand.
GCCCGGGCCCCTGAACCGGTTTTCAGGTCTCTTGGAATGGACGGCCATTATCCTCCTGCTCCATTGTTTCTATGGGTTTACTTTTTCCTACCTTTCCATTGACGGCAGGAGATACCATGTAGTGGCCGGCATCTGGCATGCAATAGTGTTGGTCCTGCTGTGGTTCACCCACCTGGTCATAGCGGATCGTTTTGTGGCGCGGGATTTCATGGGCTTGAGCGAGCCCTATATGGAACCTGCCCTGGGACCGTTGGGGCCTTTTTTCATGCTATATGCGGCCGCAGCCGGCCTATATACCGTAAGAATCTGGATAAAAAACACCAGGACTGATCCCAAATATCGGATCACATATCTGACGGGCATGGGGTGTTGGTTTTTACTGGGGATTCATGATGGACTGGCCGTCATGGGGATGCCCACACTTCAATATTTCATGGAATACGGCTTCCTGGGATTTTCGCTGGCAGTCCTCTGGGTGGTGTTCAACAATCATCTCGAAGGGGCTGCAGAGGAAAAATATCAGGTGATCACCCAGTTTGCAAACGATTGTATTGTGGTCATACAGGACGGCCAAATGGTCTTTGGGAATCCCGCCTGTGGTAAGTTACTGGATCAGTCTTTGACCCCATCGGCACCGAGAGATTTTCTGGAGATCATGACGCCGGAGGACCGGAAAAGGACCCTTCAGCACTACAACGCCCTTCTTTCAAAAGGTCACGCCCCGGATACGCCCACGGTCCGCATTTGCAAGCCGGACGGGGACAAACGATACGTGGAAATCGCCTCCAGTGTCATTCAATATAAAAACAGGCCCGCAGTACTGGCCGTGGTGCGGGATATCACGCAACGAAAGCGGGAAGAGCAAGCCCGCAGAGAAAGTGAAGAAAAGGTCATCCGGTTGCGGAAGATGGAATCCCTGGGGATCCTGGCCGGCGGCGTGGCCCATGATTTAAACAACGTCCTTTTCGGAATTGCCAGCTATCCGGATCTGATTTTATCGGATCTGCCGGAGGACAGTGACCTCAGAAGGCCCATTCAAATAATGCAGAAATCCGGCCAGCAGGCCACGGCCATGGTGGAGGATTTATTGACCGTGGTCAGGGGGGTGGCCATTTCAAAAGAATTGCTCAACCTGAATACCATCATTCAGGAGTATATGGACTCCGCGGAATATCATAAATTGTTGGAGTTTCACCCCGGGGTGACCGTCCGCACCCATCTGAACGGTGATCTCCTAACCATCATGGGCTCCCGGGTTCATATCCGCAAGATCGTCATGAACCTGGTTTCCAATGCATCGGAAGCCATTCAAAAAAACGGCCGTGTCACCCTGTCCACCACCAATCGATATGTGGACCGGCCTATTCAAGAGAACCCGGACATCGACATGGGCGAATATGTAATCCTTTCCGTTTCAGACGACGGTCCTGGAATACCGACCAGTGATCTCGAGCGGATTTTTGAGCCCTTTTATACCAAAAAGGCCATGGGCCGTAGTGGAACCGGCCTGGGTCTGGCCCTGGTGTGGAATGCAGTCAAAGATCACCATGGACATTTCATCGTCAGGAGTGATCAAAACGGCACCACATTTGAACTCTATTTTCCGGCGGTCCCCAAAGAGAAGCAGAATCATCAAACAGCGGTATCCGCTGACGCATTATCCGGGAATGGGGAGTTGATCCTGATCGTGGACGACGTGGAAAGTCAAAGAGAAATTATCTCCGGTATGCTGGAAAAACTGGGGTACCGCACCGCAGCCGTCTCCAGTAGTGAGGACGCCATCCAATATGTCAGACATCATCGGGTGGATTTGGTGCTGGTGGACATGGTTTTGGGTCCCGGGATGAACGGACAACAGGTGTATAAGCAAATGGTGGAAATCCGACCGGGTCAAAAGGCCATACTCATGAGCGGATCCACCCAAATCCAGGAGGTGGAGGAAACCCAAAGACTGGGTGCAGGGCCATTTCTAAAAAAACCCATCACCATGGAAACCCTGAGGCGCGCGGTGAAACAGGAATTGGCGCGTTAAAACCAGTTCGGGATCTTTCCTGAATGAAATGATTTTCCCCCCGGCTATCGAACCTTACTGGATGCCCCCTCCATGCCGGAGCGCAAGTTTTCATTACTTCCCGGAATAATCATCTCAAAAACGGATTCCACCACCGAATAGTCATAGTACCCAAGACGGGCCAACGGTTTCATCCGCAAAATATCCAGCTTCCCATCCGGCAGGATAAATTCATCCTGGATATGGACGCCCAATACCTCGCCGATGACCATGTCCACTGTTCCCATGTGGCCCTTGCCCGGAAGGCGCAACGTCTGATGATACCGGCATTCGAACCGGACAGGGGATGGCGCCACCCCGTACGGTTTCACCAACCTGGAGGGTTGCTTGGAGATACCGGCCAGATCAAACTCATCCACATCCGGAGGGACTTCCTGGGCGGAAATATTCACCGCCTCCCTCAGCGCGTATGTGGCCATGTTGTATACGAATTCTCCGGTCATCTCCGCGTTGACCACCGAATCCTTCCGCCGGCCGGCCGTATTCTGATTGGCGGCAAACATCACATACGGGGGATCAAAGGTGAGGTTCTGGAACTGGCTGTAAGGGGCCAGGTTGGATATTCCGTCCGTGCTGATGGTGGCGATCCATCCGATGGGCCTGGGCACTACGCATGACTTAAAGGGATCGTGCGGCAACCCATGATCATTCGTTCGGGTATCATAAAACATAAGCGTCCTCCTTCTCCTCGGCACACTATGGTTTCAGGCCTTCAGCCCCAGGTTCCGACTGATGATCAATTTCATGATCTCGCTGGTCCCGGCAAAGATGGACAGGGACCTGACATCCCGGTATATGCGACAAATACGATATTCCTCCATATACCCGTATCCCCCATGTATTTGTACCGCCTGATAGGCCACCCGGTTGACCATCTCCCCCAGCCAGTACTTGGCCATGGAAACCCGTTGCACGATCTCGTTGCCGCGGATATGTTCCTCAATCAGCCGATCCAGGAAGGTCCGTCCCAGTTCCACCTCGGTGGCCATTTCCGCCAGCTTGAAGGCGATGTACTGATGATCTCCGATGCGCCGGCCAAAGGCCTCCCGGACCTTGGCATAATTAATGGCTTCTTGTAACGCCTCCTCCGCATTCACCTGGCATTTGATACAGACCTCCAGCCGCTCCTGCTGGAGCTTCTCCATCATGTATTTGAAACCCGCCCCTTCTTCCCCCAGAAGATGGGCGGACGGAACTTGACAGTTCTCAAAAAAGAGTTCCGCCGTATCCTGCATGTGGTATCCCATTTTCTCCAGTTTACGTCCCCGGGAAAAGCCCGGGGCATCCGTATCCACCAGGACCAGGCTGATGCCTTTGTATCCGGCATGGGGATCGGTCTTCACCGCCACCACCATTAGATCCGCAAAAAACCCGTTGGTAATAAAGGTCTTCTGTCCGTCAAGGAGGTATGAATCGCCCTTTCGCACCGCCTTGGTCCGGATGGCAGCCAGGTCGGAACCGGTGTTGGGTTCGGTAAACCCGATCGCCGTGATCACCTCGCCTGTGGCACAACCAGGGAGCCATTTCTCCTTTATCTCGGAGGATCCGTAGGAATGGATATAGGGGGTAACCACATCACTGTGCAGGGGGACCCCCACCCCGAACCCGTCTCCCCGGATCAATTCTTCATTGATAATCACCGAATATTCAAACCCCAGACCCAACCCCCCATATTCCTCGGGAAGCCAGGGGCATAAAAAACCCATCTCTCCCATCTTCAGCCATACCTCCCTGGGCACGGCCCGGTCCGCCTCCCACTGGGGGACATGGGGGGTGATTTCTTTGGCCACAAACCTCCTGAATGCATCCCGAAATATCTGATGCTCCTCGGTATAAAGCCCTTCCTTCATAACGTCCTCCATATTTTACCACTTGGATATCAATGTCATTTACTTAAGCCTCAACCACCTTACCCGTAAGCCCAAACGTCATTCCGGGCTTGACCCGAAATCCAGTCTTTTCAAATACCTCTGGACCCCGGCTTTCGCCGGGGTGACGAATCGAAGTCATTGAATCTTGCTTAAGTTAATGACATTGACTTGGATATGACAACCATTGAAAAACAGCGGCTCATCTGACCGTCGCCCCGTTCGGCTGCTTGAGCCCTTTACCCTCTTCACATTCGGCTGGGCAGAAAAGTGGCAATCTCAGGAAAGATAATGAGTATGACAATGACCAGAAAAGCAGCCGCCAGAAAGGGGAGGATACCACGGAAAATGACGGTCAGCGGCACGTTCCGGGCCGCCGCCTTCAGGACAAAGACATTCAGACCCACGGGGGGCGTTATCAACCCCACCTCCAGGACAATGACCATCAAAACCCCGAACCAGATGGGATCGAACTGAAGTGCTTCAATGACCGGGAAGATGATGGGAACCGTCAGAATCATGATGGCATAACAATCCATCACGCATCCCATGAGAATGTAAATCAGGAGGATCGCTATCAGTATGACGGTCTTGGGGAGGTCGAGCCCGGCAATAAACTCAGCAAGCCCCATGGGAATTTTGGCCAATCCCAGAAAAGAGGAGAAGATGTTGGCCCCGATAATGATCAAAAAGATCATGGCCGTGGTCTTGCCCGTTTCCAGGAGGCATTGCATCAGCCCCTCGAGGTTCAATTTCCGCTTGAACAGGGCGATGACAAAGGACCCGAAGGCCCCCACTCCGGCCG
>JAIPDZ010000095.1 GCA_021737425.1 Deltaproteobacteria bacterium
ATGTTTTGTTGAGGTTAACGCCTTTGAATCATTAGCGATAAAGGTGTCAGGTTTCGGGTGTCAGGGTTTATTGTTTGCTGAAACCTGAAACCTGAACACTGGCCACTGATTTGGTTGCGGCCGTAGGCCTGCATTGGGGAGGAGGACATATGAAAAGACCATTGGCGCTTATGTTATTTGCCGTGCTGCTCGTTCAGGGCCTCACCGGATGCACCAAAACAATCCCCTCTGATCCTATCACCGGCCCGAGCACCTATGAGCAGGAGATGGACCTTCAGGCCAACGGATTCAACCGCACCTACCGGGTGCACGTTCCGGTCGGTTATGAATCCAAGGCGGCCCTTCCCCTGGTGGTGGTGATTCACGGCGCCTTTGATACGGCCGAAGGCATGGAAACCTATTCCGGCTTCAGCCGCCTGGCGGATGAAGAGGGATTTTTGGTGCTTTACCCCAACGGCATGGGCCTGTTCGGTTTTCTGCAGCACTGGAATGCAGGACACTGTTGCGGGAAGGCGGCAAAAGACGGTGTCGACGACGTAGGGTTTATTGCAGCGGCCATACAGGATGTGTGCGCCCGATTAAAGGTGGATCGCCGCCGCATCTATGTACTGGGCTTTTCCAACGGCGGCATGATGGCCTATCGGTTTGCCGCGGAACGCTCGCACCTGCTGGCCGCCGCAGCCGCGCTGGCCGCGTCCATCGGCGGTCGTCCCTCGGACCAGGATCCCTCCTGGTGCATTCCCGTCCCTCAGGAACCGCTGCCCATTCTGATCATGCACGGCATGAGGGACCAGGATGTCCCCTTTGAAGGGGGGCAAAGTCAACGCAGGGGGGGTCCCAGGACCTACTGGTCTGTGGAGGATTCCGTGGCCTTTTGGGTCAAACACGATGGGTGTACCCGGGACATGAAAGAAAGCCGGGTTTATGGGGGCCAGGTGGCGGTCAGGTCCTGGCAGGACTGTCAAAAAAACAGTGAGGTGATCCTGTACATGATCCAGGACTGGGCCCATGACTGGCCCGGGACCTACTTCATCTCAAAACTTCCTGAAGGGCATCCGCTGCGAGATTTTGATGCAGCCCGTATCATTTGGGAGTTTTTCAAAGGCCATGCACGACCCTCGGACGTTGTGGACTGAACAGGGCGCCCTATTCGACGATATTGGCATCAAAAAACCCGGAAATTTCATCTGAGGTGTACCCCAATTGCTCCAGGACAGACCGGGTATTGGCACCATTTCGTCCCTTGGCCCCTGTGGCCGCACCGGGCGTTCTGGACAACCTGGGGGCCGGGGCCGGCTGGGGGATCCCCTCCACGGTAACCATAAGGTCCCTTTCCATATTATGGGGGTGCTGATCCACTTCATCCAGGGCCAGTACGGGGGCCACACAGGCGTCCTTTCCTTCAAAGATCTTGGCCCATTCATCCCGCGTCTTGGTCCTGAACACCCTGGCGAACGCCTCCATCATCTCCGGCCATTTCTCCCGGTCATGCTGTTGGGGCAGAGATGACGGATCAATCCCAAGGCCCTTTAAGAGTTCCGCATAGAACCGGGCCTCGATGGCGCCCACGGCCATAAACCGGCCATCCGCGGTCTCATAGGTCTGGTAGAAGGGGGCCCCGCCGTCCAAGACATGGGTTCCGATATCGAGTCCCATGAAATCATGGGCCAAAAGCCCATGGAAAAATGTGGAAAAACTGGCAGCCCCATCCACCATGGCTGCATCCACCACCTGGCCTTTGCCCGAACGGCCTCTCTCTATGAGCGCCAGCAGAATCCCCATGGCACACAGCATTCCCCCGCCTGCAAAATCGCCCAGGAGATTGCAGGGCGGAAGGGGGCGCTCCCCTTTTCGCCGGAACAGGGAGAGGGCCCCTGCCAGGGCAATGTAATTGATGTCGTGACCGGCCATGCTGGCATAGGGTCCCTTTTGACCCCACCCCGTGAGCCGGGCATACACCAGGCCGGGATTGACGGCAAACGCTTCCTCAGGACCCAGACCCAGCGATTCCATCACTCCAGGCCGATAAGGCTCCACCAGCACATCGCTGTCGCGCATCATGCGTTTGACGATTTCCACCCCCTCATCGCTCTTGAGGTTGATCTGCACGGACTCTTTTCCCCGGTCAAAGGGATTTTTGTTCATCACATTGGGGATTTCCGGCCGTCCCTTGGAAAGCCGGTCCACCACCACCACCTCTGCCCCGAAATCCGAGAGGAGCATTCCGCAGTAGGGTGACGGGGCCAGCCCGGCCATCTCAATCACCTTGATTCCTTGAAGGGGTCTCATCATGGTTTCCTCCGAAGTGACAAGCATATCCAGTACGGTACCATCTACAGTAAGATTACGTTCTCTACGCGCATACTGAGCGTCCGTTTGAGGTCTCTCACAATGGGTTTCCGGCCCCTGTGGCCGTTCCCGTATTGACAGCGGTACGCCAGCTATGCCATCCTTTACATGAACCTATCATTTTGGAGTCCATAAATTCAACCGATTATTAATCCGTTCAATGGTTCATAGGCCAACCACGGCACGGAGGTATCCTTCATGGATCAGTATCTCATCTCAAGAAGGAAGGCCCTCATCCGGCTGGCCCGGCTCGGAGGAGGCGTGGCCCTCTCCGGGATGGCCGGATGGCCCCTGACCCATCATGCGCCTTCGGCCGCGGCTGCGCCGGCCCCCAAAAACGTCCTGGTGGAAGGGATCGGTCAAACAGACGGGTATTCGGTTCATGCTCTGGTCAAAGAGGTCTTTGATGCTGCGGGGGGAATGAAGCACTTTGTCTCCAAGGGCGATATCGTAGTCATCAAGCCCAACCTCTCCTGGGCCAGGGTCCCCAACCTGGCGGCCACCACCAACCCGGAAGTCCTGGAGGCCGTGGTCATGCTGGCCCTGGATGTGGGGGCCAAAAAGGTCAGGATCGTCGATAACACCATCCATGACGCCCGCCGCTGCTTCGGCCTCACCGGCGCGGCCATGGTGGCCAAAAAGACCGGCGCAGACCTCATTTTTCCCAGATCGTCCCTGTTTCGGCGCATGGATCTCGGCGGGGAACGGTTGAAAATCTGGCCGGTCCTGGTGCCGGTGGTGGAAGCAGACGCCTGCATCAATCTACCCATCGCCAAAACCCATGGATTGACCGGCCTCACCCTGGGCATTAAAAACTGGATTGGTGGAATAGGCGGCAGCCGATGGTCCCTTCACCAGGATATCCACCAGAGCATTGTGGATCTGGCCGCGTTTTTCAAACCCACCGTCACGCTCATCGATGCCATCCGCATCATGACCCAGAACGGTCCCTCCGGCGGCAGCCCATCGGATGTGGCGGTCAAAAACACCCTTATCCTGAGCACGGACCCGGTAGCCGGGGATGCAAAGGCGGCCGGTCTCTTCGGAGTGGATCCGGGCGCCCTCAACTTCATAGCGCTCGGAGAAAAAGCGGGCCTGGGGAGTGCCCGGCTGGACCCCTTACAGCAGTGCAGGGTGACCCTGTGAGAGTATCCCGCCTGATTTGGATCAGAAGAGCATGTCAGGCCTTCTTCCTGATTCTTTTTCTGTTTCTCCTCATTCAAACCCGCCTCCCCCAGGACATCTATGTGGATTATTCCATGGCGTTTTCCTCGGAACAGGACTTGAGGCTGGGGGCGCCGGTCACCTTCTTCTTCCAGTTGAATCCCCTGACCTGGCTCACTTCGCTGATTTCAGGGTTCCGAATAAACGAGGGCTTTTTGTGGGCTATCGGATTACTAACGGCCACCCTGTTTCTGGGCCGGTTCTTCTGTGGGTTTATCTGTCCTTTGGGCACCCTTCACCACATGGCAGGGGCTGTCAGACCCGGCCTAAAAGACCGGCAGAAAATCCGGGCCAATCAGAAAACGCCCGCACACCGGGTCAAATACTTTCTCCTTATGGCGATCCTCTTGGCCGCCCTTTTGGGTCTCAACCTAACCGGGTTACTGGACCCGATTGCGCTCTTGTTTCGCTCCGTGGCCCTGGCCGTCCTGCCTGCCATAGGCGGTGCGCTCAGATCCCTCTTTGACGCCATGGGAGCCAGCCACATCAAGATTTTGAATCTCTTGGGCTACAGCACAGAGACCGTGGTCGCTCCTGTGTTCGGCTACAACCCCCAGGCCTATCAGACTGCGTGGATCATGGGCCTGATCTTTTTGGGGATTCTGTTTTTAAACCGATTGAAGCCCCGGTTCTGGTGCCGCATCCTCTGTCCCCTGGGTGCACTTCTGGCCCTATGTTCACGATTCAGCGTGCTGCGATTGGAAAAGTCGGAGACATCATGCACCCGCTGCAACAACTGCGTCCTCGACTGCCAGGGGGCCGCCTCCCCTTTGCCCGGCACCCAGTGGGATCCTTCCGAATGCCTGCTGTGTCTCAACTGTTTTGGGGCCTGCCAGGAAGGGGCCTTACGGTTTCGCTGGGGATATCCAAAACCGGTCTCCCGCCGGCCCGATATGGGACGACGCGCCCTTCTGGGGGGACTTCTGGCCGGGGTGTCCCTCCCCTTTCTGGGGAGACTGGACGGCCGCGTAGATAAGGTGCCGGATCCCGGATTGATCCGCCCGCCGGGCGCTGTGGCGGAAAAGGACTTTCTGAGGCTGTGTCAGCGGTGCGGCCTGTGTATGAAGGTCTGCCCCACCAACGTCATCAACCCCACCCTGTCCGAAGCAGGTATGGCCGGATTCTGGACCCCCCGGTTGATCATGACCCTGGGCTATTGCGAGTACACCTGCACCCTGTGTGGCAGTGTCTGCCCCACCGCGGCCATTTCTCCCATCACCCTTCGGGAAAAGGTCGAGCGGCCCATCACCATCGGATCGGCCTACGTGGAACGGGGGCGGTGCCTGCCGTGGTCGGGCAACGCCCCCTGTATTGTGTGTGAAGAACACTGCCCCACCTCTCCCAAGGCCATCTATCTCCGCAAGAGCGAGGTTCAGACTTCTCAGGGCGCCCCCCTGTCGGTGCAGTTGCCCTATGTGGACCTGCAGCGGTGTGTGGGGTGCGGCATCTGTGAATACAAATGCCCCATCCAAGGGAAACCGGCCATTCGCGTGATCTCGGCCGGGGAGTCCAGGGCGCCGGATCATCAGATATTGCTGGGATCACAGGTATGAGTGATGTAAGGTCCTTCTTTGCCACCTGTCCCAAGACCCTGGAAGGTCTCCTGGCCCAGGAACTTGTGGACCTGGGGGCACAAAAGGTGCGCCAAACCCGGGCCGGGGTGCATTTCACGGGCGATCTGAAAACCGCCTACCGGGTATGCCTGTGGTCCCGACTTGCCAACCGGGTGCTGCTTCCCTTATGTACGGCGACGGCCGAAACACCGGATCACCTGTACGCCCAGGTTTATCATCAAATCGACTGGCACCGTCACCTGAACGTGGACGGATCCCTGGCAGTGGATTTCACTTCGACCGGATCCAATCGGTTTCATTCCCATTATGCCGCCCTCAGGGTCAAAGACGCGGTGGTGGACCAGTTCCTCCACCGGTTCGGGCGTCGCCCTGACGTAAACACCCAAACACCGCACGTCCGGATCAATGTATTTATGAAGCATTACGAGGCAACTCTTTCCCTGGATTTGGCAGGGGAGAGCCTTCACAGACGGGGGTACCGGACCCAGGGAGGCGAAGCGCCGCTCAAGGAAAACCTGGCGGCTGCCGTGCTGATTCGGGCCGGATGGCCGCAAATGGCCTCAGAAAACCGTCCCATACTGGATCCCATGTGCGGCTCCGGAACCCTCTTGCTGGAAGCGGCCCTGATGGCTTTGGACCGGGCCCCTGCACTTGACCGGACCTGGTTCGGGTTCTCAGGATGGAGCCAACACGACCCTGTTGCCTTCAAAGACCTGCATTTGGAGGCCAAAGCGCGTGCTGAACAGGGGGCCGAAAAGGACACAAGTCTCTTTCTGGGCTTTGATAAAGATCAGGCCGCTCTTGTCCGGGCACGGTCCAACACCGCCCGTGCCGGGCTCTCGGATCGGGTCCGCTTTCATCACCGGGATATCCGGCAGCTGAAGGCCCCGGAGGTCCCTGCACCGGGCCTGGTGGTGACCAATCCACCCTATGGAGAACGCATGGGGGAGAAAAGATTTCTGGAAGACCTCTATCAGGCCCTGGGCCGCTCTCTGAAGACGCACTTCAATTCCTGGGAGGCCGGTATATTGACCGCCAATCCGGATTTGGCCAAACAGATGGGGATCCGGGCCAAAAAGATCTACCGGTTCTATAACGGCGCCTTGCCCTGTCAGCTGTTGAACTTTGAGATCCACGAATCATGGTATATGGGTAAGAAGGATCAGGTCCCCGCTGAAACCCGCGTGAGCCCTGTTTGGGACGCAGGTGCGGACATGTTCTCCAATCGCCTGAAGAAGAATCTGAAACGGATCGGCAGATGGGCAAAAAAACAGGGCATCAGCTGTTATCGATTGTATGATGCGGATATGCCCGAGTATGCCGTGGCCATAGATGTGTATGACCGTTGGGTCCATGTGCAGGAGTATCAGGCCCCGGCGGAGGTGAGACCGGAGAATGCGCGCAAACGGCTCCACCAGGTGATGGCGGTCCTCCCCGTTGTCCTGGGTATATCCCGGGATCACATGGTGCTCAAAAAGCGCCACAAGACCCGGGGGAACACCCAATATACCCAATTGGGCGCAACAGGTCGGTTTTTGGAGGTGCACGAGGGCGGTCTCCGATTTTTGGTCAACCTGACAGATTACCTGGACACCGGGCTGTTTCTGGATCAGCGCCTCACCCGGCAGCGGATCCGGGACCTTGCAGCGGGCAGACGAATCCTAAACCTGTTCTGCTACACCGCGACCGCCACGGTGTATGCCGCAGCCGGGGGCGCCCTGAAAACCACGAGCGTGGATATGTCCGGCCCGTATCTGTCGTGGGCCCGAAAGAATCTGACCCTGAACGGGATGCATCCAGGACAAAATGAATTGATCCAGGCGGACTGCCTTCAATGGATCAGGGAATGTCGAAATCGTTATGATGTTATTTTCCTGGATCCCCCCACCTTTTCCAACTCCAAACGAATGACGAGGTCCCTGGATATCCAGCGGGATCATGGTTCACTCCTGAATCAGGTGCTGCCTCTCCTGGCCCCAAACGGTCTATTGCTCTTCTCCTCCAACAAACGCAACTTCCGTCTGGATAAAGAGGCGCTGCCCCCATGCCGTGTCCGGGACATCTCCCTGGCCACCACTCCAATGGACTTCAAACGCCGCAGGCACAGTCATCACTGTTTCGAGATCCAACCGTTTTCGCCCCCCAAAGCCAAACAGGACAAGGAATCTCACCGGAAAGACTATGGAGATTAAGAGGATTATTTCCGGGGGACAGACCGGCGCCGACCGGGCCGCACTCGACGTGGCCATTCGTCTCGGCATTCCCCATGGGGGCTGGGTGCCCAAGGGAAGACGAGCCGAGGACGGCAGGATCACGGACCGTTATCACCTAAAGGAAATGCCCTCAGGACATTACTGGAAACGCACCCAACAAAACGTCCTGGATGCGGAAGGCACCCTGATTCTCTCCCACGGCAAACTGAAGGGGGGCTCCGCACTGACCCTCAAACTGGCCCGAAAGCACCGACGTACCTGCCTTCATGTGAATCTGGACCAGCTCTCTGTGGCCGAAGGGGCCCGTCAGATAAGATCCTGGATTAAAGCGCAGGCAATCACCGTGTTGAATGTGGCCGGCCCCCGGGCCAGTGAGGCCCCTCAAATATACAGAGAAGCAACAGCAACCCTTGTAAAAGCATTGGCAGACACCCCCGAGAGGACAAACCAGGAAAATTCCCTGGATGGTTAGACAAGAGATCGCAACCCCCGGCCGGGTTCTCTTATCGTCTTCACATGTTACCCTGAAAATATGTTGAAATCGCTTGACATTACCGTTTCGGGGCTTTATTGGTAGGTAAAACCTAAAACAAGTGACAGGGAGGTATTCATGGCTGCCAAAAAGAGTTCGGCAAAGACAACAACAAAGGGAACCCCGGCTAAAACTACCGGAGCGGCTCGTAAAATGACCGCTATTCAAAAGCCCATGACCAAATCGGCAATGATTGAAGAGATCGCTCAGAACACGGGTCTCAACAAGACCGAGGTATCCTCTGTATTTGATGAGCTTGCTGTCCTGATCGAGCGGCATGTCAAAAAGCGTTCCACCGGCCAGTTCACCCTCCCGGGGCTGATGAAGGTCGAGGTCAAGAAGAAACCGGCATCCAAGGCCCGTGAAGGCATCAACCCTCGAACCGGTGAGAAGATCACCATCCCGGCCAAGCCTGCGAGAAGAGCAGTCCGGATAAAGCCCTTAAAGAAGTTGAAAGAGATGATCGGGTAACCGGGTCACAAAAGGTCAACGACGCCCCCAATGGTTCGCCAGGCCCTGTAATCATGCGGGGGCGGGCAGCCCTGGCCCTGATGCTCCCGGGAAAACGAGGGAAAAGGTGGTCCCTCCGGAGTCATAACAGTCCTCCTTACGCCTGCAGAAACGGCACAGGCTTATCCGGCCCGGGCAGATGTCGGTCCCCTCGGAAATATACCGGCAGCGGGAAGAGGTCATATGGATCCTGAAGTGATACCGCTCGGAAAAGACCTTCATTCGCAATAAATCCGCTCCCTTTCCCCCTGCATTGAAATCGAAGGGTTTTTTGGTGGAATAGGAGAGTGTTTCCTGGGTGGTAAAAAACCCTTCAAATATCCGGCGCTGGGCCTCATTAGTGATTCCCACCCCGAGATCCTGAACCTGGAACTCAACATCCGGGCCTCTCTTTTGAACCCTTAGGACAATTTTTCCCTGATCCGGTGTATTTTCCACTCCATTTTTGATGAGACCGTCCATCACCTTTTGGAGCACATCCTTTGGAATGAAGATGGGCGCAGCCGGTTCACAGCGGGTGAATATCTCCACCTCCCGATGCGAGAATGCCGGTCTCAACCGATCGAGGTTCTCATGGACAAATTCATCCAGGCGGAGCTCTTCCGGCGCCAGGGCCTTGGGACCAAACAAAGCTTCGATGCTGCTTCTCACCCGCTCCACCACCGGCCCCTCCCCCGTATGGGCGGCAACAAGGGTTTGAAGTTCGTCACTGCACTCATCCAGCAGGTGGGTTAAGAGATCGTGGGTCTTCTGGGGCCGGTCCTGAATGATATCTTCCACCTGATACTGGATCTCCATAATGCGTTGAAGCCCCCTCCGGGCCCTTTCCATGGTGGGCGCCCACCATTCCCGGGGCGATGCGGCCAGCACTTTTTCCAATATATCCAGGGACCCCATCAAAACCGTAACAGGAGTCTTCAATTCATGGGACAGATGGTGAAATACCTTGTCTTTGGCCCGATTCATACTGGAGACTTCGGTGTAGGCCTTTTTGAGATCATTTGAAAACCGGGCATTTTCAATGGACAGGGCCACGGTTCCCGCGATCATGGTCAAGAGATCCACATCGGTTTGATCAAAACGGCCCTCCTTTTTGTTTATGGCGCACAGAACGCCGATGATCCGTTCACTGCTCTTGGCAGCCACCTGGACAAAGTTCCGAGGACTGTACCCGAGCATCCTGTCCCGCAGGGGATAGGATTTTCCCACCTCGGCTGTATCATTTACTATCACCGGCTCTCCGGTCTTCATGACCTTGGAAACCACCACCTCGTCTGCGTGAGCCGCCGGGATCCGAATCCCTTTCATTCGCTGCTGGGTGCTGGTATCGTCATAGGCCACTCCGGGAAATAATATTTCCTGCTTTTCTTCGTCCAACAGGATAACCGCACCACCCTCTGCTTCCAGGAGGTCCTTGATCTCCTTGCTCACATAATTGAGCAAGTCCTCCAGATCCGGGTATTCAGGCAGGGCCATGCTGATGCGAAGCAGGGCTTGATTGTTCCGGGTGATGCGTTTCTCCTGCGTCACATCCCTCAGTATCACCAGTTCACCGGACCTTTCCTGGTCATCCGAAATGACCGCGGCCCGCAATATCACATCCAGAATGAGTCCATCCTTTGTCACCCGCCGGGTCTCATGTCTCATAAGGACCTTGTCCTCGAAAAGCTGCCTGATACTCTCCGAGGTCTCCTGTTCCAGTCCCGGAGGAACATAGGGGATCTTTTTGCCTTCAAGTTCGGCAAGGGACCATCCGAACACCTGGGTAAAAGCGGGATTCAGATAGGATACGCGTCCGTCCAGGGTAAACACCACCAAGGGATAAGGGGCGAATTCAAGCGCTTTTCGATACCGGTTTTCCGATTCCCTGAGGGCTGCCTCCGCCTGTTTTCGTTTGGTGATATCCTGCAGCGTTTCTATGGCCCCTGTTACGTTTCCCTCTCTATCTTTTAACGGAGCCGCGGTGAAAAAAAGCCATTTTCCCTCATTTCCCAGGGACGGAAAGAATCCTTCGGCTTCGTATGCCCCATCGATGACCGGAGAGGCCTGATACCCGTGGGCATAGTGGTTGGCGATTTCAGTCCCGGGAACCTGGTCTATTATAAAGTCGGCCATAACCGGTCTTTTCTGAGGATAAAAAGACATCCACTGTTTCCGGGTGCCGATAATCTCTTCCGCGGCAATCCCGGTAAGATTTTCAAAGGCCTTGTTGCAATGGGTCACTACATGGCCTTGATCGATGACAAAGGTGGGGATGGAAGTACCGTCGAGGATCTCTGAAAGCCTCTTTTCGCTTTGCCTCATCTTCTCGACCGCCCTTTTTCGTTCAGCGATCTCCTGTTTTAAAAGCTCGTTGGACTTGGCCAGTGCCGCGGTCCGCTCCTGAACCCGTTGCTCCAATTCACCGTGGGCCTCTTTAAGGCCCTCATGGGTCTGTTGCCGGGAGACCTCCACAGCGGCCAGGTTACCGATGAGAAACAAGGTATCCAGATCAGACTGGGAGAAGTGTCGTTTTGCTCGATCGAAGGCGTACAGGACACCCAGGTTTTTCTGTCCCACCTGCATGGGCACGGCCATTCCCGAGATCAGCCCTTCCTGCGCCACCGCATCCGCTGCCTTGTGAGAGAGGGTTTTGCTGGTAAAATAATTATCGATAATATATCCCCGTCCGGTCTTGGCCACGCTCCCCCCCAATCCCTCTCCAAAAGGAAGCCTTATTTTTCTGAACGTCTCTGTCCGAATGCCTGAAACACGATAGATAAACACTTCCCGTCTTTCCTCGTCGCGCAGGGCGATATATGCTGTATCCGTACCGAGCAGATGGCGGCTCTTATCCACGACCACCTGTAAATTCGTCTTTAGATTCCCTTCGGAGGTAATGGCGATGGCCAGATCGTAGAGCACCTGAAACTTCCGCAACTGCTGATAGTTTTTTTTCTCCATCCGCTGCAGTCCGGATACCTGTTTCTTCAGGGCCTCCACCTGTTGCTTCAATGTGTTATAGTCTGCGGATTTGGTATTCAGAGGTTTTTCCATCCCTGCTCCTATGATAGGGTCGCATTTTCATGTTTTGTTTCGAACGGAGGCCGTATCGGCTCGGCATGCGGCCGTGGGCTGTTTCGGTTCCTGAAATGATGCCGCAGGTCTTGGGGGTCCCTTGACCAGGGACGTAAAAGATGGCGTATCACGCCAGCGGGGACTTCCACTATCCTTGCGAAGAGGCCTGTGCGGGATCCAAGACGCCCTCAGATATCCACCAGGAGGCGATTGCCCCGGGATTCTTTCACGGCCTGATCCAGTTCAGTCAGGGTTTGAGAGAGGATTGTCCGGACTCGGGTCCTCGGCACGGGAATATCATCCATCCCCTCGCTGTTTAGAGCGGCCAGCACGCGCCCCACGGTGAGGGTGTGAATATCCTGGGCGGGCTGGTAGGCCGACTCTTTCTCCTGCTCTGTTTTGACCTCTGATAGGATACCGCTTGTTACCAATTCATGAAGAATCCGCCGACACAACCGGATGGGTATCTCCAGCCCATGAGCCAGATCAGGAGCCGTACGGGCGGGCTTTCCCTGGAAAAAGTCCGTGATCACCGCGTGGGAGATGAGGAGGGACAAGAGCCGCTTGAAGTTATCACTGATTGTAAGCGAGCCGGGCTCCAGTTCGTAGGCATCCACATTCTGGTGGGCAAAAGACACTTCGGCCCCGAACAGGACGATCAGCCAGCTGATGTGAAGCCAGATGAGAAACAGGGGGAGTGCTGCAAAGCTCCCGTAGATGGCATTGTACCGGGCCACCCCCACCTGAAAGGTAATATACCCCCACTGGGCGAGCTGATAGAGAGTCCCGGCCACCACCCCGGCCACAAACCCTGACATAAACCGGACCCGGGTATTGGGGAGCAGGATGTACACCAGGGTGAACAGGCCCCAGATGGCGGCATAGGGAACAAATCGTAACAACAAGAAGATAACCGGGCTCACTACGCCTAAAAAAGAGACGTCCTCGGTAATCATGCGAACCCGGGTGGTCACAAAAACAGTGGCACTCCCCGACAGGATCAAAAGCAGCGGGGATAAGAGCATAATGGACAAATAGTCACTGAATTTTCTTCCCCACGAACGAGATTCCTCGATGCCCCAGATATTATTGAAGGATGCCTCGATATTCCCCAACACCCGAATAACCGCCCAAAAGAGCAGGGCCAACCCCACTCCGGCCATGAGTCCGCCTCGGGTGGTTTCCAGCATGGAATGGGAAAAGGTGATAATCCGTCCAACCACCTCCTCCTGTGCCGGCATTCGACTAAGAAGTTGTTTTTCAAGGAGTTTTTCAACCCCAAAGCCCTTGGCAATTCCAAAGGCCATGGCCAGAACCGGCACGATGGATAACAGGGTGTAAAAGGTGAGGGCCGATGCCCGGAGCTGAACCTGGTCCTCTTGGAAGCCCCGGACGGCCAGCAGAAGCAATCGTAACTGCCGGAGTGCGTAGGACTTGGGTCGCGTGAGTTCACGGGCCCGAATCATCCACACATCGGTTTTCAGAAATTGCGGCAATTTTGAAAGGTCCAAAGGCATCATCCTCCAGGAATAGGGACCGCACAGCACGGGCGGGGATCAAATCCTAACCTCTGTGAAAGCTTACTGAATTCCTTATAAGGAGTCAATCCTCAAGCCGGTTTTTACCCATGTGAAACAGCTCGACTGTGAAATGGAGTTGAAATAAGGGGGAATTTTCTGTAAACCATATAGGTGCCGTCGATCACGGCAGGCGATCCCGGGTCCTGTTGGACTTCGGCTTTATCCCCCTTTCATGGTCATGACAAAAGGATATGAGACCCAGCAAAACCACCTCATCTACGAAAGAAGATGACTTCCGTGGATTGAAACTGACCGGTCTTTATCTGTATAATATCGGTGCAAATCTGGTGGGATTTGCCACCATCGTGGTGTTGAATCTATCCACCCCCATCACTTTTTTCAAAATCAACCGGGTCATCCTGTTTCGAGCAGGAGGCTGGCACCTCCTGTTCTTGTCTTTGTTTCCCCTGTTAGTGGCGGTGATCTGCCTGCTTCAATACAGGATACAGGGCCCCATCATCCGGGTCTTGGCGGCGTCCGAAAACAACGACCGGGCCCCGTCGCCTCTCCAGCTCCGGGCCAAGAGACGGCTGTTAAATCTCCCCTTTATTATCGGCTTCCTCAACCTGATGACCTATATCATTGTCTCTCTTCTGGTGAGTGCCACCTTTTACGTGTTGGAGGAAGTCCCTTTGATCACCTCCCTATTTTTGTTTTTCAGAGCCACCATGATTGGTCTCATCGCCACCGGGCTCTCCTTCTTTCTGGTGGAAGCCTATTGCAGGGAAAATCTCATCCCCCGATTTTTCCCGGACGGCAGGCTGTTTGACGTGCCCGGGACCATTCGAATCTCCATCCTGAGAAAGATAAGGCTCTTGAATATGGCCGGCACCTTGAACCCCATGCTGCTCTTGCTGGTCACCCTCCTCTTTATTTTGTGGCAGTCCCAAGACACTCTTATCACCTCTGAACAGTTAGGCAGAGAACTGTTTTTGTTCTCTCTGGTCTTGTGCGTGGTGTTTGCAGCCATTGCCCTGCGCCTGAACGGCATGGTGGGCGATTCCATCCTGAAACCCATCGGCGAGATGCTGGGCGTAGTCAACCGGGTGAAAGGAGGGGATTTTAAGCAACGGATCAGGGTGGTTTCCAACGATGAAATCGGTCTTTTGGCCAATGCCGGAAATGATATGATCAAGGGTCTTGCTGAACGGGAGAAAATCAAAGACACGTTTGGAAAATATGTGACTCCTGAGATACGGGACGAAATTCTGGCCGGTCGGATCCCCTTAGACGGCATAAGGGCCGAGGCCACTCTCCTTTTTTCCGATCTTCGTGCATTTACCCACTATGTGGAGGAAAATGACCCGGAAGAGGTGATTGAGAGCATGCGGGCCTATTTTACGGCCATGGAAAAGGGCATTCGCATGCACAAAGGACTGGTCCTTCAATATGTGGGAGACGAAATAGAGGCTGTCTTCGGGGCCCCCATAGCGGATCGGTTTCATGCAGACAATGCGGTTTTGGCCGCACTAAAGATGAGAAAGGGCCTCGACGCGCTCAATCAACTCAGAGAGGATGAAGGGAAACCGGCCTTTCATCATGGCATCGGTATCTGTACAGGTCCGGTCCTGGCAGGGAATACGGGGAGTGAAAATCGCCTCTCCTATGCCCTCATCGGAGATACCGTGAACCTGGCGTCAAGGATTCAGGAACTCACCAAGCAGTTCGGCTGTGACATTCTGGTGAGTCAAAAGACCGTGAAGAGCCTGGATCAGTCCTTTCCTATGGAAGAGATGACGCCCCAGCCGGTTAAGGGATACTCAAAACCGCTGACCGTGTACAGGATTTAAATCCTAAATGGGTACCGACACCCTGTATCGCCGGTGTTTTGGGTGTCTTGACCCGCGGAAAGAACTCCTGTATGGTTTGAAAAGACGCTGGGATACCGGGGACCCGTACCAAAATTCTCAATATCAACCCTGTGCAGATTCTTGTGCGAGGCCTAAGCGCGTGAGCTTGGCTTGTTTTTTAGAGGCCTTTGGTTTTGTTCTGATCCCGGGTATTGCTCGGGAGAGAACTAAGGGCTCACTCAAAAATAACTTCCCATTTTCCCATCTCAGCTTCGGGCCATCTTCGGCCGCCGCTCAATCGTGAAGTCCTCGAAATAGTTCACTATTTCTGTGGCTTCACTCAATCGCGACGACCAAATCTGACC
>JAIPDZ010000096.1 GCA_021737425.1 Deltaproteobacteria bacterium
TAACCTCCTGAAATCATTGAAGATTACAAATTTTCGCTCCACACCCTAATCGAAATGTCAAGAAAAAAATGAACTCAACTTGCTGATTTTTAAATATTTTTCAATGTGCCGCATGCAAAAACCTAACCGGAAATTACTGCCTTCTTGTAGTCTTTGGAGCAAATCCCCAATCATGTTTGGTTTTCAGGCGCTATTCCGTGGATGATGTGGGTTAATCTATCCTGATCAGGTCCAGGTTATCGAGATCCGTTAAGGAATCGTCCACTGGGCCGATCAATTGGGTTATCTTGCTTAGGACTTCATAATAAAAAGCCCTCCCTATGACCGAAGCCTCCTGCAATATCCGCTTGGTTTCCTTTTCCAGACGGTCTAATCGGGCGGTGAGTACACCCTGAATGGTGCTGGGAATGTCCGCCACACTGGCCTTCCATGTCAGGTTCGGTATGTCGTTGATCTTGTCGTCGATCACCAAATAAAATATGTAATCCCCATCAGCTAGGGGTACATTCAGGATCTCATACGCTGAGAGATTGAATAGCGGCGCTACGGCACAGCAGTGGATGCCGAAAAGCCACAGGTTTGGGTAAATATAACTGTACCAGTCCTGTGGAAAAAGGATGTGCGTATTGATGACCTTTATGGGGGCAGAGCAGTTGGAAGAAGTGAACATATAACAGCAGGCCAAGCTGGGCTTCTGACGCCCATTGTCTGGATCAAACGCAATCGCCAATAAAAAGAAAGCCCTCTTTGGAGCAGTGAGAAAGCTCCAAAAAACCAATAACTTATCGATGACTCCCAAAATCCATCCCGTAACCTTTTCGTAACCGTCCCAGCACTATCCTTTTTTGCAGGTACTATCCGATTCTTGAGAACCCTTTAGATAACTTGGAAAGGGAGGTAAGGCAATGGACGGATTCGGGCATAGGAAAGTGCTCTTTTCAGCTCAGAACATGGAATCGTTTCAACCTATCATTCAAAAACTCCAAACCGATTGTCAGCAACTTCAAATCTATCAAGCCTCAACCCATTACGATGCCCTGCAATTAATTCTATCACTGTCTTTTGATCTAATGGTGTCAGAGACTGGAACCCGTGCGGGTATGGATCTTATTGACATGGCACTCAATCGGCAGATCCCCACGCTGGGTCTTTTCAACGGAAAAGCACCTCCTGAGTCCTCCTATCCCGGTGCACCTCAACTCGCGTTTATCCATTTTGGTCAAAATATCGAGGACATCATAAAGGTTATCGATGAAACCTTGGCGATCCAATGCCGGCCTCGATGGAGACGTCTATGGGATACGATGGGCCAGTTGCCGACCCGGGCAGTCAACAAGATGTCACCCAAAAAGACCGGGCGAGATTTTTTCCGCGAAAATATTTTTTTCTACTGATTACATGGCGCCAGAATTTAGGCAATCAACGGAGGAACGACCAGGTTTTATGAGGAAAGGCGGCTGATGAGTGAAATATCGTTACCCCTCAGATCTTAGTTTATTCGCGGATCTTGAGATACAAGGACGTGGTCAGGTCTTCCGGCTCAATGTCGAGGGTGTCTCGCAGCACTTTTCGGCATTTCTCGTAGGCATGGAGGGCCTTGGTACGTCTGCCGTGATCAGCACACAAGACCATAATCCGGCAGTAAGCCTCTTCCAGCAGGGGATCGCACTCAAGGGCGCTTTCATAGTGACGAACGGCCTTGGTCCAGGAACCGAGACGTTCATAAGCCTGTGCCAATTCCATCAGTACAGTAGTATACTTCTGTCGCAACCACTGCCTTATATCCCGGGCCCACTCTGCATAGCGGTTCTCCGGGAGGAAGTCTCCTTGATAAAGGGTGGCGGCCTCCTCAAACCTTTTCACCGCTTTTTTGTCCTGACCTGATTTCAATAGGCTCTCTGTTTCTCTGCACGACTGAAGAAAAAGCGCTACATCGTTAGCGCACAGTTCGGGGTCCAGGTACACCTGTTTGTTTTGAAGGTGGATATAAGAAGAACCGAACCTGGAGTTCATGTCCGGCTCAAGGGATATCCTCAACCGGTGAAGCGTCACCTTGAATCTTTTTTCTCCAGTGCCCGGAGGGCCTTCAGGCCACAACGCCTCCGTAAGCATCTCCTTGCGGATCTTTTTCTCAGAGGCCAGCGCCACAATGGATTTGAGCAATATTTGGGCCTGGCTCCCGTCCCACCTTGAATCCGGAAGCACCTCTCCGCCTACCCAGACGCGGAACCCTCCCAGGGACTGAATATACAACCGAGGCCGCTGTCTGCGATGCCTGGACAGCATTACCTGTTCCGTGGTCTTCCGGACCCCGGGATGGGGATGGTTTTGGAGCCACGGCCCTTCGGCTGCCGCAGCCTCAGCAAGGTTGGTTTTAAGAAGGTGGACCGCGTAATCCGCAGATGTCTTTGTGCCGGCTTCCATGGCCAAAACACACACACGGATCTGATCCTGGGGACTCATGACCATAAAGCTAGTGAACTGCCTGGCAACGGCAATTTGCAACCCGGTTTCCAGGTATTCAAGCGCTTCCTTCCGGCGGCCCTGTTTTTCATCCAATAAGGCCAGGGACAAAAGCGCCTCTGTGCGGGCCAGTTGATTGGCGGTGCGGGTGAAATATTGTAAAGACCTTAGGAGAAGTCGTTCCGCCTTCTGCCCATTTCCCAGGTGGAATTGGATGAGTGCGGCGCCCGTGCTGAACACATGGTCATGAAAGGGCGATTTCATATCCGGGCTCCGAAATATCTCCAGACCGGTCTCCATGCGTTCCCCGGCCTTGTCCCATTGCCCCAGCCAGTAAGCATACAGACCGCGCAAGAGATAACACATCCCTTTGGCATATAAATTTTCTGTGCCGTCGGCAAAGTCCTGTAGCCTCTGACCGATTTCCTCGGCCTTTTCTGTTTGCCCCGCATACATGTGTAGAGCCAACTCTGAATACATGGCCGGCGCCTGTATGTACAGGAGGCCCAGGCGCTCGATCCTTTCATTCAATCGCCCCACCAGATGGGCGCCTGTTTCCAGATCCAGACGGCCGCCCATCAAGACCAGCTCACTCCAGAATTTCCAAAAAGCCGCTTCCAGTTCCAGATACCGCCCCTTTTGCAGCATCCTTTCTACGCGGATCCGGAGTTCATCGGCTTTCATATATTCACCCGAAAGGATGAGCGGTATCATGGCGTTGATCAAGGCGTGAATCTCGAGCGGTCGGTCCTTCAGCTTACGGGCCAGGAAATAGGCGTTTTGACTGGCCCGGTACCCTTCCCTGGAATCTTCTCCACGAAGGGCATAGCAAAATCCCATCTGCAGCCACAAAAGGGCCTGCTCCCGGGGAAATGTGGCAGAATCCAATGAATTGAGAAGCGTCTTACCCTCTGCCAGCAATGTATGGATGGGAACAGGATCCCGGCCCAGCAGCATGAAGGCTTCCAGGAGATAGCCTAAGGTCAGCAGACGGCCCCGGATATCGTGTATCTCACGGAACTTGGCTTCTGCTCTTTGAAGATCCTTTACGTTCTCAGCCGCATGCGTGTATCGCCTGCAGACAGCCCGATAGAGAAGCAGCCAGGGTTTACGTTTGATGACCCGTTCCGGAAAACGCAGCAGCATGTCGGCCAAATCCGTGTGTCGTTGCGCTTGAATCATGCTGCGGCCATGGATCCTTAAAACCGAAGCGGCCCGGTCGTAATCCTCAGTATCCAGGAAAAAGGATGCCGCCTTTTCCAGATCGTTTTTTCGGGCGTAGGCCTTGGCGGTCCGGTGCAAAAAATGCTGCCTTTGCTCCAGATCGGTCTGCCTTTTCCACATCCGTTGCAGAAAATCCCTGAAAAGCAGATGATATCGATAGATTCGTTTGGCATCAGATTCGTGGACTGAATGCACAAAGAGGTTCTGTCTAATGAGCTTAAGCAGGACCGTTTCGCTTCCCCTCATATCCAACAGCTGGTCCAGAAAGTCGGGATCCACGTCCTCAAAGATGGCACTATGCATGAGAAACCACGCATCCTGTTCCGATAAGCAGGAGAAGATTTCGTTTGCAAAATAGAGAAACACCTGGACCTTGAACCGGTCCGGCAGGTCGCCAATAAAGTTGAGTCTCGCAGAGGGATCGCCAGAGCTCTGCAGCACCTGGGACAGGATCACGAGTCCTCCGGTCCAACCCTCTGTGGCCTTCCACACCTTTTTCACCTCTCCCGTGCTGCACTTTAGCCCGCAGTGGCCTCTCAAAAAAGACTGGGTCTCGTGATAGGTGAAGGCCAGATCGCGGTTGAACAGAAGAAAAGCGTGTTGTTTGATCTTCCAGTCGTGTACGGGTAGGGGGGGATCTTTTCTGGAAAGGAGAACGAATTTTACAGTTTCCGGCGCCGCTTCCATCATCAACCGGAGGAGCACAAAGGACGCTGATCCGTCCGGAAGCCGGTCCAAACCGTCGAAGACAACGCGGATGGGCTCCTTGATATTGCTGAAAAGGGTGTGGGTCCAATCCCGATACAGGGCTTCTGGGTTGCGGGGACCCAGTTGGAAGGCGGGATAATTCAAGACAGCCTCGGTGGCCTTCTTATCCAAAAAGGGCCTCAAAGCTTCTGCTGTCACGTAGTAGAGGTTGATGGGCGCTTTGTCTTCAGAAGCGATGTTGATCCATGTGAAGGGAAGATAGGACGATTGTGCAAAAGACGCCGCTAACGTGGATTTCCCCTGCGCAGCCTGCCCCAGAATGACGACGACGCGTCGGTCTTCATACTGTTTCAGCTGGTTTTCGAGCCGAGGGCGCTGGAGGATCCGAGGTAGTGTTGGCGGGGTAATTCTGGAAAGACTAACCATGAACCACCTGGATAAAGCTATTAGAAAAAATTACGCTTATCCATCCAAACTAAACGTCCCTTTTTCCGGGTGTCAAGGAAAAAAATGGATCTCTGTCATCTGACAAAATTATTTCTTGTGCTCGATTTTCTGGAGAGCAGATAGGATATGGTCATATCAGCCAACAGCAGGGATTCCGTCAACCCTGCGAAATGAAAACTTGAAAGACCGTTAGGGGAAGGCTTCATAAAGCAGGGTTTCGGTCCTTGGGTAAAGGCAGTGCTGTAGACTAACGTGCATAAGGCTCTATAGCAGGCCTCCGGAGAATACAAAACAATGGTTTCTACAGGCTTCCGTTCCATGGCCTTATTGATCAAGGCTGCTGAAGAGCTCCTCAAAATAGGGATGGGGGGGTTGTCTGGGCTACGACCCTGTAGATTGCCATCTTAGCACAGAACCTGCTGCCGATAGATATCCTTATGTACTGTGAAAAAGATCCTTTTAAAGAAATGAAATCAGCGATCTCTCATAAAAATTGCCGCTCATGGCGCCGAAGCCCGCATTCTGTGCATTTCCTTGACCCCCTCGAAAATCTGCTGTAAGATCCTATGGAAATTTACTGTAGATGGGTTGTGTTTAGACATACTGTTTTGACCCTCATTGAAAGGAGGACCATAATGGACAAAAAAGCCACCGTCATCGGGGCCGGAAATGTGGGGGCCACCGCTGCCATGCGGCTGGCGGAAAAGGAACTGGCCGATGTGGTGTTAGTGGACGTCCTGGAAGGCGTGCCCGCCGGCAAGGCCCTGGATCTCACAGAGGCCGCGCCCATCGAGGCCCATGATTCGCGGATTGTGGGCAGCACCAACGACTATGCCCCGGCCAGGGATTCGGACGTGGTCATCATCACCGCGGGCATTCCCCGGAAACCGGGCATGAGCCGGGATGATCTATTGTCCACCAACATGGGCATTATGGAGACGGTGACCAGGGAAGTGGCCCAGGTGGCCCCTCAGGCCGTGCTCATCATCGTCAGCAACCCGCTGGATGCCATGTGCCACGTGGCCCACACGGCCAGCGGATTTCCCAAGAACCGGGTCCTGGGCATGGCCGGGGTCCTGGATTCGGCCCGGTTCCGGGCCTTTATCGCCATGGAGCTGAACGTGTCCGTGGAAAACACCCATGCCTTTGTACTGGGCGGACACGGGGATACCATGGTGCCGCTCCCCCGTTATTCCACCGTGGCCGGGATTCCCATTACGGAACTGATTTCCCCTGAAAGGATCGAGGCATTGGTGGACAGGACCCGCAACGGCGGGGCCGAGATCGTAGGGCTTCTGAAAACCGGAAGCGCCTATTATGCGCCTGCCTCCGCGGCCGTGGAGATGGCCGAGGCCGTTCTGAAAGACAAGAAGAAGATCCTCCCCTGCGCAGCGCTTCTAAAGGGTGAGTACGGGATAGAGGATCTGTTTATCGGCGTGCCGGTGAAGCTGGGGAAAGAGGGTGTGGAAGAGATTATCGAAATCGAGCTCCAGGCTGCGGAAAAAGAGGCCCTGAATCGGTCCGCTGATGCGGTCCGGACCCTGGTGGCGGATATGAAACGGCTGGGGTGATCCGGCAGCACCGGCTCCCGCTTACAAGACGGGCATCTCCACCCCCCGGGTAAACCGTCAACCCCGTTATCAGATATCAGAGCCAATACAGGGGATCCGGCTTGGACGATAAGACTGTGCTGGCAGAGTTGGAGGCCCTTGCCCACCAACTAAGGGTGGAAATCCGCTACGAGGCGCTCTCGGGAGAGACCTTCTTTGCAGGGGGGATGTGCCGCATCCGGGGGCGACCGGTGATCATCGTGAATAAGGGCGCCTCTCTCCGGGAAAAGACCACGACCTTGATCAGGGCGCTGGGGCGGTTTGATCTCAACGGCATGTACCTGAAACCCGCCCTCAGGGAACTACTGGAAAGCGCCCAGAATCCGGATGGCCAAGAATAGAACAGCCGGCCTTTTCCCCCATTGGGGTCAGGGCCCCATATCCTTTTCAGGTTGCAGATTGTCCGGGAGCGGGAGCCCCCTGCGCTCGAAATCCCGTTTCCTGTCGGATATGTTTTTATACAGTCGGCCCGGGGACAGAAACAGGCGTTTGATAAAGCCGACGGTCCCGCTCCCCAGGCTCTTGAAGGGGATGTACCGGACATCCGGATCAGAGAGGGGGCCTTCCACCTTAAAGTAATCCACATACAGGGCCTTTTTGTCTCCGGTCAACAGATGCCCCACGATGGGCAGGTGACTGATCACCAAGTCAAGGGTCCCCAGAGGCTCTACCCCCACTTCCCCATCCACGGTCTTCTGAAATAAGTCCACCTTTCCCCGCCCTACGGCATTGAGCACCGGACCCCGCAGGCGCATCTGTTCAACCTGGGCAATCCCGTTTTCAAGATCAACGGGCCCCTCGATCTTGTCAAACTTAAGCCCTTTTCCCGAGGACCCGTCCTCATCCCGGGTAAACAACTCCTTAAGGCTCAAAAAATCAAGAATTTTAATGAAGATGTTGGATCTTTTGATGACTCCCTTTTCAATGAGGATATTGGCCCCCCCGGTGAGGCTGGACAGCCAGGCTTCAGCGTTGGAGCCCTGGAGATACACCAGTGCTTCCAGGCTCAGGTCTCCTTCCACGTATTCCTTCACCGGGTCCAATATCTGAGGGAGACGCTTTATGGGGACCCGGGTCAGGTTCACGTAGGTGGACACGGCCGCTTGGGGATTCTTTCCCCGTTTGAGATGGCCCTTGAACCGGGTCCTTCCATATGGGAGGCCGATTTCGGCCTGGTTCACATAAAGATCCCCCCCTCGGATTGCACACAGGGCCTGAACGGGACCGAAATCCACCTCTTTCCAGTCGGCCTTTTGGACATCCAGCTTCACGCCGATATGGGCGTCTTGCATAAACCCCTTTGACGTGGCCGAAATTCCCTTCTTCATACGGGAGAATAGATGCTCAGGGATCAATTCCGACAGATGTAGATGGTCCGAGGTAAGAGACAGATCCCCTTGAAGGGGCCGCCACCCATGAAGCGCCCCTTTCACCCGGCACCCGTTGCTGCCCATTTTCATATTCAGAAAATCCACATGGCAGGCTTGACCCTCGCATTGAATCTTGAAATCCATATCCGTAATGGGTGCGGGGAGGCCCCCTGCCTGGAAGGAGATTTGATCCCCCTGGATGATCCCGGTAACGGCCGGCGCTGAGGCCTCTGATCCGGAGGTCTGCACGCGGGCGTCACAGGAGAAGAACCCCTGGGCCCAAATATCTCGATTTTTGAAGGTAACCCGTAGATCCTGCAGGTTCAGATCGCGGGTCTTTACCTTTACATCCACACCGCTGTCTTTCTCTATTTTGTACGTGCCGCTGAGGGCAATCAGCGCACCCTGCGAATCACTTTCCTGGTCTTCGGACCGAGGCATGAATTTCAAGGAGTGGAGCACCACCTTCCTTCCCGGTATAAAGCGCCCGTCAAAAGAGAGCGTCTTTGTATGGTCAAAGGGGGACGCCTTTATTTCGTCGCTCTCCATGAACACCCCCTGGGGATGGAGCTGTCCCTGAAAGGCCCATTTTTCCTTCTCCCGGGCCAGGACCAGCTGGGCTGGAACCAAGTTGGCCGCGTGAACGGTCTCTGCCGCAGACGGGTAAAAACGGTGCAGCAGCCCCTCAAGATCCGCCTGAACCTCCATCCGGGCCCGGCCGGTTCTCCAAGATTCCCCCATGGACCCGGAGGCCTTGATGTGAGACCCGCCCCAGCGACCCGTGGCACTGAAGGTGGGGCGTCCCTTTCCGTTTATTTGGAGGCTCCCGGTCTCCAGGGTCACCGGAAAGATCAACTCCTTCATGTCAAGCCTGCAGGCCTTGAATTGAAACGCCCCGGTTGAAATCCGCGGGAAATCCCATCCGTCCTCATAGACAACCCCCACCCGGGCATCCATGCGCCCGCTCACCGCCCCGGTCTGTAAGCGTGTGGGGGCATCCCACCCATCCAAGATCCGGGAAATCTCCGGAGGGATAAAATCGAGGCCCTGCTCGCGCAGCAAATCCTCAATCTCAAACGATCCTGAAATAAAGGCCTCATAGGCGGGGGCGTCGGAATATACGGTATCCACAGTAAGCCTCCCCTCCTCGATGTGTGAAGCCCCGAAACCGGCCTCGACCCCTGTCACCTGGAGGATGCCGTTTTGAACCCCCACACGGCCTGAGACATCCTGCATGGGCAGGACATCATCCCCCTTAAAGGCCGTCAGCCCCTGGCAGGTCAGTTTCAGGGACAGGGCTTTCGCATTTTCATACAGGTCCAGATCCTCGATCTCATGCAGCGTCCCCTTGAGAGAGAAATCGTCCACCCGGACCTTACCCCCGGAAAAACAGGGGAACAGACGAGTCTCCAGCCACCCCGGCAGAAGAGAGGACGGAAATATCTGTTGAAAAACACCCAAGGGCATGAACGGGCTGGTAACCTTGAGGGAAATACCCGGGTTGGAGACATTGGTGAAGTCGATACTGGCCACACCATCCAGGGAAAATCCCTGTGCGTTCACCTGAAACTTGGGCACCGCAACCACGGATGCCGAATACCGCGCATCAAAGGGAATGGAAAGCCTGTCAAGGGAAAACCGCTTCCGATCCCCCTCATCGATAATCAGAAAATCAACACTGTTCGCATGTACGACCCCGTGGGCGGATACTCCCTGGGTGAGCGAGCCCGTGGCCTTGAGTTGAATTCCCGCCTCCCCGCCTTTGAACGGCAGATCCCCCGGCCATGGCAAAACGGGTAGAGGAATGGCATCCGCACTGACGGTGATCTCTCCTGAAAGGCCTTTCCCGGCCTGGTGAGACACCCTTCCGCTGATGGAAAGGGGAATCTTTTGGTCCCTGTACGCCGCCTTGGCATTGGAAAAAAGGGTGAAGGCCAATGGATCCGACCCGGCCCGCGAAAGATTCACATTCAGATCATCCAGATCAAAGGGCGTCCCTTTCAGGGCCACGCGGCCCCTTTCCACTCCGAGAGAGGAAAACGCCGCCAGCACGCCCAAGATGCGTTGGTCATGCATCCCGGCCTCAGCGGCCCTCGAGGCCGGAAGGGCCAATTCCAGTTCCGGTTCAACCAACACCAGCCGGGTGGGCACGATCCGGCCCCGTATCAAGGCCCGGCCGTCCAAATGGATGCGGATCCTGGATGCCGAGAGGATGGTCGCTCCCTCACGCGACTTGATCCGTAGATCCCGGGCGTTGATCCCGATCCGCTTCCACAAGTCCAACTCGATATGCCCGGCATGGAGTTCATATCCCACGGCCTTTGATAATTCGCCCATCAGGTACTGCTGGACCCAAGGCCTTTTTATCAGTTCGTGCGCCAGAAGGAGGCATGCGGCCAAAAGAAGGAAAAGCAGGAAAAGCGGAACCAGGATCGCCCTTATCTTTTTTGAAATCATTTCCGGAAGTAATCCTGAAGGATCTGTTGGTGATCAAAGGCCAGTGAAGGGGGCAGGGAATCCTGAAGGAAAAGACCGATATCAACGGCATCGTCGGCAGCCTTTGGGGTCCCACTCCCCCGGGCCACAAAGACCACGGATATGGTATGGTGCCGAGGATCTCTCAAGGGGTCTGAATAGGCCCCCAGCTGATACAAAAGGGTCACCTGTAAGGAAGTCTCCTCAGCCGCCTCTCTGACGGCTGCCGCCTCCAGACTCTCCCCATAGTCCACAAACCCCCCGGGCAGGGCCCACCCCAAAGGGGGATTTTTTCTTTGGATCAACACAATCCCATGGTGCTCCCCCCGGGCCGGGCCGGGGCTGCGGTTCCACGGAACCCCGGATTCGGACAGGGCCATCTCAATGATAATATCCACGGTGGGGAACGGATTTCGGTAGGTTTTGACCGCGCCTCCGCAGTGGGGGCATATCAACTGGTCTTTCAATGGAGCTCTCCTTTCAGTACACAGGGCTCTTTTCCCAGCCCACTCGTATAAAATTTTGGTATTCACTTAGCTTGAACGAAACCGCGAATAGATCACAAGCCATGCGAGGGTCTTTTTCAAAGGCCGTATACGTTGGGATCCCTTCCAATCACGGCAGTGAGGCTTCGACTGACCTTGCTGACAGCCCCAAACCATAAGGCCTTTAGGAACCGCCATCGCCTCTGCCTGGCAGTGCTTGTTATTGAATCTTGCCGGGGCGTTCTAAAGGCAGCCCCATTTTATACGGCCTTTGAAAAAGACCCTCGCATGGCTGGGAACGGATCTCGGAAGCCTAAGCTGTTATAAATTTAAAAATTTACCATACCATCGACCATGAACCAAGTTCAAACACAAAGGCGCCAGCAAGTGATTGACATTTCCAGTCTTCCTTGGGTATTGCTTTTTCCATGAGATGCCTAAAGGTCCCATTTCGAGAGACCCTGAAACCCTTTCAACCGTTGAAAGGCTACTTTATTCAAAACAGGGTGGCCCTCACCATGGGGTTGCTGAGCCTTCTTCTGGTGGATTTCCTCCAACTCCTCATCCCCCTGATCATCAAGCGGGCCATAGATCTCCTCACCGTCCAGAGCGCAGTAGAGATAAAGACCCTGCTCCTTAAGCAGGCCTTGACCATCGTGGGGCTGGCCCTCATCATTGCCCTGTTTCGATACATCTGGCGACACCTTCTCCTGGGGCATTCCAGGAAAGTGGAGCAAAAGCTCCGGAATCGACTCTACCAACACCTGCAAACCCTTTCCCTCTCCTTTTTTCAGCGCACCCGCACCGGCGATCTCATGGCCCGGGCCATCAACGACATTAACGCCGTGCGCATGGCCAGCGGCATGGGTCTGGTGGCCCTGGTGGACGGGGCCGTACTGGGCATGGCCGCCATCGGGTTCATGGTATCCATCAACCTGAAACTGACCCTGATCTCCCTGATACCGGCCCCGGTGGTGGTTATCCTCACCCGCAAGCTCACCCGGCGCATGTCAGGAGGATTTGAGGCCGTACAAAAGAAGTTCGCCGATCTCACCGAGCAGATACGGGAAATCTTTGCCGGCATTCGGGTGATCAAGGCCTATGGGGGACAAGGTTGGGAATACGAAAACGTGGAGACCCAGAGTGAGGGCTATGTGGCGGAAAACATGACCCTGGCCCGCACCCTGGCCGTGTTTTTCCCGGTGATGACCCTTTTTACCAACACGGGGTTGGCCATCGTCATCCTTCTGGGCGGCCGCTACGCCATTTTGGGCAGCATCACGCCGGGCGATTTTGTGGCCTTTATCAGTTACCTGAACCTACTCACCTGGCCCATGATGGCCATGGGCTGGGTCACCAATCTATTCCAACGGGGATCGGCCGCCATGCGCCGGATCAACCGGATCCTGGCCGAGGCGCCGGAGATACAAGATCCCCAACCGCCTGAGGCCCTTTCCCGGGACGTGAAAGGGGAGATGCCCCCTCTGCGGGAGGCGTCCATTGCCGTAAGAGGCCTTAGCTTCCGCTATCCCGACCAGGAGTCCTATGCGCTCAAAGATATCTGTTTTACCATTTCATCCGGAAAGACCGTGGCACTGGTGGGCGGCGTGGGATCGGGGAAGTCCACCCTGCTGAGGACCCTCCCCCGCATCCTGGATGTCCCCTTACATACCGTGTGGGTGGGTGGCCAAGACATCCGAAAGGTCCCCCTGCGCTGGCTGAGACAACAGATGGGTGTTGTCACTCAG
Organism: Deltaproteobacteria bacterium; assembly: GCA_021737425.1. Lineage (GTDB taxonomy): Bacteria > Desulfobacterota > DSM-4660 > Desulfatiglandales > Desulfatiglandaceae > JAIPDZ01. The sequence continues at coordinate 12,531 of JAIPDZ010000096.1, forward strand.
GAAGTTTTTCTGTTTTCAGACACCATCCGGAACAATGTGGTCTTCGGCAGGGAAGGCATCTCCGAGGCATCTCTTCAACAGGCACTATACGTGGCTGACGTACTCCAAGAGGTTCAAGCCCTTGAAAAGGGAATGGATACCATGCTGGGAGAGCGGGGCGTGAGCCTTTCAGGGGGACAGCGGCAACGCCTGACCATTGCGCGGGCCTTGGTGGCGGACCCGCCTGTTCTGATCCTGGATGACGCCCTCTCCATGGTGGATACCCGCACTGAAGCGCGCATCTTAGGCCGTATCTTGGGCCTGCCGGGCGAGCGAACCACATGGATCGTATCCCACCGGGTGGCCACCATCCGAAGAGCCGATTGGATTTTGGTGCTCCATGAGGGGCGGCTGGTGGAAGGAGGCGAACATCACAAGCTCATTCGCGCAGGGGGGCAATATGCGGCCCTGTATGAAAAGCAACTCTTAGAAGAGGAATCCCAGACGGAGGCCTGATCCAATGGTGTTCGGAGATTATGGCTACATGCAGGAAGGGGAGCTGGGAAAACCTTATAATCTCCGGCTCTTACGGCGCCTGATCCCCTATGCCCTGGTGTATAAGAAGCGGATGGCCGCGGGGCTTTTGTTCACACTTTTGATTACGCTTTTCGACCTAACCGCACCGTACATGAGCAAAATCGCCATTGACCGCTATATTCTCTCTTCCTGGTACCGGGTGGATCTTACGCCACTGCCGGATCACCGGGCACAGGAGGTGACGCGCGAGTACGGGGACTTGTTCCAAAAAGGCCAAGACCCGGACATCTATTTCATCTCCAACGTCCATCTCAAGAAGATAGACCCCGTAGATGTGCATCGCTTCAGGGATCAGGGGGTCCTCACCTCCCAGCGCCTCTATCCGGTGGACCCTCAAACGGCTGAAGCCGGCCTGAAACCCGGTTGGACCACAGAGGAGATGGCCGACGGGACCCGTCTGATCCCTTTTGACCGGCTCAACACCCTCCCGAAGGAGACCCTGATGGAGATTCGGGGGAAGGATATTCGAGGCGTCGCCCTGGTGGCGGCGGTCTTTTTTGCCCTGCTGTTGTTATCCCTGGTCTTCGGATACATGGAACATATGGTGTTGGAGTTCACCGGCCAGCAGATCATGCGGGATATCCGCATGGCGCTGTTTCAAAAGATGCAGTCCCACGGTTTGCGGTTTTTTGATCATAATCCCGTGGGCCGGCTGGTCACCCGGCTCACCAATGACGTGGAAAACCTCAATGAGATGTTTAAGTCGGTCTTTATCACCCTGTTCAAGGACCTGTTTATCCTGGTGGGAGCCTTTGTCATTATTATGTATCTCAACTGGCGGCTGGCACTGGTCTGCTTCATCCTCATTCCCTTTATCTTCGCCTTGACATTTCTGTTCAGTTCCATGGCGAGGGAGGCCTTCAGGGAATTGCGGTCCACAGTGGCCAAGATCAACGCCTTTTTACAGGAACGCATCAGCGGCATTCAGGTCATCCAACTCTTTGTGCGGGAAAAATTTCAGTCCGGGGTGTTTGAATCGGTCAATGAGGAGAATTACCTGGCGGGGATGAAACAGATCAGGGTCTTTGCCCTGTTCATGCCGGTTATGGAGCTCTTTTCTTCCCTTGCCGTGGCCTTGCTCATCTGGCACGGGGGCGGGAAAGTGATTCAGGAGACCTTGAGCCTGGGGGCCCTGGTGGCCTTTATCGGGTACATCCAGATGTTTTTTAAACCCATCCGGGATATCTCTGAAAAATACAACATCATGCAGCTCGCCATGGCCTCCACCGAACGCATCTTCGAATACATGGACCTCGAACCCCAGATCCCGGAACCCAAGGCCTCCAAGGTCCCGGCCTTTATCAACGGTCGACTTGTCTTTGAGGGCGTGACCTTTGGATATGATCCGGACAAGCCCGTATTAAAGGACATCTCCTTTGAAGTAAGACCGGCCCAGACCACGGCCATTGTAGGGGCTACCGGGGCGGGAAAGACCACGGTGGTGAACCTGGCCGAGCGGTTCTATGACCCGGACCAGGGGGCCATCCTGCTGGATGGGATGGACCTGAGACAGTGGCCTGAAAAGGGCCTCCGGCAGACGGTGGGCCTGTGCCTGCAGGATGTCTTTATTTTCTCCGGGAGCATCAGGGAAAATATTGCCCTGGGCCGAAAACACGTGGACCCGGAAATGGTCCTGCAGGCGGCCCGAACCGCCAATGCCTACGGCTTTATCGAGCGGCTCCCCAGGGGTTTCGACACCGAGATGGGGGAAGGCGGGGCCTCGCTTTCGGCCGGGGAGCGCCAGCTTTTGTCCTTTGCCCGGGCCCTGGCCGGAAACCCCCGCCTGCTCATCCTGGACGAGGCCACCTCCAATATCGACCCTGAATCCGAGCGCCTCATCCAGGAGGCCATATCGCGCATGGCCCAGACCCGGACCACCCTGATCATCGCCCATCGGCTTTCCACCGTGCGCAACGCCCATCATATCCTGGTCATGCATCAGGGCCGAATCCGGGAGGAGGGCGCCCATGCGGCCCTGATGGCGCGTAAGGGC
>JAIPDZ010000097.1 GCA_021737425.1 Deltaproteobacteria bacterium
TGATTGCCAGGAGTGAGTACGGTCTAATGGTTCAGGTACTTTCCGGCCTGATCACTTATCTCCTCCTTGCCATCTATTGTCGTCAGCAGCACAACGAAAAAGTCAGCATAAAAAGGGTCAGAGAGCTTCGCATCAAGATTCAGAATGAGACCCGCCTTGCAAGCGGTATAGCCCGCCCAAATTCGGAGCTAAGTTTTGAAAGTCACATAATTTCAGACTTTTATGCAAAAACCTAACCGGAAATCACTGAGGCATACTAATACTATTTAGTATAAAAAATTGTTTCTTTATAAAAAAAGAAAGTAACATAGGATTAGAACAACATGCAGGTTTTATCTCGATCCTGCTGATCGCAGGCGTTCCTTTATTTTTTGGGATCAAGCGCCTTTGGTTCCTGAACGAACTAAATCGTCTTTACTTCGGCGCTACGGACTTTACCTCCTTTATAAATTCAGTCATTTTTTCCTCTCTATATTTCAATGCCCCTGTATGGGTTTTTCCAGTCATCAAGTGTTGTATTGTCGCTTCGCTTGTGGCCGGCGTCATCACCATTAAATTGGCAACGGAACACCGCGCAAAACTTTTCCTGACAACATCTCTTCTCCTTATCATTGTAACGGGTTTACTGCTGGAGCATTATTTGTATGGCGCCAAATACCCATCCGGTAGAACAGCACTGATCTTTATACCAATTTACGGGGTTTTTATATATTATCTGTTTTCGGCTTGGATCACATATCTGCCTGTCAAAAAACAATTCTATGTACCGATAGTCATAATCCTGGTTGTACCGCTTTTCTTCAACTTCATTTTAAGCATCAATACAACCTATACCAAGACTTGGCGTTACGACGCTCACACCAAAGACGCCATGATTCTCATTAAAGAAAAAGGCATAGAGACGGATCATGATTTAACCGTCAGCAATCACTGGATGTTTGAGCCAACTATCAATTACTATATCGCTACAAGAAATATTCCGCTAAAACCTGCAAACAGAGAAGGCGTAAACAACAATTCCGATTTTATATACACATTCACCACAGATGAGATACCCACACATTTTATTAAAGTTCATGAATATAGTGATACGGGAACGGTCTTACTCATGAAACCACAGATTGCTTCCATATGAGGTTACTTGAGCAGCGTTTATAGACTTGATGTGCACCCAGGATGATAATCCACAAAAGGTATAATTCCGCTTTCAAACCCGGGACGCGGCGGACAGGTTGCTGGAGGTTGACTGTGAGCCCGAATCCCCTTATACTTTCGTCATGGCCGCCTCACTCACAGTCTTATGGCCTGAATATCCGGCCCCCGACATGATGGAAACCCGGTTTTCCTATGATTTCTGCCGCAAAATGAGCAGAAGGTTCTGTAAAACCGCCTGTCCACCTTGCACGTGGATTGATTATTCCCCCGAGGGCACAATTCAAGACGTCCTCACCCGAATCACCGGGGATATAATCCTCCTCCTCACCAATCCTGAAACCGTAATCTCGCCTTCGGCCATACACGCCTTTGCCCGGTGCTTGGACAAAGGGTACAAGGTTTGCGGCCCGGTGTACCAGCAAACCGAATTTTCCCGTCAGGCGGTCGCGTTGGACACCCCCTACGTGGATATGGACACGTTTTTGGAGATGGCAGGAGTCCTGGCAGAACAAAACCATGCTCAATGCGTTCCGGCTGATAGACTGGACCCCAGCTGTATCGCCTGCCGGGTTGCAGACCTAAAGCGCCTTTCTGAATCGACGCCGGTCATCAAAATCCCTATCTCGTTGAGCCAATTGATGCCGAAGCGCATGGCGGTTGTTCCGGGCGCTCTGGTTCATCGCGGGTTTTCCAATGATTTTCAAAGGGAGGACCTGATACGCCTCGTCCCAGAGGGGGTGAAGCGGGTTCTGGACATGGGGTGCGCCATGGGCGGCTACGGCAAGGCCCTGAAGGCGGCCCGTCCGGAAATTCACTTGACCGGTGTGGAGCTGAATCCCGCCCTGGCGGAAACTGCCGAACCCTATTATGATGCGATCATCGCCCGGCCAGTGGAAGAAGCCGAGTTGCAAGGTCCCTTTGATCTCATCAACTGTGGCGACATCCTGGAGCATCTTGAGGATCCATGGGCCATGTTACGCCGCATAAACGGTCTTCTCAGGGAAGAAGGCTATCTGGCATTAAGCATCCCCAATGCGGGTCACTGGTCCGTGGTCAGGGCTTTATTAAACGGCACGTTTCAGTATGTCCCAGCCGGACTGCTCGCCATAGACCACCTCCGGTGGTTCACACAGTCCACAGTCAGGACCGCCCTGACAGAGGCCGGTTTTTCCATTGAAACGTTTCTGAGGGAGCAACCCACCCCCACTCCTGCAGGTAAGGACTTTATCAAAGGTATGCAGGCGGCCGGGTATGGCGATGAGGCGTCTCTTACCACCTTCAAGTTTCTGATACGGGCGGTCTCCACACATAAGTGGCTTACTTGACATCAGGTGATACCGTGCCCACCGCAAAATCACGATTGGGCCCGGGCGGGATGTGCTGCCATCGGCCTGATTCCAGGACCCACTGGTCCGTCTGGGGCATGTTGACCGTGGTGTTGAATTTGGCTGTAGCAGGGCTTTTACATTTTACATCCAGCATCACAGTGCCCTTGTTCCCGTCAATATTCACTTCCTTTACCGTCAGGGAAAGATAGTCAATTTTTCCTTTATTCTGGACACGTTCCAGGTAGGTTTCAAACGGGATGGATTCATTATCCAACTCCATTTCATACGTGGCCTTATAATCCTTATCCATCAGTCTTAAGGTCCAGTATGACTTGCCGGCCTCCTTCAATGCAGCGTTCGGGTTGACCGTTGCGTCCGGCCCCCTCCCGCCTTCTGATTCCTGGCCCTCCTCACCCGAACACGCCACCAGCAGGCATGCCAGCACACTGCCCGCCAGGATGGCTCCGACGGCTGTCATCATCCGCCTGTATGACTCGCTCTTAATCCACATGGCATACATCCACCCGATCCCTTATTTTACATGCTCGTTCAGAAATACCCGTATCCCGCCGCCGGCTTTGCCGGACGGGCCGCCCCGCTCTGATGCATAATTCACCACCAGATCCTCTTTTCCGTCACCGTTCATGTCCTGCACGTAGATACTATAAATACGGGACAGTCCTTTTTCAGGCAATCCTGACACAGGGGCCTTCTTCCAGCCCTTTCCGTTCAGGTAAAACACATCCAGTCCCCCTGCAATGTTCCCGCCGATGACCTCAATGCGCCCGTCTCCGTCCAAATCGCCTGCATTGGCCGCATACATCACCGTCTTCTGGGGGAGCCCGTCAGACATCTCCTCAAACCCGTCCTCCCGGCTCAAAAAAACCTTGAGTCCGCATACGGCATCTTTGCCGAAACCTGAAATGGCGGTCACCAGATCGTCTCTGCCGTCGCCGTCGATATCCACAAGTGTGACCGATGCATAGATGAGGTGTGTCGGAAGCCCCTTGTTAAAGGGCGTAAATCCTCCATTGCCGTCCCCAAGCCAGATGATCATGCTCTTATTTCCAGAATAGGCGCCCACCGCAATATCCGGATTGCCGTCTCCATTCACATCCCCGGTTGTCACCCGCTTCCCGAAAAGGCCTGCGGCTTTGTCTCCTTCGCCAATGGGACTGCAGGCCCATTTCTTATCCGTATAGTAGCACACCCACACCCCGTCCCATTCGGTGTAGTTGGCCTTCTCTGTCAGGGTTACCACGTCCGGTCGGCCGTCCTTGTTAATATCCGCCGCAGCCAGGGCACGGCCTAAAAAGAGTTTACCTGAAGGCATTCCTTCAGAAAAATCTGCGTACCGGCCCTGGCCCAGCCCCTTCAGCGCCGTAAGGGGCACACCGTGCATGGCGAGCGCCATATCCCATTTACCGTCCCCCGTAAAATCGGCCACTGCGACGTCCCCGTAGTGGTATTGTATATCAGGCATCTGAAGCTTTGCCTGACGCCACTGGCCCCGGCCGTCCCCGTACCAGGCCGCGGGTTTGTTGGGCCACTCTTCAGCTTTTCTGGGTGGAGGGGCCGCAATATCCATATGCCCGTCGCCGTTCAGGTCAGCCAGGGCCAGCCCTTCCCGCCACATCCCAGTCTCGGGAAGGCCCGCGGAACCATCCATGAACTGAAGGGCCGGTTTCACCGCATTTTCCTTCGCATCCGATCCTTGGGATTCCCCGGGTCCGGAATCGCAGGCCCAGAGCAGGCATGCCCCGATAATGATGCCGGTTACGTTGAGAATCACGCTTGGTATTTTTACAGGTCGCATCTTTCACTCACTCACTTTTTACTCTGTCAACGTCTATACGGTGCCGCTTTTAACTGCAAAAAAAGCGGGTTAAATAACCCGCTTTTTTTGTCCTGATTACGTCAGGGCCATGGGCATGACCCGAACTTTATCCCAAGTATTAATTGGTTCCGACCTTCCGATCGTTCCAGAGGGCAGACCAGTTCAGCGACGCAGTGCTGGAATCCGCCACCTGCCACACATAGAGCAGAAACTCGGTCTCATTCCAATCAGCGATAGCCGTTTGACCGGCAGCGTCGCTTAGCGTTATATCAACCCAGCCACCTGCGGGGTAGGAGCCTGCAAATGCGGGCGGAACAATATCAGAGGCCCTGATAATGTTGAGTTCGTACGGAAGATACAGGGTATCATTTCCCCAGTCTTCCTCATTGTTATAGATATTGATCGACACACTACTAACCGATGTCAGCGACCCCCCGGACGAGATATCGTTCTTGGATTTCCAGATGATAATATAGGTTTCCCCATCTGCGTTGTGAAAATACCATCTCGGCGTGAACTGAATATAGGTAGCGTCCGCTCCTCCCAACTGACCCGCCTCCCGCATCCAGCTGGTTGCATACGCGTCAGCGGTAAACACTTCGAGGGCGCTTTGAGTCGTGTCTCCAGGATTATTACCCCATCTATAGGTATTCTGGCGAGAATCAAAAACATTTTGGCCGTTAGTCTCCGTATACTCTCGCATGGCCGCATACGTTCCACAGGCCTGACCGTTGGCCAGGTCTACGTACTCAAAATAGGCCATGGTGTCTTCCAGGTCTCCCCCGCCTGGGGTGTCATTTCGAAAGACAATATACCCGACGTAATGATCATTGGTACCGTCACCGTCAAGGTCAAACTCCAGGGCTGTAGTATTGTTGACCCAGTTAGCAATAAGCGCCCTTACACTGAAGGCCTCCACATCCCCTGCACTAAATGTTGTGTCATGGCTTCCCACATCCGAGGATGTCTTAGTATAAATTATCCAGTGGAATTTTCCCGTTGGCTTCGAGGTGGTGCCATAAACACCTTTGTCGGTAGAAATGTTATTAAAGATAATCGACGTGTCCAGACCAGATCCTCCCATCTCTACAATAAACGGGACCTGAAAGTTGACGCCGGGTACGGGATCATCAATGCCTTTCAGCGCATATGATGGGCCTGTCAGAAAAGCCACCATCGCCAAAACTGATAATACTAAAAAGATTTTTTTCATGCTTCTTTCCTCCTACGCATTAAAGTAATAGTTGTTAACCATTTGTTACCCAGATTGAAAGACCATCCTTCCTGCCTGCAGTCGCGCTATCACCCCCTTAAAATAAAAGTTTTGGTAGTCAATTCCCCCTATCATCCACATCTTCATCTTTGCTTGGTTTCGGATTATATAGAAGTCGCCTCTTTTGTCAAGGGCTTTCCGACGGTTTTTGTAGATTTATGGCCCTTTTTGGTGCCGGTCCGGTCAAAATTTATCTTCCCAATAAATCGGGGAAACGATTTTCCATGGCGCTTTTCTGGATTCCGGCTTTCGCCGGAATGACGGGCAGTTGGCTTATTTTGTCATCCCTGCGAAGCTTGTCCCGGACCCCGATCCGGGAGCGAGAATCCAGGGGGATTGCCCCTAAAAATTGAGATGTTACGTGAAGATTTATTTTAATACACGTTTTTTCATTAAAATTTAATAGCATATCTATCCCGGTCTGTCAAGCTTTTTTTCATCCCCCCGTAGGGCGCCGGCCCATCCGTTTCAGGCCGGGGATCGATCCTGAGGTTTTTGAAAACATTTACCCCCGGGCCCTCCGGTAGGAAGGAAAAAGGCCCCAGGACCTCTCCCTCCCGCTCCACATAGACATCCGTAAACCCCGGCTGAAGACCGGACAAATCAACCTGATACTGACCCGCCGGGCCGCTGCGGGTCACCGCTTCCGGTTCCGCGGTCTGTCCTGCGGGTTTCAGGGTTATTTTCAGGCCGGAAAGCCCTTCCCCTTGATCCATAACCCCGTTGGTGTTCCGGTCTTCATACACCGTACCCACCACAAAGGACCTTTCCGCAAGGGGCCGGGCAAAATCCACCACCGCCACGTAGGTCATGGCGGGCTGGTCCCCCCCGGGCGGCCATAAGACCGTGTCCACGCCGATACCCACCTCGGTGATATCCGGATGGAACAGGTTCCGCCCGACCCTGGATTCGGGGTTTGCATCAGAGGCAAGGATATGTTCGTACAAAAGGCGGGCCACTTCCCAGGCCCCATGGGCCTGCCGGACATCCGATTCAGCCCATATAATGCCCAGGCTTTCGCCCGTACGGGCAGGGTCGTATCCGGTGGACGAAATTCTCTCAAACGGGGTCAAGCCGCTGCGGGAGACGGTGTCGTAATAGCGCTGATCCACCATATCCCGGTTATGGGCCGAGGCGGTCCCGTGGAGGAGGTCGTTCCAGGCCAGCGGCGTTAGGGAAGCGGTCAGGGCCCATTTCAAATCCCCGTAGGCTAGGGCCGCATGGGCCGGATCAATCCCGGCGTTTCGAAGCGCCGCATCAGGATTATTGCGGGCCTTATTGATCATCCCCACGAGTACCTTTTCAACGGTCTCGATGTCGGCGGCGGGGGTGCCGAAGTCCAGCGTGGCCACATAGGCGTTCAGGGTCGAGCCCCCGGAGACGAACTGACCGCTGCCAAAAGCGATGCCGGTTTCGGTGATCCCGGGATTCAGGATATTGCGTTCCATGGCCCTTTCCGGGTCCAGCTCGGCCCGGAAGACGGACTCAAAAATGATCCGGACCCCTTCGTCGGGCCCCATGAAATTTTGAAAGGCCACCACGCCCAGGGCCTCTCCGCATGCGGCCGCGAGGTAGCCGCTCTCCCGGATCCGTTGGGAACAGGTGCGGCCGTCGGGCGAAGTGTGCCCATAGTAGATGTTGGCGATCATGTCTTGGGTATGGGCTGAGGCGGCGTCATAGAGTTTGCGGTCGACCGCGAGTGGGTCAAGGCCCCCGGTCAGAATCTCCTGTAACTCGGGTAAATCCTGAAGGACGGTCTCAGGATTCATGCCCAAGGACGCCGCCATGCCCAGCGGATCTTTTCTGGCCTGGTTGACCAGTTCCAACAGATGGGCCTCATCGTCGGAGAGGACCCCATCGGTTGAAAACGCCGTCTGGCAAAGCCCTAGGAGGAGAGGCAATGCAAGAGCCAGTATCTTGATCCGCTTCATCATGGGAACATTGTGCAGCAAAAAGCATGCCATATTATTGATGGTTTCGTAAAAAGTCAAAAAAAGCCTCTTCCCGTCATTCCGGCGAGGGCCGGAATCCAGTACCGTGCCAGAGAAAGCGGTCACCCCGATTTATTGAGAAGATACGTCTATGCAAGGCAATCTCTCCGACTTATTGAGATAATACGAGTTGGTCATATCGAGCCACGCCCGGCTCATTTTGACCACTTCTACCACCGCTTTCTCAGCATCACCTCTGCGGTAAAGGGCTCTCCGGAGATGGTGCTGTAGGTGCCGGCGGTCCGGTAATGGGTGTTGCCGAGGTTTCTGACGGCGATCTGGAGATCCACCCCGGGAAAAATCATATCCCGGACCGTTGCGGCCATGTCCAGGACCCAGGCCCCGTCCAGACATTGAACCGTATCGGCCCGGGGATACATCAGGCGGGTGGCGGAATGATAGCCGAGCCGGGCGAAAATGCTCACCCGTTCGTGGGGCCGCCAGGTCCCTGTCAGGTTGAACAGCCGCTTGGGGCCGGGGTCGTAGGGAAAGTTCAGTTCCTCATAATGGGGATCAGGGTCCCAGTATTGGATGTACCGGTAGGTTTCATCCGGGCCGCTGTTGTTGAGCAGGGTCAGGTTGGCGGAGAGGTCCAGCACCTTCAGGGGAGAAAACCGCCCGTTCAGCTCCACTCCGTAGAGCTTCTGATGGTTGGGCTGGGAAAGACCGGCATAAGGATCCTCCATAAAGTGGTTTTCTATTTTGCTGACAAATCCACATACATTCACCTCGGCCCGTGGAGACGGTTTCCACCCCGCCTGAAGATTCAGGGTCTCTATTTCCTCCAGATCCGGGGTATCCCCGCCCAGAAGCTGCCGGGCAGAGGGGGTCCGGTAGGCGGTGCCGTACAGGGCCTTGAACATCCATGCGGGCCAGGGGCTCCAGACCACCCCGGCATTGTAACTCAGCGCATCCGCATACCGGCGATGGTCATCGTTTCTCAGACCCACAGAAAAATCAAAGTCTCCAATGCTGTGGGTGTACTGTCCGAACAGGGACCACAACCGGTCATCATAGTCCTCCAGGGTGTAGAGGGGCAAAAAGGTGGTTTTTTCCTGGGCCACATAATCCGGGAAGTAGCTTTTCCAGACCGGGGCATTGGTCACGTCCGTCTTTCTGTAGGCCGCCCCCCCGGTAAAAACGCCTTTTCCCGCAAAAAAGGACCGGTCATATATCAGTTCCCCGTAAAAGCGGTTCTCCCTTTGATCCAGGCGCCGGTCGATGATTTCATATTCCAGGTTCAGCCAGTTGTAGTAGCCGGCAAAACGCACCCCGGACACCGCATCCAAGTCCCTTTTGGCCTCCAGCTTGATGAATCCGAACGGTCCGCTCCGGCTCTCGGGCCAGGTGAGATCCCGTTCTCTGCTGCTCTCGTCAGGGCCGCTCATGGCGTAGGGCCGCTTGTAATCGGAGATCAGGCCCGACAGGGTAAACCAGTCCCTGAAAGAAAAATTTCCCGATGCCTCGAGATAGTGGGACCGCCCGGGTTGTTCCGCGCCGAACCGCTCTTCATAAGGGTAGGCCCTGCCCCCTTCTCCCCAGAACCGCACGATGTTGCAGGGGGTGTCATCTTCCGCAATGGTGCGGCCGCTCATGGAGAGGAACCCGTCCCACTCCCCCCCGTCTTTTCCCATATTCACATACAGGGCCCCGTGGTCTTCCGGCCCCCCGTACAGGGCCCCGGTTTCGGCCCCGTCCAGGTCCTTTCCGGTCATGGGGACCACGTTTACAATCCCTGCAAATGCGTCCGGCCCCCAGAGCACCGATCCCGGCCCCCGGACGATTTCCACCCGCTTGACCGGCGCGAGAGAAAGCTCATAATCCAGGGGTTGCAGGGTCTTGGTGACATCCGACCCCATGGGAACCAGATTATCATACAGCAGCAGTGCGGAATCCGGAATGCCTCTGAGATACGCCTCCGACCCCCATTCCTTTTGGGCCATGTAAAAGCCCGGCTCCATCTTAAGGGCCTGACTCAGCGTCTTTACCCCCTGTTTCCAGAGCTCTTTTCTGGGAATTACCCGGCCCACGGCCGGGGCCTGCCACACCCCCTCTTGGCGTCTCGAGGCAATGGACAAAACCTCCATATCCTCGCCCACGAACATGAGTACCGTATCATTCTCCGCCGGCCTGTGGGATTCGGCCATAAGAGACGCCCCGGACCCCAAAAGGGCGGCCAGCATCCAGAGCAGTATACGGGCCAGCTTACGTATCACGATGGACTCTCCGCAAAAGGACCCTGAATTTTGCACGGGTGAGCCCCAGGAGCCTGGCTGCGGCAGTCTGATTGTTTCCTGCGGTTTCAAGGGCCTGTCTCACCAGGTCCTCCTCCATTTTTTCCAGTGAAAGCCCCCCCGACGGGATAGAAAAACAGGGGTCCGTATGGGTTGAGGCGGCATCCTGCCTCAAAAATGAGAGCGTGTGGGCCGTTATCGCCTCGCCGCCTGCCAGGATCATCCCCCTTTCCATGACATTGGCCAGTTCTCTCACATTGCCCGGCCAGTCATAGGCCATAAGCAATCTGACGGCCCCGTCGGTCAGTTGGGTATCCGGGTTCCCCCCCAAAGCGGTTAGAAAATGCCGGGTCAGGGGGAGCACATCCTCCAGCCGCTCTCTCAGGGGCGGCGGCTGGATGGGAAACACGTTTATCCGGAAGTAGAGGTCCTCCCGAAACGTCCCCTTTTCCACCAGCCTTTCCAGATTCTGATTGGTGGCGCAAATGACCCGCACATCAATGGGCAGCTCTTCGTTTCCGCCGACCCGCTGGATCTTTTTTTCCTGGAGCGATCTCAACAGTTTGGCCTGAGCATCCAGGGGAAGGTCGCCGATTTCATCCAAAAAAATGGTGCCTCCGGAGGCATAGCCGAATTTTCCGGTGGTGGCCCTGACGGCCCCGGTAAACGCACCCCTTTCATGGCCAAACAACTCGGATTCCACCAGGTTGGGAGAAATGGCGGCGCAGTTGACCGGAACAAACCGTTTGTCCTTACGGCGGCCGGCATTGTGGATAAACCGGGCCAGGAGTTCCTTTCCGGTCCCGGACTCACCCACGATCAATACGGCCGAATCACTTCGGGCCACCCGGGAGGCAAGGTCTATGATCTCGGCCATCTTCTCTGACTCATAAACGATCTTTTCGCGGCCCACGGCCTCTGCCAGTTCTCTTTTAAGATCCCGGTTTTCCGCCATAATGCGCGACACATTCAGGGTTCTCTCCACGGTCAGGAGGATCCGGCTGTCATCAAAGGGCTTGGTGATATAGTCGGCGGCGCCCAGCCTCATGGCTTCCACCGCCGATTCCACGGTGGCAAACGCGGTGATGAATACCACCGGGCAGGGGATATCCATCCGAGATACTTCTTTGAGAAGACCTATGCCGTCGAGACGGGGCATCTTGATGTCCGTGATCACCATGTCAAAGGGGGTGGATTCGATCATTTCCAGGGCTTCCACGCCGTCCCCGGCCTGATCGACGCGATGCCCTTTTCGGGTGAGCATGATCGACAACAGGTGCCGCATCCGCGCTTCGTCGTCTACGATGAGGATATGGGCCATGCCTCCTCCCTACTCTGCAGTCCGAAGATCCCTTCCCAAGGGGATCTCCACACAGAAACAGGCCCCCTTTTGGCTCCTGTTTCTTGCGGTGATCGTCCCGTTGTGCGCCTGGACCACCTGCGAGGCATAGGCCAGACCCAGGCCGGTCCCCTTTGAGCGGGTGGTAAAAAAGGGCTCAAAGAGCCTGTCCTTACACTCTTCATCAATCCCCTCCCCCAGGTCCGCCACCTCTATCCGCAGCATATGCTCCCCGGACCAGAGCCTTATATGCACGTCCCCTTGATCTCCGTTCGCCTCCAGGGCGTTTTTCAGGATATTGGTCATCACCCGGGAAAACATGTCGGGGTCCATTTGATCGTGGTACACCCGGGGGGGGATGTCGGATCGAACCGTCACGTTGGATCCGGCGTTCTGGAGCTGAAATTTTTCCACGATCTCCGCCATCAGGGTGCTCACATCCACCTGTCGGAAAAAAGGCCGGCCCGGCCTGGCAAAGGCCAGGAAATCCTCGATCATGCGGTTCAGCCGCTCAATTTCATCTTCCATGTAAAAAATCACCGGATCATCGGCAGAGACCGAAGGATCGCTCTTCAGGACGTCCAGAGAACTCTTGATAATACTCAGGGGATTTTTGACCTCATGGGCCACCATCAGGGAAAATTTTCCCATTTCCGCCAGGGTCGTCTGTTGAATGATCTCCTGATAGGCATCCTCCAGCGCGTCGCGGTTCCGTTTGATGGAATCCAGCATGGCATTAAAGGCCTTGGCCAGATCACGGGTTTCGGGAAGCCCCCCCGGACGGACACGCAGTGCCATATCGCCGTCGGCCACCTCTCTCGCCACCCGGGCCAGCTGCGTCACCGGCTTTACCATGGAACGGGAAAGAAAATAGAAAATCAGACCGGCGAGGCAGGCCAGCCCCGCGGAAAACCAGATAAACCGTTCGGCCATTACGGTCAATATCTGTTCAATGTAGGCGGTGCTGTAGGTAATCTGAACCGTTCCGATGGCGGTCTTCTCCGGGTTGGAAACCGGATCGGAAAGCGGATACCCCTGAAACACCTCGTCGTACGGTCCCGGCTCTGAGAGCGTCACTGGCTTTTGCACCGTGGAAAAGGGGCCGGGAACTTCTCTCGACAGGGCGATGATTTCCTGGTGGTTTTGGTCTGAAATGACCACTCCGGCCACGTCCTCCTCGGTCATCAGGTTGGCGGCCAGCTTGTTGAGCATCCCTTTGTTATCGATGAGCACGCCCAGTTCCGCATTGAGCGCCAGATATTTGGCCAGAAAGGCGATCCGCTTTTCAAACCGGTCCTGGATAAACTGGCGGCTGATACTGATTCCTGCATACCCGAGGGTAAAGGTGGTGGCGCTGATGAGCGCAAAGACCGACAGAAGGAGTCTTAAATGGATGCCTGCTTTTTTCATTGGGCAGTTCCTGAACAGGTGAATTGAGGTTTTGGGGGGGCAGGTTTCAGGTGTCGGGTGTCAGGTGTCAGGTGTCGGGGGTCGGGGGTCAGGTTTCAGGCAGCAGGGGCCGATTACGGCCCGGGGCTGAGCGGCGGCATATACTCTTCAGGGTACCTCAGTCCGAGCTTGTCACACACCCCCTTATTCACCCATACGTGAAACACGGGCGGCGTCTCCCGGCACGATTGCCCCGACAATATGCGGAGGGCCTGTTGCGCGCACTGCCGGCCAAGCGCTCGATAATCAAATACAAAGGCCAGGGCGGCGCCGGTTTCATAAAAAAACCGGTTGTATCCGATCACGGGGCGTTGCTGTAAAAAGGCATCTTTTATCAAGTATCGGACGATGCGCTCGGATATTACGGTGCGATCCGGAATGAGCCACAACGCGTCCATATCCGTCCATCGGCCCTGTAACGCCCCCGGAATCCCCTTTTTTGACGCCACCCGCAGGGGGACGACCGTGAGGTTCAGGGCCGCGGCCGCATCCGCCGCCCTGCGGAAGAAGGCCCTGTTGTGCTCAGGATCGTAAAGCAGACCGATTTGTCTCACAGACGGAAGGCCCCGGTGGATCATTTCCACCTGGGTCCCCACGGGAATGTTCAGCGGGACACCGAACAGCTTTTCCCTTTCGCCCAACAGCTTTTCGGGGTGCAACACCATCACATACAGCTTTGCCGGCCCCTTGTTTCCGACCCCTTTCCACACGCTCGCCGCCGCCTCGGGGCCGACTGCGATAAACAGGGAAAACCCATTCACACGTTCATCTTCAAATAGCCCTGCCCGGGCCTGATTATTTAGTTTTTCAAGATTGAATACCCGGGGGACGATATTGGCGTACGCTGAAAAGCCGGATTTGAGACCTTCAACGGCCTCCACATAGGGCCTGATATGCTTGGATACCACGATGGCCACCCGGTCCGTGGCAGACTGATCCCCATGGACAGGGGAGAGACCCAACACAATCAGGCAAAAAACCGTCAGGAACGACCCCGCGCCGCCCCGCCTGGGCGCCGGAAAGGCGATGAATTTGCGCCGATTCATTATGGGTTCCGCGGCATCGGCCTCTCTTCACCGGTATGGGTTCCGGAAGTGGGGACGGGCAATGGCTGAACCTTTGAACCGGAACCGGGGAAACGGCTGGGCCGGCCATGCAGTCCTGAGATCATCACCCATGCCGCCGCCCGAGCCTTTGGGCCAGTCTTGCGGTGAATACCGCGGCAGCCTTGCGCAAACCCGTCCAAGCGGCTCTGACCCGTGTGGCACAGGGGGTCCTCCTGAACCCTGCCAGGCATCTTTCCATGACAAACCCGACCCAGGATTTTCCGGCGACAAAAGGCTTCATCCGGCCGGCCGGCCTTACACCGCCCGGGTCATAGACCCTGTATTTTGCGGTCAGCTTATTCACATGTAAAAAGGAAAGACGCCTCGAAACCCTGATCCAGAAATCCCAGTCCCCAAAGCGCTTCATCTGTTCATCAAAGCCTCCTGTTTCGGCCGGGACCTCTCTTGAAAACAACACACTTATGGTGGAAATGTAATTTTCAAAGAAAAGACGACGGCGATCAAAGGTCCTTTTGAGTGGGGCTTCGGTTTTTATCCGGTCTTCCCAGCCGGAAGTATAGACCTTTGCAGTATTGGAATAGGCCACCTTTGAATGGGTGGAAATCAGGCCGGACACAAGCGTTTCCACGTGATCCGGCAGAAAGACGGCATCCTCGTCCAGAAAATTCAGGTAAGCCCCGCGGGCCGCTCTGAGCCCTGCGTTGGCCGCCGCAGCCCTGCCCCTGCGTACCGGGGCGATGCAGGTCACCGGGATTTCCCCGGCCAGGGCCTGGACCCCGTCACTGATTTCCGCTCCGCCGTCGTTTACCACCACTATCTCCACATTGGCATAGGTCTGCCCGGCAACGGATCGCAGTGCATCGGTCAGCCGTGCCGGGCGGTCCCGGGCAAGCACAATCACGGACACCAGCGGGCCGGGCTCCCCCGGTCCCGGCAGGCGCCTGGTGATGTTATGAAACGGGAGGGAAAACGGACCGGTCTTTCGCACCATATCCGTTTTCCACACGGAGTACCCTTCGG
>JAIPDZ010000098.1 GCA_021737425.1 Deltaproteobacteria bacterium
GGGTCAGATTTGGTCGTCGCGATTGAGTGAAGCCACAGAAATAGTGGACTATTTCGAGGACTTCACGATTGAGCGGCGGCCGAAGATGGCCCGAATCTGAGATGGGAAAATGGGAAGTTATTTTTGAGTGAGCCCTTAGGTGCATACCCGCCTATGCCTTTTTGAACACGCTTCTCTTTTTCCGCTGAACAGCGTAAAACCTGAAGGCAATTATGAGCACCGGCAAGAGGAGAAACAGGATGTCATCCCCCTTGCCCGGCCATACATCCGGCATGAAATAGTAGGTAAGTCCCCCCAAAAAGAGACTTCCCCGCAAGGCACGGCCATAGCCCATAAACGTAAAGACCCTGAACAGGGTCAGGTAACACAGGGTCCAGAAGCAAAACAGGAGCACGTTTGTTAGAAATTTGTAGCCGGGTGGAATGGGGGCGCAAACCGTCCGCAACAATTTTTCAAAAGGATCATTCTGCCTCTTTAATCGCAATTGAATGACCTCTGAAATAGACAGTTTTTCATCGAGATAGGTCCCCGCCGGGATCAAAAAATCGAGGGTAAGGGCGGAATTGTCTTCATGCAATGCCTTGTTGGTGGCCACAAACGGCAGGCTGAGGATATGCTGCCCCACGAGGTAGATTCCCACACACAGGGCCAGCAGCACCAACACCAGGACAGCTTGCAGAATCCCCTTTTTCATGCTCCTCATACCGGATCATTCGGTGCAGATGATTGCCAAATTTTACCTATTCATAACCATCTCACATGGACGGGCCAACGGTCAAGCATAGAATGCCGGGAACCGGGCTGAGTCCGGATCTTCGGCCTTAAGACGACTTTGGGTTCCCCAAGAACTTTTCCAACTGGCCCTGGTAGTAGTCCCGGTTGTCCTTTGCCTTGGCCATGGCCCTTTGAATGGTCTTTACGGCCTCGGCTGCCTGGCCGTTTTGGTAGTAGGCCTCGGCCAGGGTATCCAGAAATCCGGCTGAAGGTTCCAGGGCCACGGCCCTTTTGGCCAATTCAAGGCCGCGGGGAATATCCCTGAGTGCATCCTGCGGGGTGGTCACCAGGAGCCAGGCCAGGTTGTTCAGAGCCACCGGATGCCGGGGGTTCATATCAATGATCTGTTCGTAAAGCCGCCGGCTCTCCTGATCCTTTCCCATTTCCTGGTACAGCATGGCCAGATTCAGATAGGGTGCTACAGTTGAAGGTTCATTCCGGATCTGCTCCACCAGGGCCTTTTCAATCAAGGAATGGGTCAGGTGCGTCTTCACCGGTCCAGAATTCAACAGGTACACCAAAAGGGAAATGACGCTCACATAGATCAGAAAAGAGGTGAGCACAAATCGGTTATGCCGCCTTATGAGGCCGGGATTCCGTAAGGTCCGCCACAGGCAGTCCACCCGTTGCCGAATACTGAAATGATGCCAGCTGGGCACATCTCTGATGCTGCCGCTGATAAGTGCAATTTTTTCCAAAGAACTCACCGTCAAAGCCGGCGTACCCATGATCACCGCAGAATAAAGATCGGCCTGTCGCTCAAAATTTCGCATAAAAAAGCCCATGATGTACCTGAAATAGACCAGCAGGGTGACCAGCATGGGAAGGGTCATAAGCAGGTGGAAGAGTGTCACCGAATGGGGATCCCCTTCGGACAGCAGATGGATCAGAAACGGTTGAGAGTAGACCAGATAGAGATACAGATCGGACAGCCCTAAGGAGAGCGCCATAAACCCCGCAAAGAAGAGGATATAAAAGACCAAATGTTTGTATTTTGCATGTCCCATTTCATGGGCCAAAACCGCCTTGAGCTCGTCCACATTCAGGTACTCCAGCAGGGCGTCGGTGACCAGCACGTACCGGTATCTCGGTACAATCCCCATAATACCGGCGGTCATCATCCGCCCTTCGAAAATAGGCCACCTGAGAAGACCCCGATACCGGAATCCCTTTTCCTCCAAAAAGGCCCTCAGGGCGTCTCCCTTTCCGGAGGAGGGGAGGGGTCGGCACCCCCACCAGTATTGAATGGCCTTGGGCATCACCGTCATGAGCAGCAGGATGAAACAGACAAAAAAGATTAGCTGCCCCCCCAGGGTATTCAAAAATCCACCCGGAGCGGTCCAGGGGCTCAGGGCCGACAGGTCATAGACCAGGGATAGGACCAACCAGGGAAACAAAATGGGCAGATTGAATCTGAGATGGGACCGAATAAATACAGCCTTGGGGATGTCCGATTCGACAGTGATCCGATAGACCGGAAACCCGAAAAACCAGATGGTGCAGAGATAGAACAAAAACAGGGCAATGGCCGTCCCGCCCTGAAGCACGGAAAAGAGTTGGAATCCCGGGATCAGATTCAGCCAGTACTTGAGGTGAAAGAGGTATGCGGCCAGGGCAAACAAAAAGATGGCCAGTACGGAAAGCCTGACGTTCAGACGCTGGTATTGACCGGACAGTTGCCCCGGATCCCGGAGCCTCCCCCCATGCGCCTTTTGTAAAAGCGACCGGAATGCATGCCTGCAGTATGCGGCAAATGCGGCCCAGGATAGAAAAAGCATGAGGAGGGAATAAAACAGGGAATCATCAGGCGGGGTTTCAGCATAGCTGATATTGAATATCAGGAGGACGACGACGAAATAGATGATATTATTGAACATGAGACGGTATGATTCAGGCGGCATCCTCCTTTACGAATTCCAGGCTCCCGCCGCCGAGGGGGATGGCGGGATCCCCTTGCAAAAAGATGTTAAAGCCGTATCTGGATTCCAGCTGTGCCAGTTCCTTCCGTTTTTTGTTCTGGAGATAGGTGGCCACTTCCACCGGCAACAATCCCTTCACCGACTTGATCCCTTTTCTGGAAACCCCCATTCGAATCTGACGTAAAAAGGACAAGGAGGCGGTCTCCAGTGACGGGACCAGGCCCCGGCCCTCACAATACGCGCAGGTCTGATAGCTGAGGGATTCCAGGGAGGGCCGCAACCGTTGCCTGGAGAGTTCCAGGAGCCCGAACCGGGATATATTGGACATGCTGATCTTGGCCCGGTCGTGACGGGTTTCGTCCTTGAACCGCTTTTCCACTTCCCGATTGTGTTTCTTCTCCCGCATGTCGATGAAGTCGATCACCACCAGGCCGCCCATATCCCTGAGCCTCAGTTGCCGGGCGATCTCCTTGGCCGCCTCCAGGTTGGTCCGGTATGCGGTGGTCTCCACATCCTTGCTCCCTCTGCCCCGCCCCGAATTTACATCGATGGAGATCAATGCCTCGGTGGGATCAATGACAATAGAACCTCCGGATTCCAGACCCACCCGGCTCTGATACACGGATTCTATCTGCTTTTCCACCTCATACTGGGCAAAGATAGGACGTTTTTCTTTGTAGAGCTTGACCCGTCGCTGATGCCGCGGAGAGATAATCTTCATGTAATCCCTTACCTTGGCAAAGGTCTCCTTGTCGTCCACCAGCACTTCGCTGATATCCCCGGTGAAATAGTCCCGCAAGGTCCGCAGACATACATCCTGTTCCTTGTGAATCAAGGCATACGCCGGCACATCCTTCACCTTCTTCCGGATCTCCTTCCAGATTCTCAAGAGTCCGTTGAGGTCCCTGGAGAGTTCCCGCTTGCTCTGTTTATAGGCGGCTGTTCTTACAATGTATCCGATGCCTTCGGGGATATTGAACTTGTTCATGAGCGCCTTGAGCCTGAGCCGTTCTTCTTCGTCCTCGATCTTTTTGGAGACCCCGCCCTTGCTTCCGGGCATGAGCACCAGATATCTGCTGGCAATGGAGAGGTAGGTGGTCAGCTGGGCCCCCTTGTGTCCCGGCATCTCCCGGGTCACCTGCACCAGCAGTTCCTGGCCCTTTCTCAACACCTTTTCAATGGGGGGTATGGGCTGATCCTTGGAGGGCTCCACCCCGCTCTGATAGTATTCCGGGTGGACATCACTGGCCGACAAAAAGCCGTTTTTCTCGTCCCCGTAATTGACAAAACAGGCCTGCAGGCTGGGTTCCACCCGCTCCACCACACCCTTGTAGATATTTCCGGTCTTCTGCTCTGCAGAAGCGGGTTGAAAATAAAACCCATCCAGCAAACCATCCTGTATGACCGCGATCCTGTATTCCTCGGGTTCCACTGCATTGATGAGCATCTTGGTCGTCATAATTGAGAGGCATCTCCTTTTATTTTATCCAAACCGTGATTCAGCCCCGGCAAAGACAGGGGCTCGGCTGTTTGCCGTTCCTGGGTCCGGGTCCAAGAACAGAGGTCATCCATCCTTTCTTCCATGGCGTTTGAAGTGCTGTTCGGCCTGGTACATAAAGGTCCTGATGGACGCCTCACGGCCCGGCTGAAAGCTGGAATCATAGGGCGTATCCAGGTAGGGAACCTTGAGTTGGTTGATCAGGGGCTTCACAATGGCGGAGGTGATGGTACTGGGCATACAGGTAAAGGGGTAGACATTCACCAGACCGTTATATCCCTCTCTGGCATAGGCGACAATGCCCGCTATACTCAGACACGCCTCTGTTCCCACATCAAAGCAGAACAAATCTTCTTTCTGCAGGATATCCTCCAGATGGCCCACCTGGTGATCCCCGGCCACATCCATTCCCCCATGGGCACGCTGATAGGTCTTTTTCTGCCTGAATTGCTGATAGTACAGATCCCCGCCGTAGCTGATCATTTCTTTTAAAAACCCCCTCATGGCCCCTGTACGAAATTGCCTCAGGCTGTACCAGAATCCCTGCTTGGCTTCCCGCAGACGGTCATAGCTGGTGTAATTCATCCATTCACACACGGAGGCGTTCACCACTTCGGCCCCGTATTTTTCCAATACGCGGATGACATCCTGATTGGCGTGCACATGGGTCCGCAAGTAGATCTCGCCCACGATCCCGATGAGCGGCTTTCGAGGGATTTCAGGATCCATGACAGCCTTTGCGCCCGTTAGTATCTCATCCATCCCTTCCAGGATGGCGTCAAATTCCATTTTGGGTCCGTAGGTTTCAAAGGCCGCTTCCATCTGATGCATGGCCGCCTCCATATATTGATCCGCCGATCCTGTCTCCGCCTCATAGGGCCGGATTCTCCACAGCAGCCGATCCAGAATGTCCGCCACCACCTGGGACAGATAGGCCGTTTTTCTGAGATCCCGCACCCGCTCCTCAGCAATAATGCCGTTGAGGGAATACCCGTCTTTGGTGGTCAGAGACCCGATCTTCAAACGGTCCAGTTGGGGGAAGGAGTCCAGCACAATGCGCTGATATTTATTATACATGCCGAAACGGCAGGGACCGTCCGCCTCGGGCATGAAATACACATAATCCTCGGGGTTGAAACGGTCTCCCAGCCGCTCGGACTCGGTCTTCATGCAATAGAGGATATCGCCTGTGGTGATCTGGCAGGGGTAGCACTCCTTGCCTGAGGTGTATTCTCTCCCCAGTTCAAGCCCTTTGTAGGTCTCCATGACCCGGGCGTTGATGCCGAAGCCTCTGAAGGTGGCGGCCAGCAGGTGACCGCCGATCCGATTCATCTCAGGGATCAGAAAGATCTTGTTGCTGAGATTGAATCGCCCTACATTTTCGCTGAGTGACCTAAAATTGATAACTTTTTCAGATTCCATGATTGAAAACAACCCTAATTGGCCAACTTGACATCCGATTTCAGGGCGCCTCCCTGCTTCTGCATTATGTTTTCGATGACGTTCTGGTAGGCCTCAAGTCGGGTCATGGCGCCGGCCACTGCGCTGTGTTCGTCCAACTCCAGGATAAGATACGGTTTATCCCCCATGATATACCGGTAAAAGTGTTCCAGAAAAGAGTCGGCCCCGCATCCGAAATTGGTCAAATGAAGGCCGAAATAGGTGGGGTGCTGTTCCACGAATTTGGCGCTCCTCAAAATCCGGGCCCCCAGGCCCCAGTACATGGATGGAAAATCGGACAGATCCACCGCAGAGACATCGATAAAATCCATGGGAATGGCGCACACCCCTATTTTTCCCAGGTTTTGTCCCAGTCTCAGGTTGAGCCGATCGTCATAGAGGTTATAGGGCCTGCCCGTGACCACTACCAGGGGTTCCTCCGGGTCCAGTTGTTGGAGGATCTCCCTTCCTTTTTGGTACAAGGCCTGTTTGAATCGGCTTTCCATTTCAAAGGCATATTCCAAGGCCTTTCGAATCTGCCGTTTATTCACCCCGAGCCGGGGACCGATCTGGTCGGCCAGTTCCAGGGTGAGCGTCCCCACATCCGACTTTAAATGCACCACCGGACTCAGGACCGACGGCCCCTCGATTCCCAGGGCCCTTCGAACCATATAGCCGTTGCTCTGGACCATGGGGCAGAAAAATCCCTTTTCCTGGGCCGCGGGGGTCACCATATTGATCATGCTGGGGAGGAACAGATAGGCGGTATTGCCTATCAAGGCCTTGACGTGGCCGTGGGACACCTTCACCGGATAACAGGTTTCCGCGGCCATGGACTCGATACCGGATTGGGATATGGCCACATTGGTGGGGGGGGTCAGCACCAGGCGATATCCGAGACTGTCGAAAAAGTGGGCCCACAACACCCCGTATTGATGACCATACAGGGCCCGCTGCATCCCGATGGTGGGCCGGTTATCCACTTCCATCAAAGGCGTATCCTTTAATTGGGCATACACCCCGTCCATGTGGGTCTCCCATATGTCCTGTCGCAGGGCAAAGAAATTGTCTTTGCGTACCTTCCCTCCCCGGGTCACGTCGTACCGGCCGCATTCGCCCCCCCACACGCTCTTGCGCCCGTCAAAATCGTATATCTTGAGCTTGCACTGGTTATGGCAGTTGGGATCGGCGTGGCAGATCTTCTCCCGATACGCCATGCGATCGTTTATGGCACTCTTAAGCCCCCGAAACGTGCTGGCTTCCTTGTTTTCGATCTGCATTTTCTGTTGGATACTGATGGCCGCCCCGTAGGCCCCCAACACCTCCCGGTGTTTCGGGACCACCACGCCCCGCCCGAGGACATTCTCGAAGGCCGCCACCACCCCTTTGTTCAGCGAGGGGCCGCCCAGGAACATGACCCGTTCCCCGATCTTTCTTTTCTCCACCACGCGGTTCAGATAATTGTACACGATGGCATAACAGAGCCCTGCGATCAGGTCGTCTCGGTCAACCCCCTTTTGCAGATACGACACCAGGTCCGATTCCATAAAGACCGTGCACCTCTCCGCCAGCTTGACCGGTGTCCGGGACCCCAGGGCAATGGTTTCAAATTCTCCCACGATATTGATGCCGTATTTGTTGGCCAGTTCATGAAGAAAGCTTCCGGTCCCGGCCGCGCAAACCTTATTCATGTCAAAGTCCAAGGGATAGGTATTGGCGAGATAGATATACTTGGAGTCCTGGCCGCCGATCTCAAAAATGGTATCCACCTCCGGGTCCACAGCCACCGCCCCCCTGGCATGGGCCGTAATCTCGTCCAGGATCAGATCCGCGTTTAGAAAATCCCCCACCACATTCCGGCCCGACCCCGTGGTGGCGGTCCCCGCGATCCGGACCTCTTCCCCGGCGTGCTCCATGAGATGCCTCAGCAGACTTTGGGTCACTTCTATGGGCTTCCCCTGAGTGGGGATATAGTTTTTCTGAATAATCTCCCGCTGTTCATTGATCAGGGCGTACTTGGTGGTGGTGGACCCGATATCAATGCCGAGGTACACCTTTGAACGGGACCCGATTCCCGGTTTTGCCACCCTTTTGAGGATATCGTTTTGTTCCGGAAACACTGTCTCTCGTAGGCGTAAGGGCGCTCCCACCGGGACCTCCATGTTCTGGAGCTCTCTTACATCCTCGAGACGGTCCAGTTCGTTCCCGGTATCCGCCCGTTTCCAATCGGTCTGCTGTTGGCGGGCCGCCTCCAGGGCCTGGAGGGCCACGCCCAGGGCCCCCACGGAAGTATTATGCTCGGGCACAATCAAATGGGGAAAATAATCCTGAAAGGCCTTCACCTGAAGCGGATTCAAGGAAAGTCCGCCGATGAAAAGGAGGGGCTCGGACAGGCTTCGGTTGGAAACGATGGTGCTCATATAGTTCCGGGCGTTTCCCACATGAAGGCCGTAGATGATGTCCTCCAGCGTCTCTCCCCGGTTTTGCAGGTGAATCATGTCTGACTTGGTAAATACGGTGCACCGGCAGGCCACATGGGCCGGCTTATCACTTTTACGGCCCAGTCGGATAAAGTCTTTCAATATCTCATCAAACGCCTCTTCGGATTGATCCGGCACCTCCCTTTCATATATGGCCGTGGCGAGACGCTGGGCCTGCTGGTCGATAAAAGAGCCGGTCCCGGAGGCACAGGGGCCGTTGGTATTGAAGTATTCCAATTCCCAGGACGCATCTTGTGCGCCCCTGTCTTCACTTACGGCGTGCTTGATCTGAAAAAGGGCCGTATCCTGCCCGCCCATGGCAATGATGGTCCGGACATCCGGGCGGAGATAAATGGCCCCCAGTACCTGACTGATGGTCTCAAATTCGTAAAAGGCCTCCAGGCGGTCACTCACCCGTTTGCCGTGATTTCCGGTAAAGGCCACCTGCCGAATGCGGTCCGCTCCCAGTCTTTGGTAAAGGTCCCTGAGGAGTGCGGCCACCCTTTCTTCCACCCTGCCGAGATGTCGGGCATAAGGGGCTTCATAGACAATCTCCTTTTGGGGGTTGATGACGATACAGTTGAGACTGACGGCACCGGCGTCAATGCCGACATAAAAGGGGGTATCTTCCTCACTGAGGGAGGTATCTGTTTTAGTAGGTGCCTTCATTGCTCAAATAAAAGATCTCTCCTGAATGCTCCTGTTGACGAACGAACCCTTTAATGAGCAACCCTTTCACCAGATCCTCCACATCTTCCACGGAAAGACCCAGCGAATTTGCGGCATCCTGTTGTCGTAAAGGGCGCCTCCTCACCATCTCCAGAAAATTCCGGGCCAGCGAATCCGTCCGTTTTTCCACATCCCTGAGCGGTATATCCGCTACGATTTGCGCACTGGTTCCAAGATATAGCTTTATCTCTTCCAATCGCATCCTGTCAAGGGATTTGGCATGGGGATCGGCCGGGGGACGTACCACCGTGTTGAGCTGGATACGCTCGGGTTGAAGCCCTGCAATCAACTCCTTCAGATCTTCCACCTCTTGTGGGGTGTCATTTATCCCGGCCAAAAAAACCGTCTCCAAAAAAATCTGACCCGCATATTCCCGTCTCAACGCCAGCAGGCCTTCCACCACCGCCTGATGACGAATGGCCTCATGGGGCCGGTGGATGCGGTTGAAGGTGGCCTCATGGGCGCTGGTCAGGGTGGGCATAATGAGATCCGCCTTGAGCACCGCCCGCCTGACCGGCTCCTCGCTGAAAAGCGATCCATTGGTGAGGACCACCACCCGGGTGTCTGAAAACTCCTGAATGCCTTCAATGATCCGCTCAATCTCGGAATGCAGTGTGGGTTCCCCGGACCCGGCCAGGGTAATGGCATCCGGTGTACACACCTTCAATTTCTGTCTCAATTCTTCAATGACCTGATCCGCAGGCACGAACGGACGCCGGGTGACGGTCTTGTCGGTGGTCCGTCCCACCTGGCAGTACAGACAGTCAAAGGTACAGGTCTTGGCCGGTATCAGGTCCACGCCCAGGGAAAGCCCCAGACGTCTGGATGGCACCGGGCCGAATACATATGACATGGTTCAACTCCAGATAATCAGGTGTCAGGTTTCGGGTGTCAGTGGGCTTCGTCCCAGCTCTTTCCCTGACCCACATCCACTTTCAGGGGGACCTTAAGGGGATAGACCGACTCCATCTCGTCAACCACCATATCCGTAAGGGGGGCCGCTTCCGCTTCCGGGGCTTCGAACACCAACTCATCGTGAACCTGCAGGAGCATTTTGGATTTGAAACCCTCCTCTTCCAACCGGTCGTGGATCCGAATCATGGCCTGTTTGATCAGGTCTGCTGCGGTCCCCTGGATGGGCGTGTTCACCGCCATGCGTTCGGCCTCCGAACGGATGCGGGTATTGGTGTGTTCGATATCGGATAAATACCGCCTTCGATTGAACAGGGTGGTCACATAGCCGTTTTTTCGAGCCATTTCAGCCATTTTTTTCCGGTATCGCGCCACCCCTTGATACTGTTCATAGTAGGCGTCTATATAGGTCTTGGCGGTTTGATGGGCAATGCCCAGCTGGTCGCTCAGTTTTCGAGGCCCCATGCCGTAGATGATCCCGAAATTGATGGCCTTGGCGATCCGCCGCATCTCTGGGGTAACCGTCTCCCCCGGCCTTCCCAGGACCTCCAGCGCGGTCCGCTGGTGAATGTCCTCGCCCTTGGCAAAGGCCTCCATAAAGGCCTCATCCCC
The DNA here is from genome assembly GCA_021737425.1 of Deltaproteobacteria bacterium. GTDB lineage: Bacteria > Desulfobacterota > DSM-4660 > Desulfatiglandales > Desulfatiglandaceae > JAIPDZ01. Next base: position 10,365 of record JAIPDZ010000098.1, read on the forward strand.
GGAGTAGTGGGCAAACACCCTCAATTCGATCTGGCTGTAATCTGCAGCCACCAGCAGGTTCCCTTGATCCGCCACAAATCCCTTTCGTATGGCCCGCCCCTCCTCGCTCCGGATGGGGATATTCTGCAAATTGGGTTGACTGCTGCTCAACCGTCCGGTGGCGGCCACCGTCTGATTGTAAGAGGTGTGAAGCCTTCCGGTGCGGGGATTCACCATCTTGATGAGGGCATCCAAATAGGTGGATTTGAGTTTGGACAGGGTTCTGTACCGAAGTAGGAGGCTGGGGATCTTGTAGGCCGCCGCTGAAAGCCTTTCCAAGACCTGTACGTCCGTGGAATACCGTTTGGTCTTGGCGGTCTTGCGCTGGCCCGGAAGCCCCAATTTCTCAAACAGCACATACCCCAATTGCTGGGGGGAGTTCACATTAAACTCCATGCCCGCTTCGGCAAAAATCTCCTGCTCAATGGCCTTCAGCTCCCGGCCGAACCGGGCGGACATCTGAGCAAAAACGTCCGTATCGATTTTGATCCCGGTCATCTCCATATCCATGAGCACGGGGATCAGCTTCATCTCCAGGTTGTAAAACAGCGACTCACTCTCCTGGGCCCGAAGCCGTTCATGTAGACACTCCTGCAGGCGCCAGGTCATGTCCGCGTCCTCACACGAGTATTCGCAGGCCTTTTCCACCGCCACCGCGTCAAACCTCTGCTCATTTTTGCCCGACCCCACCACATCCTTGTAACCGATCATCTTGTGATTCAGGTATTGCTGGGCCAGATAACCCAGATTGTGCTGCCTGAGACCCGGATTGATCACGTAGGATGCGATCATGGTATCAAAGGCCATACCCTTCACTTCAATCCCGTGCCGGCTGAGCACCTCTGCATCATATTTGATGTTCTGTCCCACCTTGGCAATATGCGCATCTTCCAGCAAGGGCTGCAGCAGGTCCTTGACATCCGCCCAGGAAGGCTGATCCGGCACACCGAGGTACTGGTGCCGGAGGGGAATGTATACGGCCTGTGCGGGTCTACAGCAAAAAGAAAGGCCCACCAGCCGGGCCTCCATGGGGTTGGTGCTGGTGGTCTCCGTGTCCAAGGCCACCATGCCCTTGTCCCTGATGCGCTCCACCAGCCGGGCCACCTCCTTCAGGGTCAGACACAAACGGTAGTCCCGCTCCTCTTCTTTTCTTGTACTGAACTGATCCCACAATTCCCTGAATTCCATCTCCCTGAAGATCTGGGTCAGGGTTTCCCCGGCAGGCCGTCCCACCCGAAGGGACTCCAGCCGGTCAGAGACCGGCACAAACCGCTCAATGGTCACCAGTTTTTTACTCAGAAAGGCCATGTCCCTGGCCTCTTGCAGGTTCTGTTTCAGCTTCTTTTGGGTAATCTCGTCCAGGTGCTCAAAGACCCCTTCAAAGGAGCCGAACCGTTGGATCAGCCCTACCGCGGTCTTTTCGCCCACCCCGGGGACCCCGGGAATGTTGTCGGAGGGATCCCCGGACAGACCCATCACATCAATAAATCGTTCGGGCTCAAATCCGTAGGTTTCCTTTATGCCCCCGTAATCGGTCACCCGTTCCTTCATGGGATCCCACATGGTAATCCGGGGGCTGATGAGTTGCCTGAAGTCCTTGTCCCCGGTCACCATGGTCACATGAAAACCGTTTTCCGAACCGATCCGGGCCAGGGTACCGATGACGTCATCGGCCTCGAAGCCTTCCATCTCCATCATCTGGATCCCCAATTGGTGTACCACCTCTTTGATCACCGGGACCTGCATGGCCATGTCTTCGGGCATGGGAGGCCGGTTCGCCTTGTACTGATCGTAGATGCCATGCCTGAAGGTGGGACCCTTGGCGTCAAATACCACCCCGAGGTAGGCCGGATGGTGATCGGCCAGGAGCTTTAACAGCATCTTGGTAAAGCCGTAAACCGCATTGGTGGGAAAGCCGCGTGAATTGGCCAGATTGCGTATGGCGTGGTAGGCCCGGTGGATATAAGCGGTGCCGTCCACCAAATAAATGGTTTCTGCTTGTTCGGGCATGCTATGGAGTAACCATTGCTGGAGGTTGATTGTTGAGTGACGGCGTAGCGTAGCCATCTGAGGAATTGCGAATTACGGTATTAAGGCATTGGCTCAATACCACATTTGCCAACATTACCCAATTCGCGAATTCTCTCCTAAATTCCCAAATTCCTAAATCCCTGAATCCCTAAATCCCTTTTCCGGTCAGCCTTTTTAGATGGTCCCGGGCGAAATCGATCTGAGGGTCCAGTTCCAGGGCCAGGCGATAGTAGTGCACCGCCATTTCCCGGTTGCCCATCTCCCGGTAGTTGGACGCGATGTTGGCATAGTCTATGGCGGAACCGGGATCGAGATGTAAGACCTTCTGAAATGCCTCTATGGCCTTTTCATGCTCCTTTTGCTTGAAATAGCAGAACCCCATGAGGTTATGGATATCGGTTCGGTCCCTGTCCCAGGCCACCCCCTTTTGAAGAACGGCCAAGGCATCGGCGTATCGTTCCAGGGCCTTGAGGCATACCCCCATATAGGAATAAATGGTGGGAACATCTTCCGCCCTGGGGTCCAGGTCCAGGGCCGATTCCAGGTAGGGTAAGGCCTCTTCATATCGGTCCAGGTGGATGTGGCTCAGCCCCAGAAAAAACTGAAGGTAGTATTGGTCCGGCAGCAGTTGTTCCATCTCTTTCAGCTTTTGGATGGCCCACTCGGGATTTCCCTGCTCAGTCACGATCTTGGCCGAAAACATGCCCACGCTGGTGCCCACGGCCCGTTCTCTAAAATGGGCACCCGGAATGATGGTGTAGAGGGCCGGGACCTGAAGTCGGGGGTGGGTCACATCCACCAAAAAGACCTCCATGTGGATCCGCCTGAGGGCCTCCACGCAGTTTTCCACTTCCCTTCGAATGTTATCACTCGAGAGATCCGGGAGGGCGTCCATATCCACATAGGCATCGGGGTGCCGGATAAAATCCGTTTCCGGCAAGGTCTTGAATTTGGGAAGGCCGCTGGCCATGTAATTGGAGCCGGTACTGAAATCGCCTCCCAACTGGGCCACCTCGGTGAGGGCCCGGCTCAGGGCCTTTTCCGGGTCCGGCGTGGTCCCTGCGGTCCATACGATCTCGCTTTTATCCGGAAAGGTGGTCGGATCGTAGGCCAGAACACCGATGGTGGGGATCCCGGTATCCAAGGAGAAATCAGAGACAAAGAGCCGGATGCCCGCATGCCGGTACTTCTGGAGCATCTCTCTGACCAGCGGGTCTGTAGCGGAGTCCGGATTAATGCCGGGCGTCTTGAGCCGGTTTCGGCTCACAATGGAGGAGACGTGTCGTTCCATCAGTTCACAGATCCCCTGACTGATCGCCTCCTCCATACAGTTGCCGGCGGACGGTCCGTTATACTCATTGATGGCAAAGAACCAGTCAAACGGGATGAGGAGCGTTTCGTCTCGGGTCAGATTGTATGCCGGGATCCATTTCAGGGGCAGCCGGGAGAAAATCTCCCTCGCCGCATCCAGGTCACCCGACTCATCGTGCACCGACCGGGCGATGGCCTCAAACCCGATGGCAGGATCCGTGAGATTGCGGTATTCATCGACGACAAAATTTCCGGAATCTCTCCAGAAGCTGAAAAAGCTGAACCGCTCAGCCAGCTCCATGACCGCACTGGCCTCGGATTGGGCAGGGGTCCCCCCCTTCCCCATCTGCTTGCGGGTACCGGTGACGGCCTCGGCATCCCTGCCGCAGACACTGAAATAGACCGGGATATCCAGCCGCCCGGTATCAATCCGGACCGTCTCCTTGAGGATGTCCAGGTTCACTGAGCGCAACCGCTCTTTAAACCGCCGGACCGTCTCCTCCGGCGAGCAGATCTTATCCTGATCCAGGGTGTACCCCTTGTAGGCGTCCTTTAGTTGGATCTTATGGCTCAATAATTTGCTCCTTGTTCCGCCATCCCCCTAAGATGGGTCCGACGCAAAGCTGTTTACAGGGCACCAACGCCTCTTTTCGGCCAACCAACTCAGGTCAAGCTGTACTCCCTCCCGCCATGAATTGTCAAGTGCAAGGTAACCCCCTGGATATTCGACATAAGGATCTATCCGCGGTGCGATTATGTTAGCTTGACAACGCACAAGCTACAGGTACAGGCAGTGGTTGTATCTGTGCGCCAAAAAAAATTGGGCTTTGGGTTATTTTTTTGAGTTAATCAATGA
>JAIPDZ010000099.1 GCA_021737425.1 Deltaproteobacteria bacterium
CCTTTTTTCTCGCCGGTCTTGATTTTTCCCTGTTTTTTAAGCCGGGAAAGGATGGCCCTGATGTTATTATCCTTCAAACCGGTCTTTTTGGCCAAACTCGCCGTGGTCTGCCCCTTCTTGCTCCGGGTAATGGCGGAGAGAACGGTATCTGTTGCCGTCTTCGTTTTGGCCTTCTTTGCAGCCGGCTTCCTTACAGCTGGCTTCTTTGCAGTTGACTTTTTAGCCGTCTTTGCTTTGGTACTCTGCCTGGCAGCGGTTTTACCCAGCTTTTCGATTTCTTTTGTCAATTTTTCCGCCTTTTGCGTAAGTTTCTTGAGATCCCTTGTTACGCCCTTGATTTCCGTCAACATCTTCTTCATCTTCTACCTCCTCCTGTATTGCCTGTTTAAAAGTAAGTCAATCAATTGTATGAGAGTATTAACCTATTAAAAAGGAAATGTCAAGAAAAGCAGAATATTTTGTGGAATTGCAGAATTTGGAACTTGCTTTACGGTGATTTATGCGAGTTGAGGATGCCTCTTAATAGAAGACTTCTTTAGTCTTGCTGTAGCGGGACCCAAAGCAGCAGGGAATACGCTCACGGCGAATTTTCACGCCTTGACCGGATAATCCACCTTGCTGCATCCAGCAGGTCAGTGGCGATATAAGCCGGTTTTAAGCCCAGTTTCGGAAAAACATATTTCAAATCGCCCAATCCGTAACCGGTCTTCACCAGGATTCCCTTTACCTCACAACGCTCCGCCATTTCAATGTCCGTATGTCGATCCCCTATCATATAGGAATTTTCCATATCAATCTCAAAACGTTCCACGGCCTTTCGGACCATACCCGGTCTCGGTTTTCTGCAATCGCAGGGCTTGCTGTATTCGGGAATCTCTCCAGTCGCATAATGGGGGCAAAAGAAAATTTCGTCAAGTCGTGCATCACGGGCCCGCAGTAAGGCCTTCAGTTGGGCATGCACTTCATGGACCAGTTCAACGGGGAAATAGCCACGGGCCACACCAGACTGGTTGGAGACAAGGATGACGAGGTATCCGTGCTCATTAAGGAGCCTAATGGCTTCCGGAACTCCTGGCAGCAGATGAAACCTGCTGATGTGATTGATATACCCCATTTGTTCGTTTATGGTACCATCCCTGTCCAAAAAAACTGCTGGTTGCTTCATTGAGCCGCACCTCGTAGACGTTCCATCTCCTCCCATACCTTTGTTACGGTAATTGCCTGCATGCATTCGTAATTCCTGTCACATTCGGGTTTTAAACAGGGCGCACATGGCAGTTCATGTCCCACCACGGCAGATTGGGTTCCACAGGGGCCTGTGGCAACAGGGTCGGTCGATCCGAATATACCCACCGTGGGAACCCCCAAGGCGGCGGCCACATGCATCAGCCCTGAATCATTGCTCAGAAAAAAACCACATTCACCGATCAAGGCCATGGCATCTGACAGAGAGGTCTCTCCACAAAGTTGTACAGGCATATGAGTCATACGATTCATGACCTCCCGACAGATATTCTGTTCTTTTTGGCTTCCAAATATCAGGATTTTCGCCCCCCATTTCTCCACTGCCCGGTCTCCGATGGCGGCAAATCGTTCAGGCGCCCATCTCTTGGCCTTTCCAAAAACCGCGCCCGGGGCCAATCCCAGCAAAAACGCATCCGTTGAAATTCCTTTTCCCCGTAGGAGATTAGGGACCCTTTTTTTACAGGTCTCAGAGGCACACAGGACAGGATCTCTGCTTTCCGCTTCCCAGCCCATGGACCTCAGTAACCCCAGGTAGTACTCCACCTGATGCACTCCCAATACCGTCCCGGCGGGAGGAATGCCATGGGTTAAAAGGGGCCCTCTTCCATCTCGCTCATACCCGAGCCTGAATTGCACCCCTCCCAAAAATACCAGGAGGGCGGCCTCAAAAGCGTTTTGAAACAGGATGGCCAGATCAAAGCGGTGGGATCTGATTTTACCCGCCATCCTGAGGACGGATGCTGTCCCCCTCAATAAACCTTTCTCCTTTTTGTACACCATCACCCGGTTTACGGCGGGGTGACCTTCAAAGATGGGAGCGACCCAGGGCTTTGCCAAGACGGTAATGCTGCTTTCGGGAAAATTTTCCCTGACCGCCTCCAGCGCAGGGAGGGTCATCACTGCGTCCCCTACCCAGTTGGTCGCACGGATAAGGATACGATGGACCTTTTCTCTTCCAATGACTCGGTGCTTCGGAAAAATCCTCATGAGGGTTCCCCCTCAGGATTCATGGTATTTCCGTGCCCGGTCTTTCTATGGTAGAAATCCTCCGGGAGATCACAATACGGCCTTGTTTTCCAACGCCTGTGAAACCAGAACCAGTGATCCGGATGGGCCATCACATAGGTTTCAATGACCCGGGTAAATCGGGCGGTATTCTCCTCTATATCCCTGACTTTGTCGCCGGTGTGCTGAAGTTGAACCGCAGGTTCGAAAACAATCCGGTATTTTCCATCAGGCCGCCTCACTGAAAACACCGGGATTACCGGTGACCCGGTCCTTTCCGCCACCAGGGCCAGGCCCTTATTGGTGCAAGCCATATGCCCCAAAAAGGGGACAAACACCCCTTCATACCAGGCCACATTCTGATCCAGCAATATACCGACTACCCTGTTGTCCCGCATGGCCCGTAACAAGCGTTTCATGGCCCGCCGCTTGGGAATAATCTCCGTCCCGAACCTGGAACGAAGTATCTCCAGCAGGCGATCCGCCGGCTTGAAGTCCACAGGCCTGACCACAACGGCCCCTTGCATAGGGAATCGAAGCGCCATGGCAGCGGACATGAGCTCCCAGTTCCCAAAATGGGCAGTCAGAATAAAAGCCCCCTTTTTCTGTTTTAGGGCGTCACGGAATATGTGTTCGTTCTCAAAAACCACGTAATCACGGAGATTGCGCTGATTCAGCCTCAGTACGTGGGGCACCTCAAAAAACATCTGTGCAAAATGAACCACCACCCGTTTATTGAGCATCAACAATTCCGTCTCTGACAGCTGGTGGCCAAAGACCATTCTCAGATTATCTAAAGACGCATGAATACGGCCCCTGGATACGGCGCCCAAGACCCGTCCCAGTAATCGGCCCATGCCCTGGCTCAGGTGGAAAGGGATAAAGGACAGGGCCCATACCAAACCGTAAAGTCCCATGAAAGTGCATCTAAAGGTCATCTTTTGCACGCTCAACACCCGCTTTGATCACCTTGAAAATACCGCCGCTTTCAGGCAAAAAAGAAAAGGCTACGGTCAAATAGGCCATATCCGAGGCCATTGGGCTTATCCGCTGGATCCTTACCCAGTCCTTTTCCGTGGTTAATAGATAATCCGCACCTGTTTTGTCCTTCATCCGGATCAGGGCTGCGATATCACCGGGTGAGTACGCATAATGGTCGCTGAATTTTCTGAATCCCACCACATGAGCACCGGCCTTTTCAAGGGTATATTTGAATGATCCCGGATCCCCAATCCCTGCAAAAGCAGCCACCCGTTTGGAGAGGAGACACTCGGGAGATTGAATCCGGGAGATCCCAGGAAATACCACCTGCTTCGGGACATGGTCTGCATAAAACAGAGGGATGGAAGGGAAACGACGGTTTAGAAACGCCTTCATACTCTCTCCCGGAGCACCCTGGCGAAACCGGGTGAGCACCATGGCATCCGCTCGGCTCAGTTCACTTATGGGTTCCCTCAAGGGTCCCCACGGCAAGAGATGCCCGTTTCCAAAGGGATGGGCTGAATCCATCAAGACCACATTCAGGTCTCTTCGAAGTCCCAGGTGCTGGAACCCGTCATCCAGAATAAAGAGTTGCGTACCAAATTTCTTATGCGCATATTGGCCTGCCCGATATCGCTTTTTGGCGATCACCACGGCTGCCCCCGGCACTGCCCGGGCCGTTAAAAACGGCTCATCTCCGGCCATATCGGCATCACAAAAGATCTCCTTACCGTCAGAGACCTCCACCACGTCGTCCTGGCGCCTGCCACCGAATCCTCTGGACAAAATGGCCGTGCGGTAGCCTTTCTGAACAGCCCATTTTCCCAGCGCAATCACTGCCGGCGTTTTCCCTGTTCCCCCGGTGGTCAGGTTGCCCACACTCACCACAAATCCCGGTAGAGATCGCGCCTTACAAAATCCGTGTTTATATGCGCACAGCCGCAGAGTAACCGCGCTTCTGTACATCATGGAAAAAAGCGCCAGAAGCGGTGTATAGACTTTATAGGAGGACTCCCTGTGGATGCGGAACCAATCCGGCCGGGTGGGCCTCAGGGGTCTTCGGCTCATGCCACCTCCCCTGCGGTGATATGCTTCCGGACCCAAGAGACCACGTGTTTTACGGCCCCTCGATTTTGAGCCACAAATGCCATGCCCTTATCCCCCATTTCCGCTCGTTGGTCAGGGTGATCCAGAAGGTCCTTGACCGCAGCATACAATGTGTCCGCGTCGGCAACCTGAATTCCCCCGCCCGCTTCCACAATTGCTGCGGCCATGAAGACAAAGTTCTGGGTATAAGGGCCGAAAACCACCGGACTTCCCAGGCTTGCCGGCTCCAGAAGGTTATGCCCGCCCACGGGTACCAGACTGCCGCCCACGAAGCTAACCCACCCCAACCCGTAAATACGGTCCAGTTCACCATAGGTATCCAAGAGCAACACATCGTATTCACCGCGATTTTCCGGAAACTTGCTTCTTACCACCACTTGCATCTTCATGGATCGGATGGTCGATTTCAACTCCATTGTGCGAGAGATATCCCTGGGTGCAAGAATAAGCCTGAGCGAAGGATAGGCCAAGCGAAGTCGCTCAAAGGCTTGGAGCACCATATCTTCTTCTCCCCTGTGGGTACTCCCCGCCACCCATACGGGATCTGAAGCGGTGAGGTTTAGAAGTCTCAGCCAGTGGTGCCGCTCTTTATCATCCAACAGCGGCACATTCCGATCAAATTTAATATTTCCGGTGGTCAGCACCTTTTGGGGGGCCAAACCCACTTCCAGCAGGCGTCTCCGGTCCAATTCAGACTGCATCAGACACATCTTAAGGGGCTTAAACATCCGACGGACCAGCCAGGAGGCCCTTCTGTAGGCGCGGTGGGTCCGAGGCGAAATACGGCCGTTCACCAGAATACTGGGAACCCCCAGGCCTTGGAGATAGTTTAGAAACCCCGGCCATATATCGGTTTCCACCAGTATGAATACTGCGGGTCTAATGCGCCTTATAAACCGACGGACTGCCCACCACCCATCAAAGGGCATGGTGTGCAGAACCTGGACCCTTCCCTGTAAGGCCTCCCTGGCGATTCGCATCCCCGTAGCCGTGCTCACCGTGAACACCACGCCCCTGGACGGGAATGCCTCTTGGAGGGCCTTTACCAATGGCACCGCCGAAACCACCTCCCCCACAGAGAGCGCATGGATCCATATATTCCCTTTTTCCACCGGTGGCGGAACACGCAAGCCGATCCGCTCCGCGAGCCTCCTATTGTTAGACAAAGCAATGACGGGGACCATAGGCAGGGCGATGAGGGTCCACACAAAATGGTATATGAACAGGAACATGATCAGATAAACCAAAAGGCAAAGGCGTCAGAGTGACCTGCCGCAGAATATAGCACTTCCCCGGGTCTCATGCACTGGCCGGCAATTCGATGATGAACCGAGTCCCCTTGGGCACATTGTCCTGAACGCGAATAAACCCGTTATGATCGGTGATAATGGTGCTGACGATGGCCAGGCCCAGTCCGGTACCCTGCTTTTTGGTGGAGAAATAGGGTTCAAAAAGCATGGTCTTGTTTTCCGCAGTAATCCCTTTCCCGTTGTCGGCGACCTCTATCCTGACCATTTTCAAGACCGGGTCATATTGAAGATCCACCACCACTTCTCCCACACCGTCCATGGCCTCGACCGCATTATCAAAGAGATTGATCAGCACACGCTTTATTTGTTCCCGGTCCAGATTAAACACCGGCACCGCGTCCGAATCGTGGAACACAAACGCGATATCTCTGTGTGCCCCTCGGTAGAGGCTCAGGACTTCATTGATAACCTCCCGCACATCACAGGGGGCCGGATTTGAGGCGGGCATGCGGGCGAAATTGGAGAATTCATTCACCAGACGCTTTAACTCCTCCACTTGGGTGATGATCATTCCAGTACATTCTGAAAAAACCGCCCCATCCTCTTTATCCAGCATTTCTCCGTAGCGTTTCTTGAGCCGCTGGGCAGACAACTGTATGGGGGTGAGGGGATTTTTGACCTCATGAGCGATTCGTCTCGCTACCTCACGCCAGGCGGCCATCCGTTGGGCCTTTTCAATCTCGCTTAAATCCTCAAATACCGCCACAAGACCCAGAAATCTTTCCCGATCATCCCGTAATACATTCAGCGAAACCAAGATACTGAGCCTTTTGTTTTCAGTGGAAAGCCGGATCTGTTTCTTCAGAAAACCCCTTCGAAACAGCGTCTTTTCCCGAAGGAAGCCATCAATGATGCGACTGTAATCCGGCGCCAGGATCTCTTTGTAATTTTTGTCGATGATTTGATCCGCCTTTATGTCCAACATCCTCTCTGCGGACTTGTTTATGGTCAGGATGTTCCCTTCCGTGTCTGCGGAAATCACGCCGGCAGCCACATTGGCCAACACGATCTCCATATACAGCCGTCGCTGCTCCGACTCCAGATTGCTCTCCAACAGCTCCTTATTGGCCTCTTCGAGACGGTTTTTGCTGGTCCTCAGATCCATGGTCATCCGGTTGAAGGAATTGACGAGCATGCCCATCTCATCTTTGGTCTCCAGATCAATGAAAAAATCATAATCTCCCGTGGCGATACGATTTGTCCCCACTGCCAGCTCCTTTATGGGTACGGTGATCTCTTTGGAAAGATAAAATCCGAACCAGACAGAGGAAAAAATAATGAGCAGGGTCACGATGGATAGTGTAATCATGTGGCTGACCTTGAGGGGCCTCTTCAGCATCTTGAGCTGACGGTACTCCTGAAGCCCTTTTGAGATGGCCTGAAGCCGGTTCACAAAGGTCCCTGGAACAAACTTTTCCAAAACCAGAAGTCCAACCACTGCTTTCGATTCAGTTCGTGAAAAGATAGGGACAATGCCCCCCACCAGATCCCCGTGAGGGGAAGACCGAATCTCCTGGCTGTCCGTGCCCTTTTGGATGGTTCTTTTCAGCACTTCGGCGCCCGGGGCCTTGAAGGCCGTGAGATCGATCCGGTGATCTTCGGACATGGCCATCAACTTGAGGTCCTTGGAAAAGACCCTCAGGGAAGCCAGGCTGAACTCCTTGCGCTTTTCGTCCACAAATTTCTCCAGCTTTTCGGCTTTGGAAGGGAGCATATACCCTTCGTAGGTGATGACCCGGCTGGAGTTATTGCCGAAAGTGAGAATGTCCTCCGTAATCCCCTTGTAATAATCCTGACCCACCTCCAAAGAGTTCTTCAGGGCCTGTTCAATCTGCAGGTTAAACCAGTATTCTATGGAGGATGAGATGAACTGTACGGACACAAAAAAGAGGATGGCCGTGGGCAGCAATGAAAGGGTTAAAAAGGCCAGGACCAGTTTGGTCCTCAGCTTAACCCCCATGATGTTCTTTTTTCGTTCGAAAAGCAGTTTGACCAGGTTCCTGACCGTAAGAAAAAGCAGCAAAAGGAGCAGAATCACGTTGATGTTGATAAGGGCGAATGCCAGGATACTACTGGAAAAGGGGAGTGCCGGTCCCAGATGAAAATAACGCATTCCGAGATAAAGCAAAAAAGAGATCAACACCCCCAAGAATATGATCAGGTATCTTTCCCTTCGCCGCCTCTTAAGATCTTTTTGTTCCGCCTCCAAATAATCTTTCATCATTTTTCAATATCAGTTGTGTTATCATAAGGGAAGGGTTGTAGCGGCAGGTCAAAACCGAAATAGAAGCGGTCCCGCAGTGGCCTGCTTCAAAGGGGCATTTCAGCGATCACCACGGTCCTGCAAATATTGATCCGGGTATCAGTATCTGAAATCCACCGTATACCAGTCTGTTTCAAAGTCCCACAAAGAGAGGAAGAAAAAAATATAGTGAAAGTAGAAAGGGAGTCTGATCTTGTCCAGTTCTGCCATCATGCTTATCTGGTAGCGGTCGCCCCGCTTAAGGTTCTTCAACTCGGTGACTTTCAAACCGATAATCTCGGACATGGCGCGCTTGGCCTCCTCAAAGTCCTTTACTGATATCCCATCTCGCTCCTCCTTGGGAGAAAAGTTTACCGTATAGACCTTCTTCAGGCTGTCATACTTTATGTCATGGCTCACCTTTAGATCTGCAATATCCCGATCCCACCAAAGATTCCTGACCGCTTCCAGCCGGACAAAGAACGTGAACGTGGTGTTGATACCGTTATCAATGGCCTTTTTCATCTCCTCGGTGAAGCAGTCGGTCACACTGAAATACAAAAGCAGATAATCCTCATCATTGGTGACCACGATGTCCGTAAGCCGCGCTTCCTCGGCCCTTGCCTGACCAAAGCAAAGCAAAAGGATGCAAAATGCCAGGAGCAAGCAAACATTCAGTCTTCTGGAAACAGCGTCAAGGATTCGCATATGGGTAGCCTCAAAAAGAGGGATTTAAAGCGTAGCCTGCAGTGCGCCAAGTTCAAAACACCCTTATAGGGCATTCTCAAATAAAGCCAGCACACCTTATACGGCCGAATTTTACGAATAATAAGGGACCGCTGGACAAATTGCAAGCCCTATACCCTGCCCGGTGCTCGGGTATCCTTCACAAAATGGGCTGCGGTGGGAACTAAGGAGACAAAAAAAGGCCCCCTTCCGGGACCGTCCGAAAGGGGGCCTTCTTCAAAAAGGAGGGTGAGCGAAAATCAGGCAGCCGCCGCCTCCGGAAGCCCGAAGGCGGGGATCCTGACACTGTTATTGGTACATTCCTCAGGGGTCTTGAATTCAAACACCTTCCAGTGCTTTTTCGAACGCATCAGCCCGGTCAGCATCTCCTGATTGAGAAAATGGCCTGATTTTCTGACCTCGAAACGGCCGATGACAGGGGATTGTATAAGTGAGAGATCTCCCAGGAAATCCAGAATCTTATGCCTTACGAATTCGTCCTTGAATCTGAGACCGTCCTCGTTTAATATCCTAAAATCATCCATCACTACGGCATTGTCCAGAGACCCCCCTTTGGCCAGGCCATTGTCCTTGAGGGTCTGAACATCCTTCAGGAATCCAAAGGTCCTGGCCCTGCTTATCTCCCGTACGAACGCTCCTCCGGAAAAGGACATTTCATAAGCCTGATTCCTGAGCAACGGATGTTGGAAATCGATCATGTAATTGATGCGGAGTTCCTTTGATGGGTAAACGGAGATGGATCGATCCCCATCATCCACTTTGAATGGTTTCTTTACCACAATGAACCGCTTGGCCTTTTTCTGCTCCCGGATCCCCACGCTTTTGATGAGAAGCACGAAGGGGGCGGAACTGCCATCCATGATAGGGACTTCCGGCCCATCCAGTCCCACCACCGCGTTGTCTATACCCAGGCCGTAAAAGGCCGCCATCAGATGTTCAATGGTGGAGACCCGGGTCCCATTGCTGCCGATGGTTGTGGCCAAGGTGGTATCAAAGACGTTGTCGAACCGGGCTTCGATCATGGGGCTTTGAGGGAGATCGGTCCGGACGAACCGGATACCTGTGTCACACGGCGCCGGTCTCATGGTGATCCTGATTTTTTCACCGGTATGAAGCCCTATGCCTGTACAACCGATCTCTTCATTCAGGGTGCGTTGCTTGTAGTCCACGTTCGGTCTCCTCGCTGAAGGCGATTATTTGAGCAATTGACAATTGGTCCCCAATAGATGCAAGGAACATACCATTGTTAAAGACATGCGACTTGAAGGCTCGCCTTCCGGGGTTATGTATTTGATATACCATATAAATTTTTAATATGATGTATCCGTCTTATTCCTCGGCCACCCAAATACAGGCCCAAAACTGTGTAAAAAATACCACACCTCTTCGGTCTCGGGAAATCCTCCGTTTCCCCGTCGATCAGGGTGCAGATATCCAATAGGCCCCCGTTTTCGGCCCTCCCGTCTTGAAAAAACCACCCTCTTATACTATAAGAGCCCATTACCATGATGAATCAATGGAGGCGATACGAAAAAATGCCACTTCATCCATATCAAAACAATGCTCAAAAAGCGATTTTTCCGCTCCACCTCAACGCCAAAACCCTCCTGCGCATTTTCATGCATATCACCGGATATGTCCTCGTCTTGGGCGCTGTGACCTTTTGGGGTTGTCATCCCACCTTGAAAAAGGCGGCCCGTCATCCAGGGGAGGCCCTGACACGGGTCAAGTTCTTTTACCCCCACTTCCAGGACGATATGAATTTTGATTCCCTTATATCTGCAATAAATAAAAATATTGAGTACTTGAAACGCCTGCCCCTTGAAAGGCCCTTTCGTTACGGTCCAGACACCTTTACCTGCAGGGAAGTTTTGGAAAGCCAGAAGGCATTCCGTCGGCTCCTGGAACAAGAGCCGGACATAGCACGATTGAATCGCATTATCCAAGAGAATTACTATATTTACCGGGCCGCAGGCCGGGCCGGCAACAACAAGGTCCTTTTCACCGGCTATTTTGAGCCCGTTTTTGAGGCCAGGCTGACGCCTGATGAGACGTTTCAATACCCCATTTATGGCAAACCGGACGATCTGGTGTATATCGATCTTTCCTTGTTCGGCGCCAGATTTCAAGGCCAACGCCTAATGGCCCGGATGGAGGGGGATACGGTACGCCCCTATTATTCGAGATCCCAAATCGACCATGACCGGGTACTTGAAGGTCGAGATCTTGAACTGGCGTGGCTCAAGGACCCCGTGGATGTGGCCTTTCTTCAGATACAGGGATCGGGCCGATTGCGGCTTGCTGACGGCGGCATCCTGTCTGTGGGATACGCCGCATCCAACGGCCATCCCTACAGAAGCATCGGACGGTATATGATCAAAAACGGACTGATGGACAGGGAAACGATGTCCATGCAGGCCATTCGGCAATATCTACGAAACCATCCTGAGCAGAGGAATGAAATCCTCAACCATAACCCGTCTTATGTATTTTTCCGTGTCCTGGAAAACGGGCCTTTGGGCAACATCGGCGTTCCCCTCACACCGGGGCGATCCATAGCCTTGGACGCCGCTCTTTTCCCCAAGGGGGCCCTGGCCTTTATTTCCTGCGTCAAACCCGCCCTGGACCCGGAAGGAGAGATCACCCGGTGGGAGCCCTTCTCCCGTCTGGTCATCAACCAGGATACGGGAGGCGCCATAAAGGGCGCCGGACGGGCAGATCTGTTCTGGGGGAACGGGCCTGAGGCCGAAATGGCCGCAGGGCACCTCAAACATGAGGGGGAACTCTTCATCCTCATTCGAAAACCTTGAGGATCCCCACGGGCTTCTGAAATGACGAGCAGCGTCTTTGAATCATTAGCGATAAAGGTGTCAGGTGTCAGGTGTCAGGGTTTATTGTTTGCTGAAACCTGAACACTGGCCACTGATTTGGTTGCGGCCGTAGGCCGGGATTGAGAGAACGTACATCCATCATGCATCAGGTACTCTTTATGGCAGGCACCCGACCCGAGGTGATCAAAATGGCCCCGGTGGTAAAGGCGGCGTACCGCCGTCTAAACACCGTGTTCATGCTCACAGGCCAGCACCGGCAGATGGCGCGACAGGTCCTGGCCGCCTTTGAGCTTGAACCGGATATCGATCTTGACATCATGGTCCCGGGGGCCGGTCTGGCCCAACTCTCCTCACGGCTCATGACCCGTTTCGATGCCTATCTCGCAGATAACCGGCCGGAGATGGTGGTGGTTCAAGGGGATACCAGTTCGGCGGCCCTCATCGGGCTGGTGGCCTTTTATCGCCAGATCCCTGTGGCCCATGTGGAGGCCGGGTTGCGGTCCTTTGACAACTACAGCCCCTTCCCCGAAGAGGTCAACCGAAAAATCATCAGCACCTATGCCGCACTCAATTTCCCGCCTACCCCATTGGCAAAGACCAACCTCCTTCAGGAGCGCGTACCCGCCCAATCCATGGTGGTTACCGGTAACACGGTGGTCGACGCATTGGACATGCTCAAAACCAGATTGCCTCGGCCCCATGGAGACGGAAAGCGCCATATCCTGGTCACCACCCATCGTCGTGAGAGTTGGTCACATGAAATCCGTAACATCTGTCTCGCACTGCTCAAGATAGCGGAAAAAAATGAGGATGTTCAAATCACCCTTCCGGTCCACAAGAATCCCATTGTGGCGGATCAGGTCCATTCCATATTGGACGAACAGCCCCGAATCCGGCTGACCGAGCCCCTGGATTATCTGACATTGCAGCAAACCCTGGCCAAAAGCTACTTGGTCCTCACCGATTCCGGCGGAATCCAGGAGGAGGCACCTTCCCATGGCGTGCCGGTCCTGGTCCTGAGAAAGGTCACCGAGCGGCCTGAAGCGGTGGCGGCCGGAATGGCCAGGGTGGTGGGGACGGATACGGACGCCATCGTGAGTTGCTGTCAGGAATTCTTAGACAACCAAGAGCTGTACCATAAGGCCTCAAAAGGGAAGAATCCATTTGGCGACGGCCTGGCCAGCAGGCGAATTGTGGGGGCCATTATGCGCTATCTAAAAGGCCGGGGGGAGTTGATCGGAAAATATGGTGAATTCGGGGGGTGACGGTGTGGATTGATGCTGCTGCCGCATACTGGTTATTGGTCAAAATACTGCTCTACCTGGCAGCGCTTCTGATTCTGCTCTCAGGATGCGATGATGCGGTTGTGGATGTGGTCTATTGGGTTCGAAGGCTCCTGGGCCGTCCACCCCATATCCGGATGGATGAAAGCCTCAAATCCCAAATCATGGCCATGCCCGAGCAACCCATCGCCGTTATGGTCCCGGCATGGCAGGAATGGGCGGTGATTCACAAGATGGTGGAACGGGCCGCGTCCGCTTTCCAATACCGCCATTATCACCTCTTTATCGGGACCTATCCCAACGATGAAAAGACCCAATCCGCAGTGGATGAAGCGGCCCGGATTCATGACCATGTGCATAAGGTGGTCACCCGGAATCCGGGTCCCACCACCAAAGCAGACTGCCTCAACAATATCATCCGGTTTATTTCCCAATTCGAACAAGCGCAGGGTATTCGATTCACCATCATCGCATATCACGACGCAGAGGACGTGGTGCATCCCTTGGAGCTCAAGGTATTCAACTATTTCATTCCCACCTATGATCTGATCCAGCTTCCCGTCTTTCCGTTGCCCCGGGCCCGCTACCGACTCATCTCCAACCATTACATGGATGAATTCGGCGAGGCCCATTGCAAGGATATGGGGGTCCGGGAGGCCCTGACCGGAAACGTCCCCTCAGCAGGGGTGGGCACCGCCTTCAGCCGCCAAGCCATTGCCACCCTTGAGGCCCTCAATCGCCATCAAGTCTTTGACACCAGCAGCCTGACCGAGGATTACCAGATCGGTTTCAGGCTTCACGCCCAGGGCCTAAGGGCGCATTTTGCCCTGATCCGCACGCCGGAGGATCCATTCCCGTATGTCTCCGTGCGGGAATATTTTCCCGCCACCATCAAGCGCGCCATCAGACAGAAATCCCGGTGGATCGTGGGCATCGTATTTCAGGGCTGGCGCAGCCTGGGATGGTCCAGGAAATTGCGCCTCTCTTACATATTGATGCGGGACCGCAAGGCCGTGGTCACCAACCCCACCAACCTGGTCGGTTACTTCATCGTGGTCAATATTGTCGTCATGGAGTTGTATACGGGGCTCGACGATGACGCCTGGTGGTTCCCCAGTCTCATCCCCTACGACTCCTGGCTCTGGAACATCCTCTATATCAACGGGTTTATCCTCCTCAACCGGGTGATTCAGCGTCTCTACTTCACCGGGCACCTCTACGGGTGGACCCACGGCCTCTTGAGTATCCCCAGAATGATCAGTGCCAATATCGTCAATTTCATCGCCTATTTCCGGGCCCTGAGACAGGTCAAGGCGGCCAAACGCACAGGGGATGAGATGGTCTGGGACAAAACCGACCATGAATTCCCAGATATGTCCACCCAAGCGACCCGTACGGGCGACACCTGATGCCAATGCCAAAGACC
This sequence comes from Deltaproteobacteria bacterium, assembly GCA_021737425.1. GTDB lineage: Bacteria > Desulfobacterota > DSM-4660 > Desulfatiglandales > Desulfatiglandaceae > JAIPDZ01. The sequence continues at coordinate 14,178 of JAIPDZ010000099.1, forward strand.
GTCATATGGACCGTAGTACTCATGGGGGCACTGTGCACAGCCGGGCCCGCTCATGCTCACCAATTTTGGCTCACCCATGAATTCAAGCATTTCTGCGCCTATCCCCGGATCCAAAAGGGTTATGATAGCTATAAGAAAGGGAAGTATGATCGAGCGGCCCGTCTGTTTAAAGATGCCGTCAACATTGAACCCCATAACTTCAAAGCCCGCAAGGCCCTGGCCCAGACCTGCCTGAAACTCAAAGATCTTTCCTGTGCGAAAGACCAGGGAGAGGCACTCAACCGCCTGAACCCCAAATCACCGGAAGGGAATTTCATTCTGGCTCGGATCGCCGATCTTGAAAAAAGGCCCACCGACGCTATTCATGCGGCGGAAGCGGCATT
>JAIPDZ010000100.1 GCA_021737425.1 Deltaproteobacteria bacterium
CCCATTTTCCCATCTCAGCTTCGGGCCATCTTCGGCCGCCGCTCAATCGTGAAGTCCTCGAAATAGTTCACTATTTCTGTGGCTTCACTCAATCGCGACGACCAAATCTGACCCAAATCTGAGCGTCAATTCTGTGAATCTATTTTTGAGTGAGCCCTAAGATATTTGAAATTTCGAATTTAGGAATTCTGGAATTTGGGAATTTCGTCAAATCATGTCTCATTCTACCAATTTCCTAAGCCGGACAAGCCGGAACCAAAAGTGTTCAGGTTTCAGAATTCGGTTTTGCTGACACCTGACACCCGAAACCTGACACCTTATTGCCGATGAATCAAATGACTTAACTTAAACAAAACATCTTCGCTTTTTGCACAGAAGTTTTGATCTAAGACTCTAATGCCGCAATTCGGAATTCCTCAATTCGCTCCTAATGTCAACCTTTTACCGCACTTCTGAGAAACAATGTATCAGAATGAAGGGGTAAGAGTCTAATAAACACAGCGGCATATTGACTTATGGGCTCATCAGTGTTCTATTAATCAAAGAAAAGGAGGCAGTTAACCCATGGCCCACAAGACCCTGTTCAACACCCGTGAGGTTGCTCAGTTTCTCAATATTAACGAAAAGATGGTCTATTCTCTGATTGCAGATAAGGGGCTGCCCGCCACAAAAGCCACCGGCAAGTGGCTCTTTCCCCGCCACCTCGTGGAACAATGGTTGGAAAACCAGACCATCAATTATCCCAAAACCGCTGATCCGCTGCTGGCACATCAAGGCTTGATGGTCATCGCCGGAAGCAACGATATTCTCCTGGACCACACCATCTCCCTGTTCAATCAGTTGTATCCGGATCATGTGGCGGTGTTCGGGAACCTGGGGAGCCTTGGCGGCATCCGGGCCCTCAGGCGCAACCTCTGTCACATCGCCTCCAGCCACCTGCTTCAGGAAGATGAGCAGGAGTACAATTTCGGGTTCGCACAGGAGGAGTTGGGTCGAATCCCCGGGGTGATCAATTTCTGCAGGCGGGAGCAGGGCCTGATCGTCCCCAAAGGAAATCCGAACCAGATCGAGGGTGTCGCCGACCTGGGCGCCAGGGGCATGCGCATGGTTAACCGCGCCTTGGGCACCGGGACCCGGCTCCTTTTGGATTCGGAACTGACCCGCGTCGGTCTTCAAGGTCCCGAGATAGAGGGCTATGACCGGGAGGTGGCCCGCCATCTCGACGTAGGAGTGGAGGTCCTCTCAGGCCGTACCCATGCCGGTCCGGGAATCCGGGCCGTGGCCGGGCTGCTCGACCTGGATTTTATCCCCCTGCGCTGGGAGCGGTTCGATTTTCTCATATTGAAGGAGCGGTTTTTTGATAAAGTGCTGCAGCGTTTTCTGGGGCTTTTGAGTGAACCCCCCTTTCACCGCCTGGCACAGGAACTGGAAGGGTATGACCTGCAGTCCTGCGGCAAAATGGTATTCCCGGTCGAGCCGGACCATCCATAGATGCGCCATAGGGATGCCCAAATGACTGAAACGCCCTCGAATCCCTTTTATGGGACATGGTTCAACCACCGGTGGCCCGTATGGGCCGGAAAACTGTTAAAGGCCGCATCGGCCCTGGTACGCACCAGGTTGGTGGGTGTGGAACAGGCCCAGAATAGGACCTGCGGCGTGGCCCACTGGCATGGGGATGAACTGGCGCTCCTGCCCCGTTTCGGACACCTGGATATCACCCTCTTGGTAAGCCGGTCCAAAGACGGCGAACGTATGGCCGCCGGCGCAAGCGCCCTCGGATACCGAATAACGCGGGGATCATCCACCCGAGGGGCGGTGGGAGGGCTTCTGGCCCTGATCAAAGCGGTGCGCCAAGGGCACAAGGTGGTCCTGGCCGTGGACGGCCCCAATGGGCCCAGAGGGGTCTGCAAGCCCGGCATTGTACGGGTGGTCCAAAAAACACAGGTACCTCTGTTTCCGGTGGGGGTGGCCGGGTCCAGACGGCTGGTGTTTCACAAGTCGTGGAACCGGGCCTATCTGCCGCTCCCTTTCTCGCGACAGATCATCTTTGTGGACGAACCGCTCTTTTTCCCCCAAAAGACAGATCCGGACGCCATGGCCCAATGCTGCCGTGAGGTGGAACAGGCCTTGGTCAAGGCCCGACAAAAGGCCGAGGCCCTGCTTGCCCGCTGGACCTAACGGCCGGGGCCGCATGGGATCAGAACGGCCATAGACAACAGCCGCCCCTGTCCCTGAACTCCCCCTCACAGGCCGCGAGCTGTCCCCGGTAGCGATCCGCCCTTTGCTGGACCCTGGCGGCCACCCGCAGAAGCCACTTTTTGTTGCCATAGGTCCTTCTGTTAAACCCGCCCCGGCCCTCATGGTAGGCCAGATAGAGACTTCGCGCGTTCTTCCTGGATATTTTGCATTGTTTGTAACTCAGATAGCAGTACCATCCCACAAAATCGACGGCATCCGCAAAATCGTCCCGGTCGGCCCACGAATTCCCGCTCTGCTCCTGGTACTCCTCCCAGGTTTCATCCTTGGCCTGGGCATATCCGTAGGCGGAGGAGGGCCTGGGACCGGGGAAGATGCACAGGCAGGTGGTCCTGGGGGGTTTGGCATCGGCCATATACTTGGACTCCTGGTGCATGATGGCCATCATCACGTAGATGGGGACCCCCCACCGCTGGTAGGAGGCATAGGCCGCATCGTACCATTCGGGACGCTCCCTGAAGATTTCACAGATATTGTCGGTTCGTTTGGGCGGGGACGGAGTGGCGCATGCTGCAAAGAAGATGGGAACGAGGACCAGGAGGATGAGGAGGAATCCCCGGGGCCCGGCAGGATTGAACCGGGTGGAGCGGGACGCAGGCGCAAAAAACCCATCCGGCGTGATCTCTCTTTTATACCTAATAATCACCCGTCCGCTCCCGATTCCCCCTTGTGTGTCCCCTGCTGAAACCGCCACCCCGCTAAGATGAAAGCTTTTCTTGACCTCCGGCTCAATGGTATTTACCATACCCCGACGGATATTTAAAGACTGGAAAAAGCAATCCCCCCTGATACATGGAGGAAATGGCGTCCACCCCAATCTCTCAAAATAACTTCAATAAAAAGATGCAACCGTATGATATAACAGTTAAAAACGGAACGATTCTCACCATGGACCAGACGGGTTCGATCCTGGAAAACCGTGCTGTTCATATCAAGGGGGACATCATTGCCCGAATCGGGGATGATCCCGCCTGTGAGGCCCGAGAGGTCATCGATGCCCGGGGCGGTTTGATCCTGCCCGGGCTGGTAAACGGCCACACCCATGCAGCCATGACCCTGTTCAGGGGCCTGGCAGATGATCTCCCGCTCATGGAGTGGCTCAACCATTATATATTCCCGGTGGAGGCCCGAATGGATGCCGATTTCGTGTATGTGGGCACCCTGTTGGCATGCGCCGAGATGATCCTGTCAGGGACCACCACCTTCTGCGACATGTATCTATTTGAAGAACAGGCGGCCCGTGCGGCGGCCCAAGCAGGCATGCGGGCGGTGGTGGGCGAAGTGCTTTACGATTTCCCCTCTCCCAATTACGGGGAGTTGAAAAAGGGGTTTGAATACACTGAAATGCTCATGGAGAAATGGGGCCCCCATCCCCTGGTCTCCATTGCCGTAGAACCCCATTCCCTGTTCACCTGCCACCCCGATCTCCTCATCAGGGCCAATGCCATGGCCCTGAACGCCGGGGTCCCCCTTATTATTCATGTGGCGGAAACCGAGTCCGAAGTGGCCGAAATCCAGAAACGGTATGGAAAGACGCCGGTCCAACACCTGGCCGCCCTGGGGCTTCTGGGCCCCCATCTCATAGCGGATCATGCGGTGCATCTAAACGAGGCGGATATGGAGCGGTTGGCCGAACACGGGGTCAAGGTGATTAGCAATCCGGAGAGCAACATGAAGCTGGCCTCAGGGACCGCCCCCATCCCCCAGCTTCTAACCCGTGGGGTGATTGTGGGGATCGGCACGGACGGGTGCGCCTCCAACAATAACCTGGATTTGTTTACGGAAATGGATATGGTCGCCAAGATCCACAAGGTGGTCTCCCTGGACCCCACGGTGATGGACGCGGAGACGGTATTGAAAATGGCCACCATTGAAGGGGCCAGGGCCCTGGGTCTCTCCCGCATTACCGGTTCCATAGAAGTCGGTAAGAAAGCGGACATTATCGTGGTGGACACCCACCGGCCCCATCTGACCCCCATGTATACCCCCTACTCTCACCTGGTCTATGCAGCCAAGGGAAACGATGTGATCCACTCCATCATCAATGGGAAAGTGATCATGAAGGATCGCCGCGTGCACACCTTGGACCTGGACGGGATCATGGCTCAGGCCCGGGAAAAGGCGACCCTGGTGGAAGCATGGGTAAACGGCGGATAGGAGAGAGTCGGCGCATGGTTTTCATCCAGACCGGGCCTTACCCTTTTTACGGTGTCGGCAAGTCCCTGAAATGACCTATAAACCCAGATATATAGCCCTTGGAAGCAGGCTCAAGGGGGTTCCGGAGATCATCACCCTGGGCGTGCGCCCCAACTTCCTGGACTATTCCCCTGCGGAAAGGGAGTCCATTTTTAAGGCCCCCTTGATCCTCTATCCCACGCGCAATTATGCCCAGTTTTTGACCACCCTGGGGAAAGGCATATTTCCCAGCCTGGAAACCTGCCTCTATTCGGATGAGAAGATCAAGCAGACCACCCTGTTTTACATGGCGGGCATCTCACACCCCAGGACCCGGGTCTATTTTCCCCTGCATCACACGGATATTGTGAAGGATTTTCGATTCCCGTTTGTGGCCAAACTCCCCAGAAGCTCCTCCAGGGGCCGGGGGGTCTTCATGATCCGCGGCCCGGAGGATCTGGCGTCGTACCTGAGCCTCACCAAGGTGGCCTACATACAGGAGTATCTCCCCCATGAACAGGACCTGCGGGTAATATTGATAAACTACCGGCCCGCACTGGCCTACTGGCGCATCCGTCAGGATGGAAATTTCAGGACCAATTTATCCCAGGGGGGCAAAATCGATTTCGACCATATCCCCTCAGAGGGTCTTGACATGGCCTGCCGAGCGGCCCGCAAATGCCGGCTCAACGATGTGGGCATGGACCTGATCCATCACCAGGGCACCTGGTATGTTATTGAGGCCAACATGAAATACGGCCGGAAAGGACTCCAGATGAAAGGACTCGATCTCAAACAGATCATTCGGGAAAAACTCCTATCAGGCGAGCTTCTGTGAGGGGGGAATCCGTGTTCGGATTTCAGGTGTCAGGTGTCAGGTGTCAGGTGTCGGGAAGGGCGATACACTGACACCTGAACACTGAAAATTTACTTTCGCAAATATCAACAAGAGCCTTAATTAAAACAGAAATATCATCATAGCCTATAAAGGGAATTTCACGGTTGAATATGAAACGCATTCTCCTCATCCTGCTCCTCCTTGCTATCCTTACGCCCCTGACCGTTTTGGGGGTTTTTGTCTATGAGGTCACCCGGGAGGCTGAAACCCGCATTGCAAGAGGGGCCATCGATGAGGTCATCGCCTCGGAGACGCCGGTCTACTACCAGGATGGTCATACCCCCATCGGGGTCTTTTTTGAAAAAACCCACCGCAAATACATCCGCTACCAGGAGATTCCCAAGACCTTTGTCAAGGCCTTGATCGCCACCGAAGACAAGCATTTCTTTGAGCACTCCGGGTTTGACCTCAAGGCCATGGTCCGCTCCATGGTGGCCAATATCCGGGCCGGACGGGTGGTCCAGGGGGGGAGCACCCTTACGCAGCAGACCGCCAAGAATATATTCAAACGGGAGAAACGCTCCTACAAGGCCAAGCTCAAGGAATTGATCCAGGCCTTTTTGCTGGAAAGGCGATACACCAAGCAGGAAATCATTGAGATGTACACCAATCAGTTCTTTGTCACCGGATACGGCAAAGGACTCCAGATCGCCAGTAATTATTTTTTTGGAAAAGATGCCCAAGACCTGGACCTGGTGGAGGCCGCCTTTATCGTGGGTTCGGTAAAAGGGCCCAACCGGTACAATCCGTTTATAAAGAAGAACCCGGTGGAAAAGGAAAAGGCCAGGGCCCTGGCCAAGGCCCGGAAAGACTATGTGCTCGCCAATATGCGGGAGATGCACTTCATCAGTGAACGGGAGTACCAAAAGGCCAAACAAAGACCGGTCCCCTTTCAGGAGGGGCAAATCACCTACCGGTTGAACGTGGTGTTGGACTATGTAAGGGAACAGCTGGAATCCCCCTATTTCAAGGAGATCCTGTTAACCCAGGGGGTGGAGAACATCGCCACTGCCGGGCTGAGCATCCACACATCGGTGGACAAGGCCGTTCAGGATGCGGCCCTCCACAGTCTCAGGACCCACCTTCCGGTCATGGATGTCCAGTTGACCGGATACGACCCCATGGACCGGTTGGCGGACTGGGAAAACCGACTCCAGGACGGCCTCAGGAAACCCCAGGAGCAGCTTCCCTTTTTGGCTGAAATCACCCATGTGGACAGGGAAAACAGCAGGCTGGTGGTCACCTGGGAGAACGGGGGCGGAGTCATCGATTACAACGGGTTCAGGGACATGGGCGAGGCGTGGCTCAAAGGCAAATTGGGGCCCTGGAAGCAATTTGACCGGGAGCGTGCGCCCGTGTTTCTCAAAAACTTCCAGGAGGGTGACCTGGTGCCGGTGAAGCTGACCCCAGGAACCGGGGCATCCGCTCAGGCCGAGGCGGATCTCGCCGTCAAACTGACCATGATTCCGGAACTGGAAGGGGGGATCGTGGTGCTACACCAGGGGATGGTAACGGCCATGGCCGGTGGATTTTTTGACCGCTATTTCAACCGGGCCGTTGATGCCAAACGTCAGTTGGGGTCCATATTCAAACCCATTGTCTATGCCGCGGCCCTGGAGCTCAAGTGGAATCTCCTGGATCCCCTCAAAAACCGGCGAAACCTGTTTCAATTTGAAGACACGGCCTATATTCCCAGACCGGATCATGAACCCAAAAGTGACCTGGTCTCCCTGGCCTGGGCCGGCGTTAAATCAGAGAACCTGGCCACGGTGTGGCTTCTGTACCATCTGACCGACCATCTCCACATGGGCGAGTTTAGGGAACTCACCCAACTCCTGGGCCTGGCCCGGAAACCGGACGAACCGTACACGGCCTATAAGAGACGGATCCGGGACCAATACGGCATCCTGGTCAATAACGAGGCCCTCCTGCGGGCCGCCTTTGATACCGCCAAACCACAGACCCGGACAGATCTCATCTTCTTTGGACAGGAATCGCTCTTAGACGAACTGAACCGGCTCCAGTATGACATCAACGAAGACGCCCTGGACCTAAAAGAGCCGCATGTGCGCGAGATTGCCCGGTACAGTTTCAAGCGGCTTCAACGACTGGAACAACACATGCGGCGCCAGCTGGAGCGCATCCGACAGATCATCACCGCCCCCTATTCCTCAGACACGGATCAAAGGCTGACCCAAAACCTCAGCCACTTTTACAGGACCGTGGGGGAGCAATCCCCCCGAATCGTCTATACCCGGAATCCGGAGGCCCTGGAGCCCCCGGCCCTGGTACAGGTGAGCCCCCAATGGATCCGTGAACACCCCCTGTCCCCTCAAACGGCGGAACAGGTCTTCATTGACGGCCTGCTGCCCGCCGGCACCCTCCGCATTCTTCATCAGTCCATGCAGGCGGAGTATGAGGACTTGCGGAACCTGCAGCGTTACAGCCTGGATGTCCTGTCCCGGATTCGGGATTTCAGGACCCTGGTCAACCTGACCTTTGTGGTCTATCTTTCCGAGAGGATCGGCATTTCCACCGACCTGGATCCGGTGCTCTCCTTCCCTTTAGGACCCAATGCCGTCAGCATCATGGAGGCCGCGGTGGCCTATGATACCCTGCTGACCGGCAGGCACCACCTCCTCTCCCCGGCGCCCGCCATGGTTCCCATCATCCAAAAGATCGTGGACCGTCAGGGGAAAACCATCTATGAGTACCGGCCCCAGGCCCACGAGGGGGTATCAGAAAGGGTCTCCCATCTGATCGCGGAGATCCTCAAAAAGGTGATGACCTGGGGCACCGGCCGCAAGGCCAAAGAGGCCATTCGGGTATTTGATGTCCCCATACCCACCTTCGGCAAGACCGGGACCGCCAACCGGTTTACCAATTCCAGTTTCGTGGGGCTGATCCCCGGCCTGAACAGGACTTCGGGGCGGCTGGACCCTAAAAACGGGTATGTGATCGCCGCTTATGTGGGGTATGACGATAATCGCCCCATGAAATCAAGGCACCTGACCATTTACGGCTCCTCGGGCGCCCTTCCCTTATGGATCGATACGGCCAATGCCGTGGTGACCTCGGCTGATTATAAAAACGGGCTTCAGCCCGCAGATTTTGCCTTCGGGGCCCTGCTGGAACCGCCTACGGAGGCGGATATGAAAGAAATTGGGGTCTCACCGGTCACCGGCCTGCCCGTGCCTCCGTATACCGAGGCAGCCCCCTCGCATCCTCGGATTCGCACCGAGGCAGAGATTCAGGGCAATGATCTGAAACTGAAAAGGGTATTTGAACCCTGGCCCAGACCTGGACATGATGAAGCAACAGCAAATACCGATTTTTGATAACACTCAGGCCCGTGACTCAAATTGTCGCCAAGTCGCGCCGGGGTGGACCCTCGAAGGGAGAAAATCAAATGAGACAGTGCATGGCCTCTTTCATCCTCATCGGCCTCATGGGAATCCTGGGGTGCGCTTCCCCTCCCCGAACCACCCTGCCGGCTGGACCCCCGGCCCGGACCGCCCCCCTGTCCATCCCTCCCCAGGCCATTGAGGAGCAGATCCAGTCCCTTGAAACCCTGTTACGCCAAAAGGGGCTGAGCAAAGAGAAAGAAAAGCTGGCCCGATATCTCCTGGATACCTACAGGGACATCCAAAAGCTCTCCCAGGACCGTCATCTGACCTTGGAGACCTATGACCGTGTGGTCCGCTCCCTGTTTGAGACCCTGACCTACACGGAACAGGCCTATTTTGAAACCCCCTTTTCACGGCAGGGCGGTTTATCCAACATGAGGGCCTATTTCCAGATGAAACAGGATATCTCAGAGGCCTTCTCCAACCGCAATTTTCCCTATGTGGTCCAGGCCTGCCGCCGCCTGGAGTCCCTCTTCGGCCAGGCGGCCCTCACCCCTGACACCGCCATTCTGTACGCCGTGGCCCTGGGACAGGAAGGGGAATTGAAGGAGGCCGTTTCAATAGGGAAATCGGTGATCCGGAAGCTGGATCAACTCCCTGATCCCATACAGCTGAGGGCCGATTTGGCCCAGTGGGCCCTCAAACTGGGGGAAAAAGAAGAGGCCGTGGTGCATTACGAGGCCCTGTCTGATATTCAGGACCAAAGAGCGGCCCTCATCAAAGACCTGAACCGGGCGCTTCAAGGGGGGGGTACGGTATCCCCCCCAACCATGGAAAGCCCCCCCCCGGGGGCCGCGGGCCCCAAACCCGGCCTGGCCACCTTCACCGAACTGGACCCACTCCTTGAGGCGGTGGATGCGCTTCTGGAGAAGAACCAATTCCAGGAGGCGAAACTCCTGCTCATCCGACACCGGTTGACATTCGAAGACCCTGAGCAGACAGAGGCCATCGATACATACCTGCAAAAAATAGAGGCGCTGGCACAGGAATATGAAGAAGAACGGATGATCCGGGAGGCCTATGTCCAGGAGACCTTAGAGGGCGCGAAGCGTCTCTTGGAAGCGGAAAAATTCGAAGATGCCATGGACAAACTCAGTGAAATCGAGGGGGATGAGGAATTCATGGCCGAATCCAAGGCCCTGAGAGAACGGGCCGTGGAAAATATCATTAACCGGGAACGGAACCGGGCCGCAACCCTTTTCCTGGAGGCCAGAAGGACCCAGGACCCTTCCAAAAAGGAGCAACTCCTTCAACACTCCTTCGAAATACTTAAAGCGCTGGCTGACAAATATCCCTCATCCCCTTTGCATCAAAAGGTTTTATCTCACATAGACATTGTCAAAAAAGCACTGGTCCAGGTGCGGGAGTGATGGGGTATCCAGGTTTCAGGTGTCAGGTTTCGGGTTTCAGGTCATCGGATGTGAAAAGTTCAACAGGGGCGAGGCGTAATGGGCCAAGGGGACATGGCGTTATCCAGTCGACTTGGGCGGGTCACTTTCCGGCCAAAGGCTCCTCTGACACCTGAAACCTGACACCCGAAACCTCATTTCCCGATCACGTGATTGGCGATCACCTTGCGCTGAATCTCCGAAGTCCCCTCGTAGATGGTAAAGACCCGGACATCCCGGTAATACCGCTCCACCGGAAACTCCTTGATATAGCCGTATCCGCCGTGGATCTGAATGGTCTGATAAGCCACCTTGTTGGCCATTTCAGAGGCGAACACCTTGGCCATGGAGGCGGCCCCGCTGTAATTTTCCCCCCGGTCCCGCATGGAGGCCGCATTGAAGGTCAGGAGCCGGGCTGCCTCGATCTGCGTGGCCATATCTGCAATCATCCATCGAATTCCCTGGAACTGGGCGATGGTCTTACCGAACTGCACCCGTTGTTTTGCATAGCTCACCGCTGCATCCAAACAGGCCTGGGCCACCCCCACGGATTGTGAGGAGATGCCGATCCTCCCCCCGTCGAGAGAGGTCATGGCAATCACAAATCCGTCCCCCTCCCGGCCCACGATATTGCGGGCAGGCACCCGGCAGTCCTCAAAAATCAATTCCGCTGTATCCGAGGCCCGGAGTCCCATCTTCTCCTCTTCCTTGCCCACCGAAAACCCGGGCGTTCCCTTTTCCACCACAAAGGCACTGATCCCCCGATGCCGCTGGCCCTTGTCCGTATAGGCGGTCACCACGGTCAAATCCGAATTTTTTCCCGTGGTGATGAACATCTTGCTGCCGTTGATCACATAGGTGTCCCCGTCCCGAACCGCCCGGGTCTTCTGGCTGGCCGGATCCGACCCGGCCCCGGCCTCGGTCAGGGCGAATGAGCCGATCTTCTGCCCGGCCGCCAGCGGCTTTAAAAAGGTCTCTTTGAGATAATCAGAACCGTAGAGGTAGATGGGTCCGCAGGCCACGGAATTATGGACCGACATGACCACCGCAGTGGAGGCGCAGGCATAGGCGATCTCCTGAAGGGCCAGGGAATAGCTGACCGTATCCACGCCCGCCCCGTTATATTCCGGGGGCACGTTCATCCCCATGAGCCCCAGTTCTCCCATCTGCTTCAGACTCTCCGAAGGGAATGCCTGGGTCCTATCCCTTTCCGCCGCTGTGGGCAGTACCACGTCTCTGGCAAAATCCCTGACCATGGCACGGATCATCCGCTGTTCTTCATTCAACTGATACGCCATTGATTGTCTCCCGATTTACGGTGTATACAGCACCACCACCAGCTCCGCCTTTTGGGAGCTGATATTTCTCAGCTTATGGGGGATGGCGGAATTGAAATGGATGCTCTGACCCGGTTTTAGGATATTTTTGTTTTCCCCCACCATGACCTCCACTTCGCCCTTGAGCACATACTGGAACTCTTCGCCCAGGTGCTGGTAGCTCACCGACTTGTGCTCAGACTTGGGGTCTATAAATATCCTAAAGGCCTTCAGGTGCTTGTGCTTGGCCGCGGGCGTGAGGGTCTCATAGGTGTAGGTGGCGGTCCTTTTGTCATAGTCTGCCTCGGACTGCTTGTCGGCCTGCCGTTTTTCTTCGGAGAGCAGGGCCCCGGAATCGATATCCAGGGCCCTGGAGAGCTGCAGGATCACCGCCACCGGCGGGATCACCTCCCCTTTCTCCACATTGGAGATAAAGGCGGGGGCGAGCCCGGTCTCATTGGCGAGATGCTTGAGGGTCAGCTTTTTCTCCTTTCTAAGCTTCATCAGCCGTTTTCCAATGGGTTGGCTTTTCTTGGCTCGCGGCATGTCTATGACCTCCCTGTTGCGGTTATGGTTGGCGGTTGCAGAGCGGCTCATCCCTCGCCGGATTCGTGATCCGAACCCCTGGACATCCGGTACACCTTGATCATGCGCAACACAAACCCCAGGATCAGCGTGGCGCTGATGAGGATGATTAGATTGGACGCAAAAAAGGTCAAAATGAATGAATAGGGATCTTTCAGGGTGTACGCACCGATCAGGACGTGGATTCCGAACAGCAAAAAGAAACCACCCGCAGCGGTCAGAAACATTTGACGTATCCACCAGAACAGGCCGAAGGGCGGTTCAATCACGTGACTCCTTAGAATGTCTTATGGTGGGCAACACCAGTTGGTCGCAGGCGGTGTAGGGATCCGTGTTTCCCTCGGTAATCGATTCCACGGCACGGTCAAAGTCCCCGGTATCGGTCAGGGTGTTCAACACCTCTTCGATGAGGCGGCCCTTCACCATTTCGGCCAGTTCCTGACGCACCCTCTCCTGGTTGCTTCTGAAGTGCAGCCCGATGCCTGAATCCACCAAATACCGGGCGTGACGGTCGATCTCATCTATGAATTCCGCCACTCCCTTGTCAAACACCGCTTCCACCTTCAGGATGGGGGGCTTCCATCCGCCTTCATCGTATTTCTTCTGGTCCATCTCGATCATCAATCGGAGATCGGACAGGGTCTTGTCCGTTCCCTCCCGATCCGCCTTATTGATAACGAAGATATCCCCCACCTCCAGGATCCCTGCTTTGATGGCCTGGATATCATCTCCCATGCCCGGGACCACCACGATGACCGTGGTATGGGCGCTTCTGACCACATCCACCTCATCCTGGCCCACCCCCACGGTCTCCACCAGGATGTAGTCCTTACCCATGGCATCCAGCACGTCAATGGCACTGCGGGTGGATTGGGTCAGCCCCCCGAAATGCCCCCGGGTGGCCAACGACCGGATGAACACCCCCTGGTCCATGCTGTGTCGCTGCATTCTTACGCGGTCCCCCAGGATGGCCCCGCCGCTAAAGGGACTGGTGGGGTCCACTGCCAGTACGCCCACGGTCTTGCCCCGCTCCCTGAGATGGGCCACCATCTGGTCCACCAGAGTGCTCTTTCCCACCCCCGGGGAACCGGTGATCCCCACCACATAGGCATTTCCGGTATGGGGATAGAGATCTTTCAAGACCTCCCTCACCTCTGTAATTCCGTCATCGATATCCCGTATGAGGCGGGCCACGGAGCGAACATCGCCGGCCACCACCTTCTCCGCCAAACTGCTCATTGCCATGATTGGTCCTTTCCGGCCTTACCGGGGCGTAACGTTTTCCTTGACCCAGGTCACGATCTCCTCCAAAGGAGTCCCTGGCGTAAAAATCTGCTTGATACCCGCCTGCTTCAGTTTTTCCAGGTCTTCATCCGGAATAATCCCTCCCCCGCAGACCACGATATCGTCTGCGCCCCTTTCCCGCAGCAGATTGACCACGGCCGGAAACAGGTATCTGTGGGCCCCGGCCAGGCTGGACAGACCGATCATGTCCACATCTTCCTGGATGGCCGCCTCCACGATCTCCTCGGGGGTCTGATGCAGTCCCGTATACACCACCTCAAAACCGGCATCCCGGTAGGCCCTGGCGATTATCCGGGCCCCCCGGTCATGACCGTCCAGACCCGGCTTGGCCACCATCACCCTTACCCTTCTTTTCTGTTTCATAGTTTCCCCTTATCCGCATTCATCCCGCGACCCCACGGTCGCCACCATAGTTAGTGGTCAGTGTTGAGGTGTCCGGTTTCAGCAGCCCGTGCCACATACCTCCTCTGCCGGACACCTGACACCCGAAACCTGACACCGGTTCATATACCCGCCCGAACTCAGTAGATGCCCGGATCCCTGTACTCGCCAAACACCTTTCGGTAAACGTCGCAAACCTCCTGCAGGGTGGCGCCCGCCTTGACCGCTGCAATTACGGATTCCATCACGTTCCGGGAACCTGAACAGGCCTCCCCCACCCGTTCCAGGTCCTCCTTCACCTCTGCAGTATTCCGCTCGGTCTTCACCCGGTTGGTCTTTTCGATCTGGAGACTCTCCAGGGCCTCGTCAATCTCCAATGTCTCCACGGGCAGCTCTTCCTCGGTCACATATTTGTTGACCCCTACCACCACCTTTTCCGTATCATCCACCTGTCGTTGATAGTGGTAGGCGGCATCGGCGATTTCCTGCTG
>JAIPDZ010000101.1 GCA_021737425.1 Deltaproteobacteria bacterium
GTCCGTGTCCCGGATCGCATTGATCCCGTGGCCCACACGTTCCACCCCGAGGAGGTCCACTGCCTGTTGAACCTGGCCGGATCCACCGAATTCGCCGGCATGGGCCACCCTATGAAGCCCCATATGGCCGGCCTTGTGGAATGTCGGGGCAAAGGGGGCCACATCATTTTCCGTTTCAGTACCGGCCAGATCAATTCCAACCATTCGGGGGGTCCGGTGTTTTTCAATCAGCGCCAGGGTCTTTTCTCCCCCTTCTGGACCCGCGATCCTGGGGATGGAAACGATCAGGCGTACCGTTACCCCATGGCGTCTTTCCCCTTCAGCCAGACCGGATTCAATCCCCCTGAAAAGGGCCTCTTCGGCGACGCCCCTGGATATGTGAAACAGGGGCATGAAAGAGGCCTCAGTGTATAGGATGCGGTCAGCGGCCTGATGGGCCGCAAAGTCCATCGCCATTTGATGAAAGTCCGCTTCCGCTCTGAGCAGGCTTGAGAGAAACAGGAAAACCCGGTTGAATGCATCAAACCCATCAAAACCATAGGGGCTTTCGTGGATCGGCGGCTTTCCGTGTCGCCGGCGCAACCGATTCAGGGTGTGGATGCCCACACTTCCCTCCAGGTGGACATGGAGTTCCGCCTTGGGTATTTGCGCCGTTTTATCTTCTACTGGGGGTTTCACCGGGAGCCCCCCACCTCACGCCAGTCGTCTTTGACCATTTGCACCAATGTCTTGGCCCGCTCAAAATGAATGTGGAGATTCTCCCATTGGGGAGCTCCGGTTACCTTCTGCATGAGCAGACCGTCCGTATTGAACCACCGGGGAAGCAGGCCTCCCAAAAAGAACTGTTTTGTCCTCAAAATGTCCACGGCCGCACCAATCCAGGGCCAGTTTAGGTTGAGCCAGATCTGAATGACCTCGATGCCCCGCTGGTTGAGATCCGCTTCAAGCGTGTCCACGACAAGGCCCAGGTCGGCCCCTGCCGCATGGACGGTCACCCGGGCCGCCCGGGCAAAGTCGAAGGCCTGGACCTGGATGCGGGTCTTCACATCCGACGGGAGCTCTTCTTCAGCGGGAAGCAATTCCCGGTCATCATCCAGCCCCTGGTAAAGGAAGGCGAGGACGTCCAGATAGGCGGAAGGGAGGTGAACCGGGTGGGGGTGGGAAACGATGGTTTTCACATCCAGCAGCACCGACACCCGACCGGCGGCGCCCTTTTCCTTTTCATAGGCCGCTTCAGGCATCAGGTTCACTTCCACGGCATGGGTGATCCAGCCCAGGGTATGGCACATTTTCTGGCTGAACACGTGACTTAAGAGCGGTTCTCCATAAATGGCCTCTACATCAAACTGACGGGCCGCCACCTCTTGCCCGTGGGCGGCCAGCCGGGTGAATATCCCCTTTCCGCCCCGGTAGTCTGTGTGGACCACCCCCGCGCCGGATTCATAGATCCGTTCATAAGGGGGCATTCTGAAGAGCGCATTGTGACCGACGACATCCCCTTTTTGGGTCCTGGCCACACTGGAGATGATAGTGCCGTTGCGGTTTTCTGCAATGAGTCGTTTGGGCTCCACATAGGTACGGATGGGGTAGTCCTCACCATAAACACGCAAGAAAAGCCGGGCCACCCCTTCAGCATCCTCGGGACGAAAGAGGTCCACCTCCCATGTTTGACCCGGTTTGATGACAGCCGCCGCCTCTGTTTTCATTTTCAGCCTCCTTGGAGGGGAGCCTTACCCCTCATGTCCCCCTCGAATGCAACACGACAGCGACAGAATACTCAAAAGGCATTCGATGGTCAACCGGACAGGATGCTCCAGGGGCCCAAGCCTTGCGGCCTCGGCACTCCGGATTCATGACTTTTGCATTATGGGCCGGCAGCCATCTTTACGGAACGTACGGATTGTGTTACCTTGCCGAGCATTGCGAGGATATGGGGCTGGGCGCCGGCATGAGAACCATGACGAATATATCTGAATCAAATCCCGGGAAAAAACGACCGTGTTTTGGGAAGGTTCCTCAGATCGGGTCTCCCCTGGCCAGGGTCGATGCACCCGCCAGGGCCGCGGGGACTGAAAAATATACGGCCGACTCCTACGCGCCCGACATGCTGTTGCGTTTGGCTTTGTATGGATAAGCTCGGGGGCCCTATTGAGCGGTAGAGAAGCATTCCTCCTGCCTGAAAACTTTCCAAAAGACGCCCCCCGCCTATGGACGCGCCCATTTACACTCCTCATGCTGGCCTCGCTGCTTGTATATGCCAATATATCCATTTTCTTCAAGTATTACAATTATCTCGAGCAGTTGCCTATAGATCCCCATTGTTACGGCCTGCTCATGGGGGTCTTTTCAGGTGTATCCCTGTCCCTGCGTCCGTTGATCAGCCCATGGTTCAATGAAACCAATGCCCGTCGCTTTATGCTTCTGGGCAGTGTCCTGATCATTGGCGCTCTTTGTGCTTACAGCCTTGCCGCAGGGTTCTGGTCCATGCTGGCGGTGCGGTGCCTGCACGGCCTGGGCTTCGTCGTGATGGGTTCGGCCTTAATGGCGCTGCTGGTGCCCCACATCCCTTTGGACCGAAGTGCCCAGGCCTTTGGCATCATGTCTGTGGTGGTTCTCCTGCCAAACACCATGGTGCCGCCTCTCTGGCCGTACCTGGACAGGGTTTTCAGCGGATTTACAGACGTTCTCCTGGCCTTTGCCGGGCTCACGGTGATGGTCTTCCCGGTGGTTTGTCTCATGGGACCCGCAGGCAGGGCAGGGGATACCGCGAAGGTTTCGGTGAGACTTACATGGCCTGAGATCAAAACAAACCTGCGGACCGGCCGTATTCTGACGCTCCTGGGGGCCATGCTGGCCTTGTACAGTGGCGAATCTCTGGTATTTTTTTTCCTGGCCGGTTACGCGAAGCACAGCAGTCTGGGCAGCGTGGGGTTCTTTTTCACCTTAAGCACCCTCTCCCAGATCGGTGTGCGCCTGGTGGCCGGGAAGCGATTCGACCGCATGGATAAGACACGGCTCCTGACGGCCACCCTTGTGGTGCTGGCCGTATGCTACGGTGTTCTGGGCCACGTGACCTGCCGGTGGTGGTTGATGGGCCTGGGCGTGCTCCTGGGGCTGGGATGGGGGATCTGCTTGCCGGTCTTCAACAGCTTGATGTTTGACGTCTCCGAAACCCGTTTCAGGGCCTATAATGCCAACCTGGGGCTGCAGATGCTTCAGGGGGGGTACTTCATCGGGCCCCTCATCGGCAGTGTGATCGTTGAACAGATGGGATTTACGCTGCTTTTCTATTTCGCCGGCCTGCTCAGCATGGGCGGTGCGGGGCTGTGTCTCAACTTGCTGCATTCGGCCAAGTCAGGAGGGCTCCATGCTCGGTTATAACCCTTCCCATGCCCGCTCTTCTGGAAGTGCCTTTGCCAGGCTTTCCACAAACACCTTCATGGCTTCCATTCTGGCAATGGTCAGGCGGATGTAATTGGGAAACCGAAACCCGGTCATGGTGCGCACCATGACCCCCTGGGCCATGAGTTTCCGGTAGGCCAGGGTGTCGCTCATGGGCAGCTGGATCATGAGGAAAGGCCCTTCGCCGTTTACAAAATCAAGGCCCATGCGCCTTAGTTCCCGGGTCACCAGGGCCTTGCCCCGGCGTACCATGTCCCGGGTGTTCTGGATGTGTTCCGGATCGTCCATGGCTACCAGGGCCGCCTCCTGGGCAAGGGTGTTTACTGAATAGACCACACAGGTCCTTCGGATGATATCCACCACTTCGCGAGTCCCGGTTAGATAGCCGATGCGGAGCCCGGCCAGGGCGTACATCTTGCTGAAGGTCCGGAAGATGACCAGGTTGGGGTATTGGGATATCATGGAGATACCGTCGGGATAATCTGCTTGTTCGACGAACTCAAAATAGGCTTCATCCACCACCACGATCTGGCGGCCGTTGATTCGATCCAAGAACCGCCGAAGCCGACGCTCACTCCAATAAGTGCCTGTGGGATTATTGGGATTGCACAGAAATACGATTTTGGTGCGGTCGTCTATGGCTTCCAGGATGGCCTCGTCATCAAATGCGAAGTCTTTCAGGGGGATCAGCCTGGCCTCACAGCCGGAGAATTTGGCCACCCATTCATAGACGGCAAAGGTCTTGTCCGCGGTGATGATATTGTCGCCCTCCTGGCAAAAGGCCTTTATCACAAAACCGATCACTTCATTGGCGCCGTTGCCCACCAGAAACTGATCCGGATGAAGCCCCAAGTGTAGTGCCAGTTTGCGGCGCAGATGATAGGCGTCGCCGCTGGGATAAATCGATGCCCGGGGCGGCGGGAACCTCTTGATGACCGCCTGTGCCGACGCCGGGGGTCCCAGAGGGTTTTCGTTGTTGTTCAGCCTGAAAAGGCGTGAGCACCCGTACAACCGCATGAGTTCGTCCTCGGGTTTGCTGGGAATATACGGCTCAAACTCCAATACGTGGGCAGGGACCAGCTTGTTCAAGGGAGGGGCTTTCATCATGATGGCCCCTTGAGTTGAAAGACCACCTCATCGCCCTTTCCCGCATAGGGGAGCACCATTTTGGGTTCGAGGCCGTTTTGAAGAAGAGAAGGCGTGAAATGCGCCTGCCATGAAACAGCCAGGTCCATGACAAAAAAGATATTTCGGACGCCCTCCTGAGCCAAAAGCTTAAGATGCTTGACCACGTTTTCGTGAAGGTCCATTCCCGGACGTATAGGCCTTAAATCTACCCGATTATGCGCAAGGTCAAATCGCGTTGCGAGGACCGAATGGCGGGATCGAAATTCTCCCTGATGCTTCATGAGGCGAATCTCTCTGGGCAGTGCCAGTTCATCATAGGCCTTTTGGAGAAATCTCTGGAGGTCCGGATGCGACCACACCGCAGCACCGGCGTCCTCATGCATCTGACGAAAGTAGGCATTTAAAACAACCTTGGATTCATTTTCCCGGTAAACCTGAATATGTCCCAAAGGTTCGAAGTACGCCTTAGGCAAATCGTGGGTTGGATATTGGACCAACAGCCCCATGGCAGGGGTGCGTGCAATGGCGCCTAAACACGCCTCCACCAGTCTGCCGGCCATAGCCGTCTGGGTCGGCTGATTAAAAACGTACGGCCCAAAGCCTTCGACGATCCTTGCGTTTCTCCAGTGCCAGACAATTCCGCCGCCCACATGACCCTCCGTGTCCACTGCGAGGGCGGTTTGGTAGTGCCCTCCTTTCACCATGTCCACCAGTTTTCCAGGATATTGGAGGAAAGTGGGCGTGATTTGTCTTTGATAATAGAAATCTGTCAGTTGAGAGAAAATCTTCAGCTCTTCCGGCCCCGCATCGCGGACTGAAAATTCCTTCAGGGGCCTGGCCGGGGGAACCGGCTCGTCCGTCAGGGCGGGATAGGCCTTTTCCTTGACCAGCAACAAACACAACCCCTGATCTTTGTCTTCGTTGAGTTCGAATCGATCCACCGCCCGGGAGGCAATCAGGAGCCGCATCTCATCGGGGTTGGTTTCAACATCAATCGATCCCCCGGCCGTAAGATTGAAGGCATGCAGGTCGAATGATTCCACAAAGAATACAAATTCCACCTGAACATAATAGCCCCCGCTTCGGCACCGGATATGAACCGCCTTTTCAGGGGATGCAATCTCACAAAGATATTCAAAAATTTCCTCGGTCGCGAGGGTAAGGGACAAGGCCTGGGGCTTGTCCAGGCCCAGGCCGATGGCCGTGTTTTCCACAAACGAGGTGGCCACGTGCAGGAACACCCTGTCCGTGTTTACACTCAGTGAACCCTCTCTTCTCATTCTTTCATCCAAGATAAATCTCCTCATAAAGATAGCGGGTTCCCAGCATGGGGGCGCTTACCCACCCAAATAGAGCCGCCGGACCTCCGGGTTTTTCAGCGGGACATCGCCGGTACCGGTGAGCCGATATTAAAAAATCCAAAGGAATCCACAAATTTGCGGTAGGATATCCAAAAGCCGGATCCCGGTCAAGGTCCGTTAAGGTGCGAGCTCTGGAAGCCGGGGTCGCCGCCGGTTTCTGACGCGTCTTTCCAAAAAGGCCGGATGTGACCACCTTTCCCTCTCGGACCCATTGATGGTATATGGGGGACGGAAATGAAAATTTGAATGACAACCCATACGTGGAAAAAATCCCGGGAGATGCATATGAAAACCAAGATATTGATAGTCCTCATTATCCTGGCCGTCATGGATATGGTGATTCCCGTTCCCTTTACTGCGCTTTTGCTGGTATACGTTTTGCTGGAAAGACCGGCATGGTTTAGGAATCTGGTCCGTGACATTTACCAGGCCTGAGAGGGGGATTTGAACGAGCCACTGGTGCATTCGACAAAACAGGCCGATACTGTTAGAATGCGATGGATTAATCCCAGGATATGGACGGGGACTATTTGAGGATACAAAAAAGGTATGGACACAGAATCTGACCGGGAATCCCGAAAGCGGGCATTGTTGGAAAAGGCCCGGAATCCGGAGAATATTCCGGGCATCTACAATTATTGTGACAGGTGGTGTGAGAGATGCCCGTTCACCTCGAGATGCCTCAATTGCGAGCTTGATGAAGGAGCGCATCTAAATGAACTGGAAGCGGACAGCGAGGCCTTCTGGAACACCATTATGGAGTCCCTGGAAACGGCCTTTGAACTGATACGGGATATGGCCGAGGAGGCGGGTATTGATCTGGATCACATTGAGCCCGTGGAATCGGAAGATGACGGGACCGTGGTCCCTATCCTGGGGTCCATGTCGCGGCACTATGCGGATCGGGTGACTGCGTGGATGCAGGAAAATGAATCGCTGCTGCTGGACAAGGCCCGGCACCAGGAGCCGGCGCCCGGCCTCAGATTGGTGCATTCCCAACCGGTGGAAGGGCCTGTTCCCGTGAAAGAGATCGTCGAGGTCATCAGCTGGTATCAATATCAGATTCATGTGAAGATCAAAAGGGCCTTGAGCAGCAAACACAATGAGCGCAAATGGTCCTTGGACGATTTTCCCAAAGACTCCGACGGATCGGCCAAGGTGGCCCTGATCGGGATAGACAGGTCCATGGGGGCCTGGGGGACCATGGCCGGCTATTTCCCGAAAGATAAAGGGGTATTGAAAATCATCGACTCTCTGACCCGATTGCGGGACATGACCGAAAAGGAATTCCCCCATGCCAGGGCCTTTAAACGACCCGGGTTTGATGATGCCCCGGTGGCGTAAATCCGGGTCTGTTGCAGAGAAGCCGGAAGGTCGACCCCATGGAGACGGGTGTGCCCGTAAAAGCGTGAAGGAGGAAAGAGACATGAAAAAATGGTGGAAAAGAGGTTTGATCGCCGTTGCGGTCCTCATGACGGCCGGTTTTTCCATGGGGGCCTATGCACAACCCGAAAAGGTCACCGTGGTATACGGCGGCTCCTCCTGGCTGGGCCATTATCCGGCCTGGGTGGGGATCGAAAAAGGCCTGTTCAAAAAGCACGGTCTGGGCGTGTTGTTTCAGAACTTTTATGCGTCCTCGGGCCGGATGGGGTCTCTGGTGGCGGGCGACGTGGATGTGGCCTCCACCGGGTGCATCTCCGCCATCGCCCTCATGGCGGCCGGCACTAAGGCGTTCATGGCCTTCGGGACCCAGGATTCCTACGCCACAGTGGAAGGGATTATCGCCAAGGAAGATATAAAAGATGGTAAGGCCCTCAAGGGAAAACGACTGGCCGCACCGTTTGCTTCCAGCGCCCACGTGCTGGTGCTGGATATCCTGGCCCAGAATAATCTGGATCCGGAAAAGGACCTCACCCTGATCAACCTGAAGGTGAACGAGATGCCCGCGGCCCTGCGGTCCGGAGAGATCGACGCCTGTGCGGCCTGGACCCCCCATTTCAACAAACTGCTCCACATGCCGGGCCATCATCTGTTGGTGGACGACACCCAGTTCAGCCTGTATCAAGAATACCGGATCGGCCCCGGTCCGGATCTGCTGGTGGTCCGTACCGAGTTTGCCCAACAATATCCCAATACCTGCCGGGCCTTTGTAAAGGGGTATTTCGAGGCCGTGGACCTGCTGACCCATGATCCCGAAGCCTGTGCCGAGGTATTGGTGAAGCTGACTCACTTGAGCATGGCGGATCAAATGGCCGTGCTCAGGGACATCACCTGGATTCCGGGGAATCAACAAAAGGCCCTGATGATTGAGCCGGGGGAGTTTGTGACCGGCATGCAGCAGTTGGCCCGATTTCTGGTAAAGCACGGGCAGATCGATAACGTCCCCCATGTGAAGGACTGGATTGCCGAGCGTCTGGTACCGTAGCCTTTTTCCTAGGGAGATGAATCCATGAAAGACCACCAAACCGGCAAATCACTAATCATCGGTATCGCTTCCTTACTGGTATTTCTCACCATCTGGGAACTGGTGTGCCGTAAGGGCCTCATCGAGCCCCTGTTCCTGCCCGCCCCCAGCAAGGTGCTGTCCCGGGCCGTAAAGATGATCGACAACGGCCAGCTGATCGCCCATACCCTGGCCTCCACCCGGCGGGTGATGGTGGGGTTCATGGTCTCCAGCTTGGTGGCCATCCCCTTTGGGATTTTCTTGGGGTCTTTCGGGTTTTTCAGGGCCGTGTTCGATCCCTTCATCTCTTTGTTGCGGCCCCTCCCCTCCATGAGCTGGATCCCCCTGTCCCTGCTGTGGCTGGGCATCACCGAAACCCAGAAGTACGCCATCGTGTTCATGGGTTCTTTTGCCCCCTCCCTGCTGTATATCATTGAGGCCACCAAGAACATCGATCCCCTGTTGATTCGGGCGGCCCGGAATCTGGGGGCCTCCAGGGTGGATGTGATGCGGGAGGTGATCCTGCCCGGTTCTCTGCCCCAGATTATTGCCGGGCTCAAGGTCATGCTGGGGATTGCATGGACCTGCATCATCTCTGCCGAACTGGTGGCGGCCCGGCAAGGTCTGGGCTTTATGATTATGAACGGAAAGGAATATTTTCAGACCGATACCGTCCTGTTGGGCATGGTGATGATCAGCATAACGGTCTTGATTATCGACGTGATATTCCGCAGATTTGAGCGGAGACTGCTGCCGTGGACCCAGTAGAAAACGGCACCAAAATATCCATCCGGAAGGTCTCCAAGATCTTTTCCGGCAAGCAGGGGGAGGTGACGGCGCTCCGGGAACTCTCCCTGGATGTGAACGAGGGCGAATTTGTGGTGATCGTGGGGGCATCGGGCTGCGGAAAAACCACGCTCCTGAACCTGGTGGCCGGCTTTGACGCCCCCACCCGGGGACGAATTCTGCTGGACGGGGAACCGGTGACGGGCATTACGCCGGAATGCGGCATGATCTTTCAGCATTATGCCCTGTTTCCCTGGAAAACGGTTCAGGCCAATGTGGAATTCGGCCTCAAGATGAAGCGCATGCCCAGATCGGAGCGTCGAAACCGGGCCGCCAAGTTCATTGACATGGTGGGCTTAAACGGCTTTGAAACCACCTATCCCCATCATCTGTCCGGGGGGATGAAGCAGCGGGTGTCCATTGCCCGCTCTTTGGCCAACAATCCCAAGGTGATGCTTTTAGACGAACCCTTTGCCGCCCTGGACGCCATGACCCGTCAGGTATTACAGGAGCAGCTGGTTCGCATCTACGAAAAGCACCGCAAGACCATCCTGTTTATCACCCACTCCATTGATGAGGCCCTGCTCCTCTCCTCCAGGATTGTGGTCATGACCGCCCGGCCCGGCCGCATTGCCCAGGAGATTGTGAATGATCTCCCCTACCCGCGCAACGCCGATGTCCAGCTCTCCAATCGGTTCATGGAGATCAAGCGCACCATCTGGGAGAGCGTGCAGGCCGAGGTCATGAAAAGCATGGAGGTGGAGACGGATCAGAGGTGAGGTTTTATGAGGGCCTGATAGAGATCCAACGCCGTCTACTCCAGGTGAATGATAATGGGGTCAAATTCCGTATCCCGCTTCACCCGCTGGCGCACCGCCTCGGCCTCCAAGGGACTGTAAAAAGGACCCAGAAAGACCCGGTGCCACACATGCGATTTCAGGTTTACCTCCCGGATCCATGAGTGCAGGCCTTTTCCGTGAAGCTGTTGAAGGGTGTGTTCCGCCTTTTTTCTGTCCTGGAAGGAGGCCACCTGAATCTCTATCACGGTCGGCAATACCCGGGGAAACTCGGGGTTGGGCATTTGTGCCACCAGATCCCGGTTCAATCGATCCACCAGGGCGATGGTGGCCTCCTCGCGCAGATGCAGGCCGGACCGGATGGCGGCCGGTGCAATCCCGAACAGGCCAATGGGGAGCCCCCCTTCATGGGACCGTCTGACCATGGTTTTTTCCCACCGGGTTTTTCCGGTTTTGCTGTGGACCACCCGTATGTCCACTTTCAGGGCGATCTGGGCGTAAATCCCGAGATAATATTTGTCCAAGGCCTTGACCCTGCCGTAAATGAGCAGGTCGGCGTGTAATATCTGGCCCAGTTGCTTGGGGGTCAGCGCTGTCCACGGTTTGCCCGAGCACTTCTCGGCCATGTGAAGGGCCTGATCGACCCGGTTGAGTTCCAGGTCATAATAATTAAGGGCACTGAACTGGCTGTAAAAACTCTCCCGGTTCAGGACCTCGATGTCCGGAACATCGGTCTCATTGACAAAGGGGAGAACGGCCACCATGCCCGGATTATGCGGCTTGGACATCCATCGGGTGAGTGCGGGGCCGGAGTTTGTCTCGTCGTTCAAGGATGAACATGCCAGGAAAAAGGCCCCTTGGGCCAGGACCAGGAGGATGATGGCAGTGGAGCACGGGAAGGGCCGTATTCTCATGATGGTTGTGGTCCTGGGCCGGGCATTTTATTTACTTGCGTGCGGGCATTGTAAATTGACGGGCTGCCGCGTACTGCCCGAAAGGCGGCGATGAAATGCACTGGGTCATATAAACAAGTATAGGAAAAAGGGGATGGGGTGTCAAAGCGGAAAAGTGGGGGGAAAACCGGAAAATCAAGGGTTGTTTAGGGGATAGGACTGCAAACAAGTTGTCGGAATTGTAAATGAACCCCATGCCGGTATCGGGCATAACCATGTACAATCAGCCTTTTTTGTGATATAAAAAATTATGGCCGTTATACATGATTATCCCTTTTGATGGGAAAGCCCGTGACGCGCATTTTGATCATCTACCACTCCCAGAGCGGAAATACAAAAGCCATGGCCGAAGAGGTGGCGCGCGGCGTCGAGTCCATTGACGGTGTCACGGGGGATCTTAAACCGGCTCCGGAAGCGACCCTGGAGGACCTTTTAGGCTGCGACGGACTGGCCATTGGGTCCCCTGAGTATTTCGGCGCCATGGCCGGCAGGGTCAAGGACTTTTTTGATCGGACCTATGAACCGGCCAGGACGGACAAACGGGTCTTTAAAAAGCCGTATGTGGTATTTATCAGCGCCGGCAATGACGGCCGCGGGTCCTTGAGTCAGATCGAGCGGATCTGTCTGGGCTATCCCCTCAAGAAAGTCTACGAGCCGTTGATAGCCCGGGGCGTGGTGACCGACAGCATACTAAGGGCGTGCCGGGAACTGGGAAAGACCATCGCAGCCGGGTGCCAGGCGGGGATTTATTAAATCGGAGTGAACGCAACCCATTTACAGGAACGAGGAATATTATGGCTGATGAAAAGAGCGAAAATCTGGCGGTTTTGATCGATGCGGACAATGCCCAGCCTTCCATACTGGACGGGCTGCTCTCAGAGATCGCCAAATACGGAACCGCCAATGTCAAGCGGATTTACGGGGACTGGACCCTGCCGCGCCTCAAGGGATGGAAGGAAGTGCTGCTGGCCTATTCCATCCAGCCCATACAGCAGTTCGGATACACCACGGGGAAAAATGCCACCGACAGTGCCCTGATTATCGACGCCATGGATCTGCTCTACACGGGCAGGTTCGACGGGTTCTGCATCGTGTCCTCGGACAGCGATTTCACCAAGCTGGCATCCAGGATCAGAGAAGCCGGTCTTCTGGTCTACGGGTTCGGGGAGAAAAAGACCCCCCAGCCATTTGTTTCCGCCTGCGACAAGTTCATCTTCACGGAAGTGCTTCGCTCCAAAGACGACAAGAGCGACAGCATCAGCCGCAAACCGGTGAGCCAGCTCAAAAAGGACACCAAGCTGGTGAATCTCCTGCGGAACGCCGTAGATGCCTCTTCGGACGATTCCGGGTGGGCCCACCTGGCAACGGTGGGCAGCTATATCGCCAAGCAGGCCCCGGAGTTTGATCCCCGCAACTACGGCTACAAAAAACTGGGGGAGCTGGTGGCGGCCACCAAATTGTTCCAGATAGCGGAAAAACCCGTGGGAGAAGGTCCCTCCAAGGCGGTCTATCTGAAACACGCCCGAAGAAAAAAGTGAGCAGAGGGACCAAGGCGGACGCATGGGACGTTTCAAGAATTTTTTTAAGCCGAACGTGGAAAAGCACGAGCAGCGGGGAGACCACTGCGTGAGGACCTCGGACTGGGGCAGGGCCAAACTGGCCTACGAAACGGCCCTGGACGCTGTTCAGAAGCGCGGGACCGATGATCCCCAGGCCAGGCCCAGAATCCAGGAAAAGCTGAACAAATCCGTGGATTCCCTGTCCCGCGAACACCTGCAGACCGCCCGGGACCTCATGGAATCCGGGTATGCGGATGATGCCCGGGAACTCCTTGAATTGGCCCTGGGCTTGACCCGGGATGCGGCATTACAGGCGGAGATCACCCGCAACCTGAAGGAAATAGAATCCGCCGCATCAATGGCCATTCCGCTGGAGGTGAACCCGGAGACGTTTTCTGGGCCCCGCGATCATGAGGAGACGGAAGCGGATGACCATGAAACCTTTACGGCCCTGTTAGGGGCCCTGCCCGAAGACGTCCAATCCGCCTATCTCTCCTACGGGCCCGCATTTCAGGCCGGGTATGTGGCCTTGAACCGGGGGGATTTCGAGTCTGCAGCCCAGGCCCTGTCCCAGGCCATGGAGGCGCATCCGGGTCCGGAGACCTACATTCCCCTGGAGCTGGGCACGGCCCTTTTGAACCTGCGCCGGCTGGAGGAGGCCAGAGAACTGCTGGAATCCTTTCTAACCCATCACCCGGACGCCCTTCCCGGGTATCAGGTTCTGTGCGAGGTCTTGTGGGAGGTGGGAGACTTTGATGAGGCTGAGACCCTGCTCATGTCCTGCTCCGAGGACCTTCAAAAGTCCTGGGCCCATGTGCTGCTTCGGGGGGAAAGTCTGTCCCAGGCCGGGAAGCCCTGGGAGGCCGCGGCCTTTTATGAGGCGTCCATGAACGAACATGGACGGCACGACGCGGTGATAAAGGCCCTGGCCGGGGTCTATGAGGGGCTTGGCGAAATGGAAAAGGCCCGCACCCTTTATCAGGAGATCATGAACCAGTGCCGGACCTGCCATACCGCGGTGGATCCCCTGGTCCTCCGAAAGCTGGCGGATATCGGCTTTGAATTGGGGGAATACACCCCGTCCGTGCTGGAATCCTACCTCTCTTTGGCCCAGGGGGATCCAGCGCAGCGCGCTTTTTACTTTGAGAGGATCAGTCGCATCTATGCCCACATGGGCAATGATGTGGAGGCCCGCCGGTTCGAGGCGTTTGCCCGGAAGGCCCAGGGGGAATGAAGAAAAGGAATTGACCCCTCAATACGTACATATTAAAATGTACACAATAATAGGGGAGGTGGTTCGAAATGGAAATCAGTGCCGCAGAGTTCCGGGCAAACTGTTTTAAAATCCTGGATCAGGTTAAAATAATGCGCAAAGAGGTGATTATCACCAAGCGGGGCGAGCCCATTGCAAAGCTGATGTATATCGCGCGCCAAAATGAAAAGGATCCGCTTTTTGGGAGTATGGAAGGGCTTGTCGAGACTGTTGAGGACCTCACCGAACCGGTCATCAATTCCGAAGCATGGGAACTTGATTAGCGATGGTGCTTTTGGATACACACGTTTGGATCTGGGCCCATAGTCAAACCCATTTGTTGTCCCAGAATGCCAAAGCGTTGATCCAGAGGACAGCGCCGGGTGAGCGCGCCATTGCATCCATTTCCATGTGGGAATTTGCAATGATGGTGACCAAGGGGCGTATCACCGTAAAAATTGA
>JAIPDZ010000102.1 GCA_021737425.1 Deltaproteobacteria bacterium
TCGCCATCCCTTTCTTTTCCAGGTGCTTGGTCATCGCCGCCGTCAACGTCGTCTTCCCATGATCAATGTGACCTATGGTCCCCACGTTTACATGCGGCTTCTTCCTCTCAAACTTCTTCTTCGCCATCTCTTCTCCTCCTACGTGTTCTCAAGCAGTCAAAAGTCAACCGTTACGCAGGGTCAACCCGCATTTCATCGCCACTGCTTATCCCCGACGCTTACCACCGATAATGGGCAAAGGCCTTGTTGGCCTCGGCCATTCTGTGCGTATCTTCCTTTTTCTTGATGGAGGCCCCTCTTTGGTTGGCGGCATCCATGAGTTCCCCTGCCAGCTTTGCAGCCATGGTCTTTTCACCCCTGGCCCTGCTGAAATTAATGATCCATCTCATGCTCAAGGCCTTTCTTCTGGCGGGTCGTACCTCCGTGGGTACCTGATATGTGGACCCTCCGACCCGTCGGGATTTAACCTCCACAGCCGGCCTCACGTTTTCCAATGCGGTTTGAAAGACGCCCAATGGGTCTGATTTTGTTTTTTCCTCTATGATGGCCAAGGCCTGATAACTGATGGCCTGCGCAGTCCCTTTTTTCCCTTTTTTCATCAAATTGTTGATGAACTTGGACAGAAGCACACTCTTGAATTTTGGATCCGGGCTTATCTCTCGCTTGGCAGCCACTCTTTTTCTGGACATAAAGACTCTCCAAAAACGGATAAACGATTTACCCGCATCCCTATGGGAGGTGGACACGGGCAGTTACTCATGATTGAACGCTCTTTCAGCAGCGAGCCAGGGCGCCCCCGCTACGAGAGACCCTTGGGTCTTTTGGCGCCATATTTTGAACGGCCCTGACGCCGATCGTCCACACCGGTGGTATCCAGGGTCCCCCGGACCACATGGTACCTCACGCCGGGGAGGTCCTTTACCCGGCCGCCCCGGATCAGGACCACGGAGTGTTCTTGCAGATTGTGGCCCATTCCCGGGATATAGGAAGTAGCTTCGATCCCGTTGGTGAGCCTGACCCTCGCGACCTTTCTGAGAGCGGAGTTGGGCTTTTTGGGCGTGGACGTATACACGCGCACACATACCCCTCTTTTCTGAGGCGCCCCTTGAAGTGCAGGGGTGGTCACCTTCTTTTTGGGTCTGTGACGACCCTTCCTGACCAATTGGTTGATTGTCGCCATAAACTCTCCTTCGTTCTGACGAAACAGTGCCGTCTCAGCCTTGTCTGTGGCTGAAATCACAAAATTCTTTTTTATATTGTCTATCCATGCCTTTGTCAAGCAAATTCGATTCGATCTGTTAGAAAAATTATGCGCCGATTTGTTCCTTCCGAATCCTGCCTTTCATTGTCCCCGGTCGGCCCCGTGCATGCACCCAATTGGACGGTGGCCGCTGCTATGGACCTTACGCGTTGATATCCATCTGGATGTTTCTGTAGCTCTTGGTCCCGGTACCGGCTGGAATCAACCGTCCCATGATTACGTTTTCTTTGAGTCCCTTCAAAAGATCCACTTTTCCTGCGATGCTGGCATCTGACAAGACTTTGGTGGTTTCCTGAAAAGAGGCCGCCGAAATGAAGCTTTCCGTATTCAATGAGGCCTTGGTGATTCCCAGGAGGAGGGGCTGGGCAGTGGCCGGCTTTTTCCCTTCTTGCATCAGCTTCTCGTTTTCATTTTCAAACCGCCACTTGACCACGTTTTCTCCCAGCAGGAATTGGGAATCCCCGGGATCCGTAACACTCACCTGTCTCACCATCTGACGGACGATCACCTCGATATGCTTGTCATTGATTCGAACGCCCTGCAATCGGTAGACCTCCTGCACCTCATTGACCAGGTACTTGGCCAGGTCTTTCAGTCCTCTGATCTTCAATATGTCGTGGGGATCGGCCGACCCGTCCATCAGCGCCTCTCCGGCCCTCACATAGTCTCCTTCCAGGACGCTCACATGCTTTCCCCGGGGGACAAAGTAATCCACCGAGTCGCCCACTTCCGGGGTGATGGTCATTTTTCGTTTTCCCTTGGTGTATTTGCCAAAGGAGACGGTGCCGTCTATTTCAGAGATAATGGCGGTTTCTTTGGGTTTGCGCACTTCAAACAGCTCCGCCACCCGCGGCAGACCGCCGGTAATATCCTTGGTCTTGGTGGTCTCCCTCGGGATTTTACCCAGCACAGCGCCGGACCCCACCGGGTCCCCTTCGTTGACCATGATGATGGCCCCCACCGGCAGGTGGTACCGGGCCTTGGCATTGGCGGTCTCCGGCAGGGTGGCGGTCTTGCCGCTCTTGTCCTTGATGGAGATCCGGGGCCTGGCATCCGTCATGTCCCGGGATTCGACGATGACCCGGCTGATTTTACCGGTCACCTTGTCCCGCTTTTCCTGCATGGTTTTCCCTTCCACCACATCCCCGAATTTGATGGTGCCCGGGACTTCCGTCAATATGGGGATGGTGAAGGGGTCCCATTCCGCCAGGACCTGTGAAGGCTGGACCCGCTCTTGCTCATGGACTCTCAGGGTGGCCCCGTAGATGATGGGATATCTTTCGATTTCCCGTCCGCCCCGGCCCATAATGGCGATTTCTCCGTTCCGGTTCATGACCACCAGATTCCCCTCGTCATTTTCCACCGTTTTGAGGCCCAGGAATTTTACGGTCCCTTCATTTACGGACTGGATGGTGGTTTGTTCCACCCGTTTGCTGGCCGTACCACCGATGTGAAATGTCCGCATGGTGAGCTGGGTACCGGGTTCGCCAATGGACTGGGCCGCAATCACTCCTACGGCCTCACCGAGATTGACTTCATGTCCGTGTGCCAGGTCTCTTCCATAGCACTTCTTGCATACCCCCCGCTTGGTCTCACAGGTGAGCACGGACCGGATTTTCAACCTTTCAATCCCTGCGGTTTCGATCAGGGTCACCTTTTGTTCATCAATCTCCTCGTTGGCCGCCACCAGCAGGTCGCCGGTGACCGGATCGTATATATCGTCCACCGCCACTCTGCCCAAGATTCTCTCCCCGACCCGTTGAAGGATTTCGCCCCCTTCCACCAGGGCCTCCACCTCGATCCCGTTCATGGTGCCGCAGTCCACCTCGGTGATAATGGCTTCCTGGGAGACATCCACCAGCCTTCGGGTCAAGTATCCGGAGTTGGCGGTTTTGAGGGCGGTATCGGCCAGCCCCTTTCGGGCGCCGTGGGTGGAGATGAAGTATTGCAGTACGGTCAATCCTTCCCTGAAGTTGGAGGTGATAGGGGTTTCAATGATTTCCCCGGAGGGTTTGGCCATCAATCCTCTCATCCCGGCCAATTGGCGCATCTGATCCTTACTCCCCCTGGCGCCGGAATCAGACATCATATAGACCGGGTTAAAACTGTTGACCTCCACGGCTTCCTGTTCAGCGCCTTTGACCACATCCACGGCCATTTCCTTCATCATTTCAGCGGCCACATTTTCGGTGGACTGGGCCCATATG
The DNA here is from genome assembly GCA_021737425.1 of Deltaproteobacteria bacterium. GTDB lineage: Bacteria > Desulfobacterota > DSM-4660 > Desulfatiglandales > Desulfatiglandaceae > JAIPDZ01. Next base: position 3,469 of record JAIPDZ010000102.1, read on the forward strand.
TCCACCACCTTATTGTATTTTTCGCCATCGGTAATCAGGCCGTCGATATACTGATCTTCAATCCGTTTGACTTCCTTTTCCGCCCTTTCGATGATGGTCCCCTTTTTGGAGGGGATGACCATATCTTTCATGGAGATGGATATGCCGGACAGGGTGGCATATTTATACCCGATATCCTTGAGCCGGTCCGCCAGGATGACGGTGGCCTTGATCCCTGCCTTTCGATAGGACTGATTGATCAGGTTCCGGAGTTCCTTTTTGGCCATTATCCGGTTCACCAGGTCGAAAGGGAGCTTATCCGTAGGGATCCCCTCGAACAGAATGACCCGGCCCGTGGTCGTATCCTCGAGATGTCCGTTGATTCGCACCTTTATGGGCGCATGGAGATCCAATGCGCCGGCATCATAGGCCCTTCTCACTTCCTTGGGATTTGAAAACGCCTTGCCCGCTCCCCGGGCAAAGGGTCGATCCCGGGTCATGTAATACAGGCCCAATACGATATCCTGGCTGGGGACGATAATGGGGTCGCCATTGGCGGGAGAGAGGATGTTGTTGGTGGACATCATCAATACCCGGGCCTCTATCTGGGCCTCAATGGACAACGGGATATGGACCGCCATCTGGTCCCCGTCAAAGTCCGCATTAAAGGCCGTGCACACCAAGGGGTGCAACTGAATGGCCTTGCCTTCGATCAGGATGGGTTCAAAGGCCTGGATGCCCAGCCGATGGAGTGTGGGGGCCCGGTTCAGCAACACACAATACTCCTTTACCACCTCGTCCAGTGCGTCCCAGACCTCGGGGGGCTCTCTTTCCACCATTTTTTTGGCGCTTTTGATGGTGGTGACCAGCCCCTTTTCATCCAGTTTGTTGTATACAAAGGGTTTGAAGAGCTCCAGGGCCATCTTTTTGGGGATCCCGCACTGGTGGAGTCTGAGATCAGGGCCCACCACAATCACCGAACGTCCCGAATAGTCCACCCGCTTGCCGAGAAGGTTCTGCCTGAATCGGCCCTGTTTCCCTTTCAACATATCGCTCAGGGATTTGAAGGGCCGTTTATTGGCCCCGGTGACGACCTTTCCCCGTCTTCCATTATCAAACAGGACATCCACCGCCTCCTGCAGCATGCGCTTTTCGTTTCTCACGATGATGTCGGGCGCATTGAGTTCCAGAAGCCTTTTGAGCCGGTTGTTGCGGTTGATTACCCGCCTGTACAGATCGTTCAAATCAGAGGTGGCAAACCGGCCCCCGTCCAAGGGAACCAGGGGCCTTAGGTCCGGGGGCAAAACCGGAATCACGTTTAATATGGTCCATTCCGGGCGGTTTTTGGACTCCTTAAAGGCATTGATGACCTTGAGTCGTTTCCCCAGTTTCTTCCGCTTTGCTTCCGACTTGGTGCCCGACATCTCCACTCTGAGGCTCTCGGAAAGGGTTTCCAACTCCAGCTCTTTGAGCATGGTTTCAATGGCCTCGGCACCAATCCCTGCGATGAATCGATCTCCGTAGTCTTCCCTGGCCTGGTCCAACTGCTCATCGGTCAATACGGACCCTTTAATGAGCGGGGTGTCCTTGGGATCGATGATGATGTGCCCTTCAAAATACAGGACCCTCTCCAGTTCCTTGAGGGTCAAATCCAGCAAATTCCCCACCTTGGAGGGTAGGGCCTTCAAAAACCAGATGTGGGCGACCGGAGCGGCCAAAGCGATATGTCCCATGCGTTCTCTGCGGACCTTGCTCTGGATCACCTCCACGCCGCACTTCTCGCACACGATCCCCCTGTGCTTCATGCGCTTGTACTTGCCGCAATTGCATTCATAATCTTTTATGGGGCCGAAGATCCGGGAACAGAAGAGTCCTTCCCGTTCCGGCTTGAAGGTCCGGTAATTGATGGTCTCGGGCTTTTTGACCTCACCAAAGGACCACTCTTTGACTTTTTCGGGTGAGGCCAACGAGATTCTGACCGCATTGAAACTGGATGGATCCTTGGGCTTGGCAAAAAAATTATATAATTCTTCCAATGTCTTTCTCCCTTTCACATTTTCGATGGATAATCGATAATGTTCATCCCTGTCAGATTTGGGTGTCCTCGAAAAGCTCGATCTCGAGGCCTAAACTCTGAAGCTCTTTCATCAATACCTTGAAGGACTCCGGAAGCCCGGCCTCCAGGACATTATTCCCTTTTACGATCCGTTCATACATCCGGGTTCTGCCCGCCACATCATCTGATTTGACGGTCAGAAATTCCTGGAGGGTGTAGGCGGCCCCGTAGGCCTCCATGGCCCAGACCTCCATTTCACCCAGTCTCTGGCCGCCGAACTGGGCCTTTCCGCCCAGCGGCTGCTGAGTCACCAAGGAATAGGGGCCTATGGAGCGCGCGTGGAGTTTATCATCCACGAGATGATGGAGTTTCATAATATACATCATCCCCACGGTGACCTGCTGGTCAAACGGTTCTCCTGTACGACCATCATAGAGGGTGGCCTGTCCGGTTGTGGGCAGACCCGCCTCTTTCAGGCAGGCCATGATTTCATCTTCCTTGGCACCGTCAAAAACCGGTGTGGCCATGGGCATGCCCTTTTTCATTAATTTGGCCTCTCTGATCAGGTCGCTGTCCGAGCTGTTTTGGAAATATTCGGCGTATTCCTTTTGGGTAAAGAGTCGTTTCAATCTGTCTTTAAGGGTTTTGGTATTCTGCATCTTTTCCACCAGGTCCCCGATTTGTCGCCCCAGTTCATAGGAAGCCCAGCCCAAGTGGGTTTCCAGGACCTGGCCCACGTTCATGCGGGAGGGTACCCCCAAGGGATTCAACACCAGATCCACCGGAGTTCCATCCGCAAAATACGGCATGTCTTCCACCGGCAGAATCCGTGACAAAACCCCCTTGTTTCCATGGCGGCCGGCCATTTTGTCCCCCACGGACAATTTGCGTTTGACCGCCACATACACCTTCACCATTTTGATCACGCCCGGCGCCAGTTCATCCCCAACGCCGAAGCTTTCCAATTTCTCTTCGCAGGCGGATGTGATCTGATCGATCTTGGACAGACAATTATCCACGATGGATTCAATCCGTTCAATGACGTCCATGGACACATCCAGGTCGGCCCCTTTCCACGCCTCTATGGGGATGTCCTCCACATGTTGCGCGGTAATGGGCTGATTTGCCTTTAAAAGGGGCTTATCAGAGGCCTTTCCAGGAGGGAAAAGATCGGTTTTCAACTTTTCTTCCGGTAAAACGCCCATCAATTTGTCTTTGGCGCTCCGGACGATGATGTCTGTTTCATCCTGCAGGTCCTTCTTGAGTTTCCGGGTTTCTTCTTCCTCTATGGCAATGCTTCGCTCATCCTTTTCCACGCCCGCCCTTGAAAACACCTTGGCGTCAATCACGATGCCGTTCACCCCGGGAGGGACCCTCAAAGAGGTATCTTTGACATCTCCCGCCTTGTCCCCGAAAATGGCCCTCAGGAGTTTTTCTTCAGGAGAAAGCTGGGTTTCCCCCTTGGGGGTTATCTTGCCCACCAGGATATCGCCCTGCTGAATCTCAGCGCCGATCATGATAATGCCGCTCTCATCCAGGTCTTTGAGCGCATCTTCTCCCACATTGGGTATGTCGCGGGTAATTTCCTCTCTCCCCAGTTTGGTGTCCCGGGAGACCACTTCAAACTCCTCAATATGGATGGAGGTATAGCTGTCTTCCTTCACCACCCGCTCACTGATCAGGATGGAGTCCTCAAAATTGTATCCGCCCCAGGACATGAAAGCGACCATGACATTGCGACCCAATGCCAGTTCCCCCAGATGGGTGGCCGGGCCATCTGCAATGATCTGTCCCTTTTGGACCTCGTCTCCTCGCTTGACAATGGGTTTTTGGGTGTAGCAGCTGTTCTGATTGGATTTTTTGAACTTGAGCAGTTTGTATATTTCCACCTCCGGTTCATTATCACTCACGGGTTTGCTGGCCCTCACCACAATTCGCGAGGCGTCCACGTCCTCGATGATCCCGTCTCTTCTGGCGACCACCGAAACCCCGGCGTCACGGGCCACCACCTGTTCTATGCCCGTGCCCACGAGAGGCGATTCCGCCTTGAGCAGGGGGACCGCCTGTCGCTGCATGTTGGATCCCATCAAGGCCCTGTTGGCGTCGTCGTGCTCCAGAAAGGGGATCAGGGAGGCGGAAATACTGACCAATTGATCAGGAGATACATCCATATATTTCACATCCTGAACCGGTACCTTGTTGGCCTCCCCGGCGATTCGAACCGCAGCCTCTTCCCTGATGAACCTACCGTCTTTATCCAACGGTGCATTGGCCTGGGCAATGGGGTCCTCCTTTTCATCCAGTGCAGACAGAAACTCAATTTCCCTGGTGGCAATGCCGTTTTCCACATGGCGATAGGGGGTCTCGATAAACCCGAAATCATTGACTGTGGCATAGGTGCTCAAAGAGACGATGAGGCCGATATTGGGTCCCTCCGGGGTCTCAATGGGACAGATCCTGCCGTAATGGGTCGGATGCACGTCTCTGACCTCAAACCCCGCTCTTTCCCGGGTCAAACCGCCGGGTCCCAGGGCGCTCAGCCTGCGCTTGTGGGTGACCTCGGACAGCGGGTTGGTCTGATCCATGAACTGGGAGAGCTGGCTGGTGCCGAAAAACTCCTTGACCACCGCGGAGACCGGTTTGGAATTGATCAGGTCGTGCGGCATGAGTGTCTCCACTTCCTGAAGACTCATCCGCTCCTTGATGGCCCGTTCCATCCTGACCAGACCGATCCTGTATTGGTTCTCCAGCAGTTCGCCCACTGCCCTGACCCGTCTGTTCCCCAAGTTGTCAATGTCATCCACCATGGCCTCGGTGCTCTTGAGCCGGATCAACTCCTCTACCGTGGCCAGGATATCCTCTTTCCTCAGGGTCCTGTGGTCCAGGGGAACATCCAAGTTAAGGCGATAATTGAGCTTGAGCCGCCCCACCTTGGATAAGTCATAGGTGTTCATATCGAAAAATAGATTACGGAAAAAGGCCTCAGCCACCTCTTGAGTGGGGGGGCTGCTGGGTCTCATTTTCCGATAGATGTCCAAAACCGCCTCATCCGGTTTGGAGATCCTGTCCACCAGCAGGGTTTCCCTTATCCCGCCACTCCTTCCCTGATGGTCTGCCATTAGACACTCCACATGGGATATCCCCTTTTCAGTCAGGGTCTTGAGGGATTCCGAAGTCAGGGATTGATTGATCTCAACAATAATTTCCCCGGTATTGGGGTCTGATACGTCATCCACCACCACCTGACCCTCAATATCTTCATAATCCACGGGGATCCGGATCCGTTCTTTATCGAGACACAAGACCTCTGAGACACCCTTCTCCGAAAGATCCTCCATGAGCTTTTCTGTCAGGGCTTGGCCTTGGGTAAAAATGACCTCCTGGGTTTCAGGATCTGTTACATCCTCTGCCAAATACACTGTGCCCTTGGGCGCGGATTCTGTTGAAACCACAGTGGGGATGGGCGTACGGGCTGAAAATGCGTCCATTGAACTGAGGGATTTAAGGAGACGTTTGGTAAACTTTGCCCCCTTCTTGGCCAGGACCTCCCCGGTGGCAGGGTCCGCGATTTCCTTGGGGACCCGCTTTTGACGCAGAGTCTCCGGTCTGGATTCTCTCCAGCACTCCCCATTTTCAAAAGTGACCATCTCCGTGGAATAAAAACGCCTTAAAAGGGCCTTGGTGGAATACCCCAGGGCCTTAAGCAGAATGGTTGCCGGAAACTTTCGTCGTCTGTCTATGCGGACATGAAGAATATCCTTGGGATCAAACTCAAAGTCGAGCCAAGATCCTCTCAGGGGGATGATCCGCGCTGAATACAGGAGTTTTCCACTGGAGTGGGTCTTCCCCTTGTCATGGTCGAAAAAGGCCCCTGGGGACCGGTGCAACTGGCTCACCACTGCACGCTCGGTGCTGTTTATGATGAAGGTTCCCCGGTCGGTCATCAACGGGAGGGTCCCGAAATAGATCTCTTGCTCCTTGATATCCCTAATGCTCTTTGTTTCGTTCACATCGTCGGTATCAAATACCACCAGACGGACTGTCAGCCTCAGCGAGGTCTCATAGGTCATCCCTTTGTTCATGCAGTCTTCTTCACTGTATTTATTGGGTTCGAACGCATACTTAACAAATTCAAGGGAAGAGGTCCCTGCAAAATCATGAATGGGAAACACACTTCGAAATGCACCCTGAAGGCCGATATCCTCTCGATCCTCCGGTTTTACGTTCGCCTGCAGGAACCGCTCATAAGAGTGCTTTTGCATGTCAATGAGGTTCGGCGTATCGATAACTTTGTCGATTTTGCCGAAGGTCCTTCTGATACGTCGTTTGACACCATTGGTCTGCGTCATGGTATCTCCTTGGAGTTTGAGTGTTGCCGATTGAAGGCCGACCCTTGGGGTACGACAATCGGACCTCTTATAGGGTTCGCGAATCCCGGGTTCAACGCACAGGGGGGCTCCCCCTGCAAGTGAGATTTTGCCATCCTGCCGGTCAAGGCAGGATGGCGATGGGTCCATGCCATTGGGATCGTTACGGACGTTTGGCCGCTATTTAATTTCAACCGTGGCGCCCACCTCTTCCAGCTGGGTCTTCACACTCTCGGCCTCGTCCTTGGGGACCCCTTCCTTAATGGGGCTGGGCACCCCGTCCACCACCCCTTTGGCCTCTTTGAGGCCCAAGCCGGTAATGGAACGGACCACCTTGATCACCTGAATCTTCTGGTCGCCCACGGCCGTGAGGACCGCGTCGAACTCGGTCTGCTCCGCGGCCTCTGCCTGCGCTTCTCCACCCGGGGCAGCGGCAACAGCCACGGGAGCCGCTGCACTGACACCAAATTTATCTTCCAACTCCTTCACCAATTCGGAGAGCTCCAGGACCGTCATGCTGGATATGAATTCAATAACGTCTTCTTTGCTGATATTATCTGCCATTTCTATCTCCTAAAGTGCTTATGGGTTAAAGCGATTACGCTTTTTGTTCTTCGATGGCCTTTAAGACATTCATCAGGTTAACCGTTACCCCGCTCAGGACTCTCACAAAAGCGGTTGGAACGCCGTGCATCACCGAAAGGGTCTTGGCCAACAGGACTTCCCTTCCGGGCAGGGCGGCCAGGTGCTGAACCTGGTCCGACCCCATGGGCTTTCCGGAAATTTGGGCCCCCTTAATCTCCAGGTCCTTGTGCTCTTTTTGAAAATCCACCAGGACCTTTGCCGGCGCAACCGCATCCTCATAGGTAAGTGTGATGGCTGAAGGACCGGTCATATGCTCAACCAACTGGTGGGTCCCGGTTTCTTGACTTGCCCGTTTCAAAAGCCTGTTTTTCACCACCTGAAATTCGGCCTTTACATTCCGGAGCTCATTGCGCAAGGTGTTCATGGCCTCTACATTGAGCCCTTTATAGGCCACCATAAAAGTGGCCTCCGCCTTTTCGAGGCGTTCGTGAAGCTGTGCAACAAATTGCTCTTTTTCTTCTCTTTTCATATTCACCTCCTCTCCTTTGGACAAATGAATTGTCAAAGACAAAAGGTGTACACCTCACCTTTATTCAGTCTCGGCAGGCTTACGCGATTAAGTCCCGGAGCCGAATTTGTCAAAATCGGTTTCGGCAATGGGGACGCCTACTGTCTTTGACCAAAAAACAGTTTCCTTACTTTAGATACGAAAACGGGGTACGTCACATCCGGTTCAGCGGCCCAGGGAGTACCGGCCCATCATAGGGTCTTCAACCCTCCTGAAGACACCTTCTCTTTACCAAGGGTTCATGGATAGGGGTAGCGCGTCCGGTTATGGTTTCGTCCTAAATGAGATTTTATGCTGTTGTCATGTGGGTTGGCTTCAGTGGTGACTTACCGGCTCAGAAGATCCTTTATGTACACGGGATCAATTTTGATGCCCGGGCCCATTGTTGACGATAGGGCAATGCCCCTGAAATAGACCCCTTTGCTCGCAGGCGGCTTCAACTTCTGTATGGTATCCATAAAGGCGGCGATATTTTCCAAGAGTTTTTCCACCCCAAAAGAAACCTTGCCGATGGACGCATGGACGATGCCTGCCTTTTCCACCTTGAACTCGATTTTCCCCGCTTTGATTTCCGTTACCGCTCTTGCGATATCAAATGTGACCGTCCCCAGTTTGGCGTTGGGCATCATTCCTCTGGGACCCAATATTCGACCCAGTTTCCCCACGGCGCCCATCATATCCGGTGTGGCGACGGCCTTATCAAATTCAAGCCATCCTTCCTGCACCTTTGCCACCAGCTCATCGGAACCTGCATAGTCTGCGCCGGCTTCCAAGGCCTCTTTTTCCTTTTCCCCTTTTGCGAAAACCGCCACCCTGATTTCCTTGCCCACTCCGTTGGGGAGGGCAACCGTCCCCCGCACCATCTGATCCGCATGCCTGGGGTCCACTCCCAATTTGACGGCCAGTTCCACACTTTCGTCAAAACCGGCATAAGCACAATCCACTGCCAGTTGAGCCGCTTCCTCAAATCCGTATCGTCTTAATTTGTCGATTTTGTCGACCTGCGCCCTGTATTTTTTGCCTCTCCCGGCCATATCTGATTCCCTCTCCTAACTAAGATTCACTGATGGTGATGCCCATACTCCTTGCGGTCCCTTCCACAATCCTGGCGGCCCCGGCCAAGTCCACGGCATTGAGATCTTCCAGCTTGATTTTGGCGATCTCTTCCACCTGGGCGGGGGTTACGGTTCCCACCTTCTCCCGGTTGGGTTCAGCGGAGCCCTTGGCAATTTTTGCGGCCTGTTTTAACAGGACCGAGGCCGGAGGGGTCTTGGTGATGAAGGAAAAAGATCGGTCCGCATAGATGGTGATGATGACCGGGATTACCGTGCCGGCCTGATCCTGTGTCTTGGCGTTAAAGGCCTTGCAGAATTCTGCAATGTTCACACCATGTTGGCCCAATGCCGGTCCGATGGGCGGAGAAGGATTGGCCTGTCCCCCTTTTACCTGGAGTTTAACGGATGCGATTATTTTTTTTGCCATGTTGAACCTCTTTAAATTTTGTTGACCTGAATAAAATCAAGTTCTACAGGAGTGGGTCGGCCGAATATGGTAATGAGAACCCGCAGTTTTTCTTTGTCAGGCTTCACTTCATCCACCACCCCTTGGAAATTGGTGAAAGGACCATCGATGACCCTGACCTCGTCTCCCTCGCCAAAGCTGTATTTCGGTTTGGGCCTGTTCACCCCTTCTTCCATTTGATGGATGATTCTTTCCGCTTCTTTATCGGAAATGGGTGTGGGCTTGACTTCCCCGCCCACAAACCCGGTCACCTTGGAGGTGTTTCTGACCGTATGCCAGGTGTCCTGATTTAAGGCCATCTGGACCAGGATATATCCAGGATAGAATTTTCGGGAAGAGGTCTTTTTTTCACCCTTTCTCAGTTCAACAACCTGTTCAGTGGGCACAAGGATCTCGCCAAAGTACTCTTCCTGACCCAGGGATTCGATCCGCTCACGAAGGGACTTTTTGACCTTATCTTCAAACCCCGAATAGGTATGGACAATGTACCATTTTAGTTCCACGGCAATCCCCGATGCGCATGATGTCCAAGCGTCCGATCTTTCAAGAAAACTCTCCTGGTTTTAAGAACGGCACGGCGTAACCCCCGTTCAATTCACAATTGTCTTGATAATTTTTATCAAGCCGAAATCCACCAGTCCCAGGAATAAGGCGACGAAAAGTGTCAGCACGATGACCACGGCAGTGGAGGCCAGCAATTCCTTTCGAGTCGGCCACTTTACTTTTCTTAATTCCGTTTTTGCCTCACGTAGAAAAAGGCCTGCTCGTTTTACGGCCTTGGACATAGATCCGGGCGCTTTGGCCTTGGTTTCAGGCGTCTTCTTCTGAACCGTGCGGGCCGCGGGTGCCTCAGTTGTCTGTTTGGCCTTCGGCTGAGGCGCTCCCTCTTGTTCCACCCGAGTGGACTGGGTGCTTTTTGAGGGCGCCGCACTCTTTTTCTTTGTGGTCTTTTTCTTTTTACCCTTTTTGGCCGGTTTTTTCATTTTGGATCTGGCTTCCCTGGATTTTTCTCATGAGTTCTGGATTGTCTCCGTTAAAGGGCGCCTCTGATGCAACCGCCTTGTGTGATGATGTCGGCCTGTACAACGCAAAAAAAATGGCAGGCCAGGAGGGATTCGAACCCCCATCACCCGGATTTGGAGTCCGGTGCTCTAGCCGTTAGAGCTACTGGCCTGCATACTTTGAAACAAGCTATTTTGATTCCTTGTGAAACGTATGGGTTCTGCAAAAAGGGCAGTATTTCTTGAGCCCAAGCTTGTCTGGTGTTTTGCGTTTGTTTTTTGTGGTCGTGTAGTTTCTGTTTTTACACTGCTCACAGGCCAATGTAATAATATCGCGCATCCCTCAAGGTCTCCCTATTCAATAATGTCGCTGATGACGCCTGCACCCACGGTTCTGCCGCCTTCGCGGATGGCAAACCGCAATTCCTTTTCCATGGCAATGGGCGTAATCAATGCCACCTCCATGGTCACATTGTCTCCCGGCATCA
>JAIPDZ010000103.1 GCA_021737425.1 Deltaproteobacteria bacterium
GTTCAAAGAGTGTGGACGAAAAACTCAGCCTAAGAACTCGCTTTTTTAGAGCTCGGCCCACATCCAAAAGCAAAAACAACGACTTAAATAAAGTATAAGCAGGCAAAACTAATTACTTAACGCTCACAAAATGCTTTAGATGTGCTAGAGATAGCTTAGAATCACGATGATCAAGGGTGCGAAAGAAGTCCATGTCACTGACCTCAATATATACAGGAGAAGAAAATGAGACGATTTCTATCCATTTTGATGCTTACACCATTATTTTTATCGAACATGACTCTCGTCAACGCCGGAAGTCGGCTGGGTTTCAAGGAACTTCTTCTCGGATCAAGCTTACAAGACATCCAAAAGGATAGTAGGTACCACTGTGAAGCTAAAAAGGATTTGGGTATTGCTGATACAGTTTGTATGAGGTATGCCCCTAAGGAGACTATTGCTGGTGCACCGATAAGACTCATGACCCTATTCTATACGGAAGGCAAGCTCACTAATATATGGGTTGTTTTAAAAACTGATTACTTTAGTCAAGTTTTGGAAGCCTTGAAAGAAAAATATGGAAACAGCGAGACCAAAAAGAATCATGTGCAAAACAAGCTTGGCGCAACTTTTGAAAATGTCACATATACTTGGCATGAAGGTAGGGATGAGATAAATGCAACTAAATATTCTATTGATCTAAAAACCTCTACGGTTTCGTATGTAGATCAGGAGGCTTATAACACTTTTAAGAAGAAACTGGACCTTGAGGCAAAAGAAAACGCAGAAGACTTGTAAAAACGGATTTCGGGACGTCCACAAATAAGTAAATAAGTCATTTATGCAATTGAATTGCTGGACGTCCTTCAATAATTGAATAACTTATCAGATGAGTAGCAGGACGTCGATAAATACCATCAGTTCGACCATGACCTTAAATCCTGCAGGTAATGCCGGCCGGTCATAACCTTGTCACTGCAGCCGATCGTAAAGTGAGAGGGGGTCAGATCTTGATTTGTGAATTACGGCTGTTGATAGAAGAATGAGATGCTGAAATGGCACCCTGACTCCATTGCCAAGAACATAAAAGACCTCAAAACACCTATGTTTCAAAAGGGGGACAATCTATAAGTTTAAAAGTTCCTCAGTTACTCGACGTAACCCCCTTTGGGATGCGGCGTCGCCCTACAATGGCCCATTTGAGTGCCAAAAAGAGCGATATAGGTCCTGAAAACGTCTATTGTTGGAAATATAAACCATAGAAATCAATAGGTTAGCGTGGCCCGACCCGAGGCCCGACCCAAGAGAGATCAATCCTTCCAATAACAGGATTTTCTTTTTTATGGCTATATGTTAGCTTACTACAAAATAGCCTTGACTATTTTGTAGTAAAGGGTAAAATAGCCTTATGCGGTATATTAAGCCATACGTGATCCAGGATCTGCAGAAGAAGATGGTTTTTATTGGGGGACCCCGACAGGTGGGGAAGACCACACTGGCCAAAGATATCCTGTCGAGAGATTTCCCAACCGGGCGCTATTTCAACTGGGATTACGATGAAGACCGTCGGGATATTCTCAAGAAGCGGTGGAGCAGAGACAATCCGTTGCTTGTCTTTGACGAACTGCACAAATACCCGCGTTGGAAGACGTGGATCAAGGGACTTTTCGACACTTTCCAGGAAAACCACAAATTTCTGGTTACGGGTTCAGCGCGGCTGGATGTGTATCGCCGAGGCGGCGACTCTCTGATAGGGCGGTATCACTACTGGCGTCTCCATCCCTTTACACTGGATGAATTCCCTGACGGCATCAACGCAGAAGATGCCTATGAACGGCTCATGACCGTCGGCGGCTTCCCCGAACCCTTTCTCGAAGGTGACGAACGAGCGGCACGGCGCTGGCGTCGTGAGCGATTTGACCGTGTGCTTCGGGAAGATGTGAGGGACCTCGAGCCCATCCGTCAGATTCAACTCCTGAGTCTCTTCGTGGATTTGCTTCGCCATCGGGTGGGGAGCCTGGTCGTTCTTTCCAACCTGGCTGAGGACCTTCAGATCTCTCCCAAAACCGCCAAGGCCTGGTTGGAAGTCCTGGAGCGCATGTATCTTGTCTTTTGCGTTCGTCCCTATACACGGAATTTGCCCAGGGCCGTTTTGAAGCCGCCAAAGGTCTATTTATTCGATAACGGCGATGTCCTGGGAGATGAAGGTGCACGCTTTGAAAACCTGGTGGCCACCACCTTGTTGAAACGGCTCCATTTTTTTGAGGATCGCGACGGGTATCGCTATGAACTGCGGTACATTCGCGACAAGGAGGGGCGGGAGGTGGACTTCGCTGTCATAAGAGAGGGGAAGCTGGAAGAACTGATCGAAGCGAAGCTCTCGGAAAAAAAGATTTCCAGATCGCTTCTCTATTACGCACAGCGCCTCAAACCCAAAAGGGCCACTCAGGTGGTGGCCGAACTTAGACAGCCCTATGATGAAAAGGGCGTGAGGGTAACCGATCCTTTGTCTTTCAGTCGTGCATGAAAGGTACGAGGTCAGCCCTTGAAAAGAAAAACGTCCGTCAATAATCAAATAACTTTTAGACTTCGGAGAAAATTTGATTATTTAAGCAGTTCCCGCAACCCATAACCTCTCGCCGCACCAGACAGCGAAAGCTGCAAAGCGCCGCATTATGAACATCGGAAGGAACATCTCCTATGGGATTGATTGAGAAGTTTCTCAGGCAATGCCGGAAACCTCAAGGACTTCTTGGAAGATTCATAGGAAGGGCCATGAATGTCGGGCATGCAAAAGGCAGGCGTTGGGGTCTCGGCCATGTCTCTTCTGACTCCTATGTCGCAGTCCTTGATGTGGGGTGTGGCGGCGGGGCGACTATTCGGGACATGGCCTCAATATACCCGGGGGCCAGACTTTTTGGAATCGACTATTCCCACGACATGGTTCTATTGGCAACCAAGGTAAACAGGGGGCTGATGGAAAGCGGGCGAATCGGAATCAGCCAAGGATCGGTTTCATCCCTGCCCTTTTCCGACAATACCTTTGACCTGGTTACGGCATTTGAAGCCTCCTATTTCTGGCCGGATATTGATGGTGACCTCCAGGAAATCAAGCGGGTGTTAAGGCCCGGGGGAACTCTGATGCTCGTAAATGAGGCCTATGAAAACGACAAGTTCAGAAAGCGGAATAGGAAATTGGCCGCCTGGGCGGATATACACCTCCATTCTCCCACAGAGTACCGTGACTTCCTGACCAAGGCAGGCTATGGAGCCATCCAGGTCCATGAGTTTGTTGAAAAGAACTGGATTGCGGCGCTGGGCAAAAAGAGAAAACCGCCCTCAACGGGAAAGCGGACCAATCACTGAAAGACAACAGAAGGTCATAATATCAAACTTCAGTGGATGTAAAACTCCGCGCCGCTGCCATTGGCGTCAGGTGAAAATGACAAATTGCAGTAACAAAGCATTGGACAATCTCCTTCAGTCTGTCTCAGATGTTCTGTTTCCGGATGAACTTGGAAACAAGAAAATAGCAATAAATACACGGGATAGTGATGGGGACACACCACTGCATGTCATTGCCAGGCGCAATGATCTCAAGGGCACCAAAATTTTGGTCAACGCCGGTGCAGACGTAAACGCGATAGACGACATGGGTGAAACGCCGTTACATGTCGCATTATCTCAAAAAACCAAAGAAATAGTGAAGGCGTTACTTGAAGCCGGTGCGAATCCGAATATCCGATCGGAGTTTGGTGAAACTGCCATGGAAAAAGCAGCTAAAATGGGCCATGAATTTGAAACACTTATTGAAGAATACCTCAGCACTTAACTTTTGGACCTAAGAGGAAGTTGGGGTCACATCTTGATTTGTGAATTATGGGCAATGTATGTGAGCACGCTATACAGAAATCATGTTTCGGATGTATTGTCATTAGCGGATAATATTTTCTGGAAGAAAGGTAAAAGGCTAAAAGCAAGCTGTGTTATTTAATTCACAAATCAAGATGCGACCCCACATATGTTATTTTTTGCCGTTCTCCGTTTCATGACGATCCTCCTTTTCCTCTTTGCGGTTACCTCATTTTTATTGACGAAAAAGGAATCCTTCCGCCATCACTTTGTTCAGGTAGCCAATAAATTGAAACCGACCGAACCGTTACGCAAAATACGACCTCCATAGAAATCCTGGGAATACCGTATAGATAGTATATGGATGCCCGTTTGGGTGTATTTACACGAAAAGTACCCTCACCATGATATGAGGGGACTCGTCAGCAGATTACCGGGGCGCAAACCGAAGGGTGGGAATACCGAACAGCGGATAGTTTCGATCCAGGTTGCCGATGCCCAGCCCCAGGACACCCTGGCTGAAAAAGATCTGTGCTGCATCAAAAAAGTCATTGAATCCGTAAGGGGCCACGTCATAATCCGCCAGCGCCATAAAGGGAATGCTTTTCTCGGCCATCATTTTCCGCAGGGGCGTATCCGTGATGGTGATGAGCTGTATCCCCTCATGGGCGCAACCGGTTTCCTCATCCGCAAGCGCCTTCCGAAGGCGGGATACGGTATAGGTCTGATATTTGGTGCCCGGCTGGAACTTGGCGAAGTAAAAATCCTTCGGCCTGGCCGGCGCCTCGGGTCTCAGGCGAATACGGTCCGATTCATTGAAGTCGATATACTCACATTGCCACGTCTTGATCCGCCAGAGCCTGAGGGCATACTCCCAGGCAAGCTTTCCGGAAAGGACGGCATCAGCATGCCCGGTGCCGTCATCGCCAAACCCATAGAACAGGCCCACTCCAATGAATCCATCCGCTCGATCCTTTTCTGTCAGGGAGGGCGGGTCACCGATATTTGCGAAGGATTCCCTCCTGATGCCCCATGCCATTTTGCGACTGGCCTTGTGCCAGGCCTTTATCTGCCGGCCGACGGGCTGGAGGGCCGGTGCCCCGTCTTTGCTCTTAAACTGCATGCGCATATCATCTCGTCCGCCCGGGGGGAACGATCCTCCCTTCAAAACAACATGAAACGGTTCTCCCGCCAATACCCCATGATAGAAGAACCGACGGGTCTCCTATGAAGCCATGCCATGTGTGCCTGTCGCAGATGGGGCTTCCTCCGCTCTGCAATTTGCACCAAGGATGCGGTCGACCTCATCCAAAAATCGGGGATAAACAACTCGATTGGCCCTGTTTAAACGACGCTGAAACCCTGAATCCACTATCCCGTCCTCCATGGCAAGTTCTCGTAACCCCTGAATCAGGGCGTGAACCTTCACCGACTGACTGCATGACGCTGTACACTGACCGCACTGTATGCAGAGCCAGATGGCCGGCGATCTCAGTAGCTCCTCCGTAAGGCCCAAATTGGCCATACGGGTTATCCAGAGGGGATCGAAGGCAGCTCTTTCGCTTTTCAAGGGACAGGCATTGGTGCATTCGCTGCATGTGAAACAGGTCAGGGTTTCTGCTCCGGACAACATCTCGCCTAAATCATTCCGCCCCTTTAAAATAAGATCTCCTGAGATAACAGACTTCTCGCTCGCAATGGGTGTATTGAGCCAATCATCCCACTGGGTAGCCGTTAGTTCAGTCAATTCCCCGTCAAAGCACCGATCCACCACGTGCCACCGCACCCGCTGAAAGGCAGAGAAGAACTTCCTATATTCAGCCACCACACCACCCGATACCACCCCCTGCTTCACGGCTTCTTCCCGTATCCGAGAAATGATTCTCAGCGGGGTTACCAGCGTGGGACAGGTCTGGGCACAGCGATTACATGCCATACAGTACCAGATCTCCGGCATCTTCACCATTTCATCAATGAGGCCGATGGCGGCCATTCGGACGATCTTTCTTGGACTCAGGCGGTTGGTGGCGTCATTGATGGGGCATTCCGCATCACAGGTACCGCATGTCCAGCACAGGGTTACATCTGCTTTGCTTTCCTGATCGAGGATTGCGGCAATTTTGAAATTGGGTGTGATCGGCTTCATTCTTTTATCCTCCTCAATTTTATTCACACGATCCGTCTTTCTCTGATGCAAAACCAAGTGCTGCAAACACCTCACAGGTTCTGCATATTTTCATCTTCTCACTCCAATCTTTATGGACTTTTCCCCCGCAAATGGTCCCATTGATGAACCAGCAGAACTCACCGGTCCTGAATTCCCACGCCGGGCACTTCTGTTTCCGATCAGGAGGACACGCCCTGATATCCCAACACGGCTTCAATTCAACCTGCTTCCCCTCAACAGTGGCCACCAGGAATAAGAGCTGCCGTTCTATATGAGGCGGCACGGTTCGCCAGCCCTGCTCATACCCCTGGATGGCCTTCAGAGAAATCCCGCACAACTGGGCCAGTTGTTTTTGGGTCTTCCCCAGTCGCTTTCGGTATGCTGCGAAGTCTTTTTCGTTCACGGGCTTGCCTCCTGCCGGTTTGAATATGTCCAAGGATCTTCTTTTAAAATGCCACATTGTGGTACCTTTGTCAACACAGAATCATGATCTATTTGGCATTTTGATCCTGTTTGACAACTGTGGTAGTCTCTCTGCCCGGGTGTTTCGTTCCGGAGGCCGGCTGTTTTTCATTCATGGCCTGACAAGCGCTTTCGGCCCCAGGGCCCGGTCCACAACGGCCTTTTCAACAACGCCAACTGTCATTCGAGGATCTGCCCATGAGGACTCACAACAAAAAAAAAGCCTCCCTGAGCCAATCTCCAGCCAAACTCCTTCTTGCGGTTGCCGCGTCCATTTTTGTATGCGAGACAGTGGTCATGCTCCTCGCCTTCCTATCCCCGTTTGAGTCCCATTGGATTCACGCCCTGTTGGATTCCGCTTTCCTGCTCATCCTGCTCTCCCCTGTGCTCTACTTCTTTTTGTTCCGGCCCTTCTCCTCTCGTATTGAGGAATACAAACAAGTAAAGGCGGCATTACAGCGTTCCCGGGAAGACCTGGAAGAGAGGGTCGAAGAGCGGACCAAGGCCCTTGAAAAGGCCAACAGGAAAATGGACAAGGCCCTTCAGGAACGGCTCAAGGCGGAGGAGAGATTTCGAAATATCGCCGAGATGTCACCGAACATGATCTTCATCAACTGGCGGGGGCATGTGGTCTATGCCAATGAACAGAGTACGAAGACCATGGGGTATAGGCGGGAGGAGTTCTATTCGCCTCAGTTTGACTTCCTTTCGCTCATCGCGCCGGAATCCGTGAGCCGGGTGAAGAAAAACCTGGAACGGCACATGACAGGGGAAGAGGTGGCTCCCTACGAGGTGACGCTGGTCACCCGAAACGGCAGACGGCTTGAGACCATCGTCAGCACCAGACTGATAGACATCGAAGGGGATAAGGCCATCCTGGGCATCATCACGGACATCTCCGATCAGAAGCGGCGCCAGGAAAGGATCCGGGAATCGGAGACCCGTTTCCGGGCCGTGGCCCAGTCGGCGAAAGACGCCATCATCACCGTGGATGGTGAGGGAAAAATCGTCTTCTGCAATCGGTCGGCTCTGGAGATGTTCGGCTATGAAAAGCAGGAGGTTCTGGGCCGTGAGGTGACCCTGTTGATACCCGAAGAATTGAAAAATGCGCATTTGCAGGGTATGGCCCGCTTCCGCGAGATGGGGGCACTTATGAAACCCGGCCGGATTGTCGAAACCGCCGGCCTCCGAAAGGGCTCACAGGAGTTCCCGCTGGAGTTCACGCTTTCCACCTGGGAATCGAAAGGGAGACCCCACTGCACGGCCATCCTTCGGGATATCACCAGGCGGCGGGAGTCGGAAGAACGCCTTCGGCGGAATTATGACATGGAAAAGGCCACAAATACCCTGCTGCGGATCTCTTTAGAAGACAGTTCACTGAAAGAGATTCTAACGCATTCCTTGGATCTGATCCTCTCCATCCGCTGGCTCTCCCTTGAATCCCAGGGATGTATATTCCTGGTGGAGGCAGACGAGCCGTCTCTGATGATGAGCGCCCAGAATGCACTGGATCAGAATATTCAGCAGGCATGCCACCGCCTCCCCTTCGGCAAATGCCTCTGTGGCCGTGCCGCTTCCACGCAGGAGATGGTGTTTTCCGATTGCATCGATGAGCGTCATGACATTACCTATGCGGGCATGGTCCCGCATGGCCACTATTGTGTCCCTATTTTGCATGGGGGCAAGACCCTGGGTGTCATCAATCTGTATGTAAAAGAAGGACACCAATGGGATGCGGCTGAAGCGGGCTTTCTCACGGCCGTGGCCGATACGCTGGCCGGGGTCATTCGCCGCAAGCAGTCTGAAGAGAAACTGGCCGACACACTCGAGCACCTCAGACAGATGCTGGACAGAACGGTGGCGCTGCTGTCCACCATTACGGAACGGCGGGACCCTTATACGGCAGGGCACCAGCGACGGGTCACAAAACTGGGCCGGGCCATTGCCACGGAAATGGGCCTTTCGAAAGAACAGGTTGAGGGCGTCGGAACCGCAGCGATCCTGCACGATATCGGAAAAATCGCTGTCCCTCTGGAGATCCTCACCAAATCCACACGATTAACGGACATCGAGTTCCAATTCATCAAAACCCATCCTCAGGCAGGCTACGATTTTCTCAAAGGCATTCCTTTTTCTCGGCCTGTGGCACAAATCATTTACCAGCACCACGAAAGGCTGGACGGATCCGGGTACCCCCTGGCCCTCAAAGGCGATGAAATACGACTTGAAGCCCGGATCCTGGCGGTGTCAGACGTTGTGGAGGCCATGGCCTCGGACAGGCCGTACAGGCCGGCGTTGGGAAGCGATACCGCGCTGGAGGAAATCTCCAAAAACAGCGGCATCCTGTATGAACCCGGGGTCGTGGATGCCTGCCTGAGGCTTTTCAAAGACAAGGGATTTACATTTGAAGAGGAATGATCCGCTTCCAATCATCTCTTTGAGGCACATAAACAAGAAGGAGATGGAATTCCACCGTGAAAGACGCTTAACCACTATATTAACTCGGCCTAGTACTGATAGGGGGACGCTCTTCGGTAATTTAGTTGACACCACTTCGAATTGATACCAGAATTAGGGCATGCCGAGAACAGCAAGATTAGATGCTCCGGGCGTTCTTCACCATGTTATGATTCGGCAATGGGGACGGGACTAAGTAAGTAAATAAGCTAACAGTATCGCTTTGAAACTGACAGTAATTGGCCGTAAGAGAAGTCGGCCATAGTATGCTTCAAATAGTAGAGCGGCTTGGACTGATTCATCCGGGAGTTCATCCGGAAGTCTTGTACGCAGTGAGAAGGGGGGGCGCATAACCAAGGTAAGGAATCTTGAATGAACAAATTGAGTTATTTACATTCTTAGCCCCGTCCCCTAACCCGTGAGAAAAGCGGGACAGGCGACGATCCCCGTATTGTGGCGGCCGGAATTGTGGCGTATCATATAGAATTAGGAGGTGGCGGTCATGAAACAAAGGTATCCGGGTTCCATGTATCACAAAGCTGTCTTTTTTGACTTGAAGTCCGGTCCCCTCAGGGGTGGCCAAGGTAGGAGCCCTGCATTGAAGGCTGGTAAAGTGCGTGTCATTCAAGGGCTTTTTTTCCTCATGATGCTCTTTATGTTCAATCCCCTGGCACAGGCAAAGGCGTTGCCGCTGGTGTGGATCGTCTCTACCGGCGGTACCATTGCGGAGAAGATCAATCCCAAGACCGGGGCTGCGGTACCGGCTGTGACCGGCAAGGATCTCATACAGGCGGTACCCGGGCTCAATCAAGTGGCGCGTATCAAGGTATTCCCGTTGTGCAATATCGACAGCTCGCATATGACCCCCGAGATCTGGCGCAAGCTGGCACTGAAGGTGAATACCCTGTTGGCCGGTCCGGAGGTCCGGGGCGTGGTGGTGACACACGGGACCGACACCATGGCGGAAGGGGCGTTTTTCCTGGAACTGACCGTAAAACCCCAAAAGCCGGTTGTTTTTGTGGGGGCCATGCGCAACGCCTCTGAACTGAGTCCGGACGGGCCGGCCAATATTATGAACGCCGTCATCCAGGTCTGTTCGGATGAGGCTGCCGGCTGGGGGACAACTGTGACGCTGAACAACTATATTAACTCGGCCTGGTACGTGAAAAAGACAGAGTCCACGGATGTCCAGACCTTTGAGTCCGGTCCGCACGGATATCTCGGTACTGTGGTCAACGCAAGGGTGCAGCGGTATCAGGATCAGGACCGGGTCCTTAAGTTCCCCATTCCCGATACCCTTCCAAAGGTGGTGGCCTTAACCACGTTTGCAGGCGATGACGGGGCATTGATCCGGCATGCCCTTAAAACCGGGACAAAAGGCCTGGTTGTTGAGGGGGTGGGCTCCGGCAATGTCAACCCGGATGTCCGGGCCGCCATCCAACAGGCTTTAGACCGGGATGTCCCGGTGGTGATCACCACCCGGGTCCAGTGGGGCGGCGTTGTGCCTGAATACGGGGATGTGGGCGGCGGTGCCGATCTTAAGAAACTGGGGGCGGTGCTGGGCGGTGAGATCGATACGTACAAGGCCCGTCTGCTGCTCATGCTGGCCCTGGCCCAGCCCGACTTCTCCAAGGAGCAACTACAGTCCTATTTCATATACGAGGAATGGACCCGATAGAGGACGGTACCCATTGATACGGCTCAGCGGCTTTCCATGTATAGAGGGATTGCAGGTTGCTGAACCTGTGAACCCTTACAGACGCTTTACCCAGCCGTTTTTTGTGAATGCGATGAACCCAAAACCACAGAAGGAGTCAGCTGATGGAAACCAGCAGGTCCAAAGACGAAAAAGCGTATGAAGGTCTAAGCCCTTTTGAACTCAAGAACAAGCTCATTTCCATGGCCAAGAGTCATCGCGAAAAGATGATGCTCAATGCCGGCCGGGGCAACCCTAACTGGGTGGCCACCTATCCGAGGGAGGCCTTCTTTCTGCTGGGGTCCTTTGCCCTCGAGGAAGGCCACCGGGTGCTGAGCCGCCCGGGGCTGGCGGGCGCCCCGGATGCGGCGGGGATGGGGGAGCGCTTTGAGGCGTTTTGCCGTATCCATAATGATCGCCTGGGAGCCCAGTTCCTGACCGATGCCTACCGGTATGCCACCCAGCACCTCGGGCTCGAGGGGGATGGCTTTATAGCTGAAATGGTGGATGCCATCCTGGGGGACCATTACCCCACGCCGGATCGCGTGCTGGCCAACACCGAGAAAATTGTGCGGGCCTATCTCGATATGACCATGTGTGATAATCAGCCGCCGGACGATACCATGGAGCTGTTCGTGGTGGAAGGCGGCACCGCGGCCATGACCTATATCTTCAATACCCTCAAGGAAAACCATCTGATTAAGGCCGGCGACAAGATCGCTTTAGGGACTCCGATCTTCACCCCGTATCTCGAAATTCCCACACTCAATGATTATGAACTGATCATTGTGGAGATCCAGCAGGACGAAAACAACAACTGGCAGTACCCGGATTCGGAGATCGAAAAACTGGCAGATCCGGCGGTCAAGGCCTTTTTTCTCGTCAACCCCGCCAATCCTGCGTCCGTCAGTGTAGACAAGGATTCCCTCACAAAAATCGCCGACCTGATCCACACCCGCCGAAAGGATTTGATCATCTTGACGGATGACGTGTACGGGACGTTTGTAAACGGGTTCAAGTCTCTTGTGGCCACGGCTCCGCGCAATACCATCCTTGTCTATTCCTATTCCAAGTACTTCGGGGCCACCGGATGGCGGCTGGGCGTTATCGGCATTTACCAGGACAATGTCATGGATGAGATGATCGCGGCCCTGCCCCGGGATAAAAAGCGGGGGCTGCATGACCGCTACGCCTCCATCGCCAAAAATCCGGAAGAGCTGAAACTCATTGACCGCCTGGTGGCCGACAGCCGGGCCGTGGCCCTCAATCATACTGCCGGGCTGTCCACTCCGCAACAGGTGATGATGGTCCTGTTCTCGTTTCAGGAACTGCTGGATGCAGAGAGTCATCTCTACCGAAAAGAGGCCCAGGATCTGGTTCGCAGGAGGTATGAAACCCTGTACGCTGCACTGGGCGAAACGCCGCCGGAACTCCCCTGCTACGCCCACTACTACACCACCATCGATATCCGGGAACTGGCCCAAAAACGCTATGGAGACGCCTTTGCCCGGTGGCTGGACGCCGAACATGAACCCATTGACTTTGTCTGGCGCCTGGCCGATGAGAAAGAAATCGTGCTCATGGACGGCGGCGGCTTTGATGCGCCTGAGATGTCGGTCCGTGTTTCCCTCGCCAATCTCTTTACCGACGACTATGAGAAGATCGGAAAAGGGATCAGCGCCTTGTTGGAGGCGTACAAACAGGAATGGGAAGCTGGAACATAAGGGCAGGGAGGCTGAACCATGATTGACTTCATTCACGGTATCGTGCAACTGTGCAGGGACAATCCGTCGCTGCTGTTGTTCGGTTCACTATCGGCCGGCTACGCCCTGGGCAAGGTGAAGTTCGGGACATTTTCACTGGGGGCTACGACCAGTGTCCTGCTGGTGGCCATCGTGCTGGGCGCCCTGATGCTGCGCGGCCACAAGTACGATCTGGGACTGATCAAGACCATCTCGTTCAGTCTGTTTATTTTTGCCATTGGATACCGGGTGGGTCCGGATTTCATCAGCGGGTTGAAGCGGGGCGGCGTCAAGTACATCGCCGTATCCGTGTTTTTCTGTGTGACTGCGCTGGTCGCGGCCATTGTCCTGGCCAAGGTATTTGTGCTGGACGCGGGTTATGCCGGTGGACTGCTGGGCGGCGCCCTGACCCAGTCGGCGGTCATCGGCACGGCAGACGGGGTCCTGGAGCATATGGCCACGGGCAAGGTAACACCCGCCATGAATCTAAAGTCGGATGTGGCCGTTGCCTATGCGGTAACCTATATCTTCGGAACCGCCGGTCTGATCATCCTGCTCAAGATATTGCCCGGACTGTGGCGCATCGATCTGCCGAAAGCGGCCCAGGCGGCCGAAGCGGAACTGGGGTCTGTGGAACAGCATGATACCATGGAATCCTTCCACTGGTCCGGCGTGATTATCCCCCGTGGCTACACGGTGACCAACCCCGATGCCGTGGGAAAACGGGTTGAAGAGATCGAGGCCATGTTTGACGGCCGCGTTGATTTGATCGGCATCAAACGGGGCCGGGAGGTCATGACCGAAATCACCCCGGATATGACACTGGAAAGAGACGATCTCATCTGCCTGCTGAGCTATCGCGACCGTTTGTACAAGGCCCCGGAATGGATCGGTAAAGAAACAGACGATCAGGAGATGCACAACATCCTCGGTGAGAGCGTCGGGGTGTGTCTGACCCACAAGGCGTTGGACGGAAAGACCGTAGAGGAGCTGTTCCAGCATCACGGGCACGGGGTATTCCTTAAACGGGTGGTCCGCCAGGCCCATGACCTGCCGGTGGCCCCCATGCTGAAAGTGCACCGGGGGGATGTGCTTCATGTCACCGGCCGGCGATCGGATGTGGAAGGATTCATCAAGCGGGTGGGCTATCCTGAACGGGCCACACAGGTAGCGGATCTGATTACGGTAGGGGTCGGCATCATTGTGGGTATCCTCATCGGGATTGTGGTTATGCCTGTGAAAAATATTCCCATCACGCTGGGAGTGGGCGGCGGCGTGCTGTTGTCGGGCATCCTGTTTGGGTGGCTGCGCTCCCTGCGCCCTACGTGGGGATATATTCCGGCCCCGACCCTGTGGGTATTCAGCGATCTGGGGTTGAACCTCTTCATTGCCTGCGTGGGAATCTCGGCCGGTCCGCGGGCCCTGGAGGCCTTACAGCAGGCCGGACTCAATATTTTCTTTGCCGGGGTTTGCCTGACCTGCATTCCGCATCTTTTGACCTGGTTGTTCGGACTGTATCTGCTTAAAATGAACCCGGTGCTGCTGCTGGGCGCCATGACCGGTGCCGGGACCTGTACTGCGGCCATGAATGCGGTCAAGGACGATGCCCGAAGTTCAGTGCCGGTCATCGGGTACACGGTGCCCTATGCCATCGGCAATGTACT
>JAIPDZ010000104.1 GCA_021737425.1 Deltaproteobacteria bacterium
ATATTGGCGCGGGACAGCATGGAACGTCTCGCAGTGGCCATACAGGATACCTGTGAAGTCACCTATGCCATGATCCAAAAGGATGTTACGCGTAAATCAAAGGACGCGGCTGATTTTTTTTCAGCCGTAGGCGGGTTCTCCCTCTCTTCTGAAAAAGTGACATGGACGGCTGTCAACCAGTTTACCGGAGAGAAAACGGAGGTCGTCCTTCCCAAAATGCTGGTCATGAAGACCAGCTGGCTCGGGAAAGACAGAAAACTGGATCAAAGCTCCTTTTATGTGGATCAGGTCAAGAACAAGTTTGGCGGAACCTATGCCATTTTTCAGCGAATGAACCAGCAAGGCGATATGATGCAGGTGGCCTCCACCATGGCCACAGCCGACGGCCTGCGGGCCATAGGGTCTTATATTCCGGCCGTACACGAGGGTGAAAAAAGCCCTGTCATCTCCGCCGTAATGAACGGAAAAATGCATGAGGGGACCACTTATGTGGGCAATCGGTGGTATGTCTCCTGCTTCAGACCCATTATGGAAAGTTCGGGAAAGATCATTGGAATGCTCTTCGCAGGCGAACCCAATGAGATACCGGAGAGTCTCAGGCGGGCCATTTTGGACACCAAAGTGGGCAAGACCGGTTATGTCTATGTGCTGGGCGGCAAGATGCGCCATCATACGGGGCACTACATTATCTCCAAGGACGGAAAGCGGGATGGGGAAAATATCTGGAATTCAAAAGACCAAAATGGACGGTACTATATTCGATCCATTGTCAACAAGGCCGTTACCCTGGACCGGGGGGAAGTAACCTTTGAGCGGTATCCGTGGCGCAATATCGGGGAGAAAAAATCCAGGTGGAAAATAGCAGCCGTTTCATACTTCAAACCCTGGGATTGGGTGATCGGCGTGGGGGCCTATGAAGACGATTATTATGATGCAAAGGCCAATGTGGAATCCAGCCTTTCTCAAATCATCTGGGTCATGCTCATCAGCGGTCTTGCCATACTCTTACTGGTCATCGGCGTGGCCCTGTTCTTGGGGAACCGCTTTACCCGGCCCATCACCAAAATCACCACCATTGCAGACCACATCGGAAAAGGGGACCTTTCGGCCGCTGCCGACGCGGTCAAGTCACTCCGAGAAACCCGGAGCCGGAAGGAAAACAGCACCACAGATGAGACCGGTCAGCTGCTGAACGCCATTCAGACCATGACCGAGAGGCTCAATGCCCTGGTCGGACAGGTACAACAGGCAGGGCTTCAGGTAACCTCATCATCCACTGAACTGGCCGCCTCCGCCAAACAACAAGAGACCACCATGACCCACCAGGTGACGTCCACCAAAAAGGTGGTCCAATCAGTGGAGGAGATCTCCCATGTGGCCAACGAACTGGTGGGTACCATGCATCAGGTGGCGGCCATGTTTCAGGAAACAGCCGACTTTGCCAACAAGGGTCAGGCAGACCTCACCCATATGGAAGAGGCCATGCGCAACATGGAGGGGGCGTCCAGGTCCATATCGGGCCGGTTGGAGACCATTAATGAGAAGGCGGAAAACATCACCAATGTGGTGGATACCATTGCCAAGGTAGCGGACCAGACCAACCTGCTTTCCCTGAACGCCGCCATTGAAGCGGAAAAGGCGGGGGAGTACGGCAGGGGGTTCAACGTGGTGGCCAGGGAAATCCGCCGGCTGGCCGATCAGACCGCAGTGGCCACCCTGGATATTGAACAGATGGTGGAGGAGATGCAGTCGGCCGTATCCAGGGGGGTTATGGAAATGGATAAGTTCATCGCGGAAGTAACACACAGTGCAGAAGACGTGGGACAAATTAGTGCCCAGCTGACCCGCATTATCCAACAAATCAAGGCATTGTCGCCCAGTTTTGAAAACGTTAATATGGCCATGGATGATCAGTCCAGCAATGCCCGGAAGATCAATCAGGCCATATCTTCCCTGAGTGAAGAGATCGAGCAGACCACGGAATCGCTCAGAGAATCCTTTTCCGCCATTGAACAGCTCAATGATGCCGCAAGGGGATTACAGGAGGAGGTCTCGCGATTCAAGGTGAGAGAGGAGGCGTAAGGTCATGTTCATGAAAATCGCCCGCCCCATTATGGTCGCCGTAGGTATATTTGGTTTTGGGTGTGGATTCCTATTATCCGTTTGCCAGGCCGGGGACCGGGAGCTGACGCTCGCCGTTGGGCTGGCATTGCCCCCCTACAACATCCAGGAAACAGACTCCGGCATGGAACTGGATATTGTGAGAGAGGCCTTGGGATTGAAAGGATATACGGTAAAAGCCAAATTCGTCCCCTTTGCCAGAGTCAAAAGGGAACTCATTCACAAAAAGGTGGACGGGGCATTAACCATCACCCCGGACTGCGGCATCGTCGTATTTTACTCGGATAAACACATCGTATGCCAAAACGTGGCGGTTACCCTGAACAAAAATCAATTTGACATTCAGGACATCAGCGATCTCAGGGACAAGAGTGTGGTTGCCTTTCAGGATGCAACCACCTATCTCGGGGAAGCATTTGCGGAAATGGCAAAGGAGAATCCCCAATACAGAGAGATCGCTGACCAGTCTCTTCAAATCAATCTCTTATACAGGGACCGCATTGACGCCATCGTATTGGACAAAAACATATTCCAGTACCTTCGGAAACATAATGACCGGGTGGACACCTCGCAGCCGGTTGACGTCTGGCCCATTTTTGACCCCTCCCCCTTCAGGGTGGCATTTATAGACAAACAGGTCCGGGATGATTTCAATGAAGGTCTCAAACAGCTGCGCAAGACCGGCCGATATGATGAGATTGTGAGCAAGTACGTCGGCAAATAACCTGCAGTTAACCTCAACAGGATTGGGTTCCGATTATGCGAAAATGGAGCATCATCACCAAAATAGTGGCATCAACCTGCGGCATTGTATCGTTGCTGGTCTTGCTGGGGGGAGTTGTTCTCATACGATACGAAATTCATATGGTGGATGCCTTTACCCGCGAGACCCTGGAGCGGATCCATCAGTTTATCGATAATCGCCAAAATGAGGAAAAGGCGTCTTTGCTGGAGGACATCACCTTCAATGCGAAGATCCTGAGCGCGGTGGGGGCCAGGTATCTGTACAATTTGGATCAGGAGGGGCTCAAAGAAGTCCTTCGCCCCTACATGAACTACCAGGAAATCGTGGCCATAAAAGTACTGGATGAGACCGGCAATCCCTTTGCCGCGGCCTGGCGAAACCCGGAGGTAACCGTGGGCACCGCATTGAGCGATGAGCGGACCTTCGACGACAAGCGGTCCGTACGGGTCTCCTGCAGCTATGATAACAAACCCATGGGCAGTTTTCAGATCTATTACACCGACGCACCGCTCAAAAAAAAGATTACGGCGCTCAAGGAAAGTGCCGCCAAACAAGCAGAGGCATTTCAGCAGACCTCGAGGTCTGAACTCAACCAGGCCATCGTCAGCCAGAGTATTGGAATGGTGGTCATCCTTTTGGTCTTAATTCTGTCGCTGATCCTGCTGTTGAGAGCACTGGTCTTAAAGCCGATCAAAAGTGTCTCAGCGGTGGCCCGCCAGCTGTCCGCTTTTGATCTTACGGTGCGGATAAAGACCCGCAGAAAGGACGAGATCGGGAATCTATTCAATGCCATGGATGAAATGGCCCATTCCTTTCGCCAGGTGGTGGGGCAAGTCCAGCGATCCGGAATTCAGGTGACCTCTTCATCCACTCAACTCGCTGCCACGGCCAAGGAACAGGAAACCACCATGGCCAACCAGGTAGACTCCACGGACAAGGTGGTCCAATCCGTAGACGGGATATCAGAGGTGGCCACCCAACTGGTGGAGACCATGGAAGAGGTGGCCTCCATGTCCCAGGAGACTGCGGGATTCGCCAGCAGCGGTCAAACCGACCTGAAACGGATGGAAGAGGCCATGCACAATATGGAGACGGCCTCCAAATCCATATCGGGCCGGTTGGAGACCATCAATGAGAAGGCGGAAAACATCACCAATGTAGTGGATACCATTACCAAGGTAGCGGACCAGACCAACCTGCTTTCCCTGAACGCCGCCATTGAAGCGGAAAAGGCGGGGGAGTACGGCAGGGGGTTCAACGTGGTGGCCAGGGAAATCCGCCGGCTGGCCGATCAGACCGCCGTGGCCACCCTGGATATCGAACGGATGGTGGAGGAGATGCAGTCGGCCGTGTCCACGGGGGTCATGGAGATGGACAAATTCATCGGGGAAGTAAAGCGCAGTTCAGAGGATGTGGGGAAGATCAGCGTCCAATTGAACAATATCATCGAACAAGTCAAAACGCTCTCCCCCAGTTTTGAAAACGTTAACGTATCCATGAGACATCAATCTGACAGCGCCCAGAAGATCAATCAATCCGTGGTAAGACTGAACGAGGAAATGAAGGAAACCATGGCATCGCTGCATGAAACCTATTCGGCCATTGAACAGCTGAAGGAGGCGGCCAGGGGCCTTCAGGACGAAGTATCCCGGTTTAAGGTGGAATAAGATGCTGGTATTGCTTTTTTACCTGGGAGACACCATGTATACCATGAGGTGCGATAAGGTCAGAGAGGTGGCGCCGGTGGTGAAGCTGAAGGAGGTCCCCCATACCCCCGATTATTTTGCCGGACTCTTCAACTATCGCGGAACCATTGTCCCTGTCATTGATCTTCGACATCTGATCCAGGGCCGACCCTGTGAAATGCGCATGAGCACCAGGATCATATTGGTGGATTATGCCCGGGAGGATCATACCTTTTACATCATCGGGCTCATGGCGGAACGGGTCACTGAGACCCTCAGAAAATCGGAAGATGCCTTTGTCTGGCCCGGTCTCAACATGAACGAGGCCCCCTATCTCGGCGGCATGGTGATGGAGGACAGGGATATGATTCAGTATCTTGACGTGGACCGTTTGCCCCAGAGCCTCCAATTCCTCCCCCTCATTGAAAACAAAGATTATGACCCAGAAGAGACTTGAATGGTTTCTGGAACATGAACTCGGCCTTTCCACCCAGGCCATCGGCCGCGACACCATGGCCAGGGCCATCAACGCCCACAAGCGCGCGTGCGGGTTGGAGGAGGTTGGCGATTATTTTGAACATCTCGTCACCTCCCTGCAGGCGCGGGACCAGCTCATCGCCCGGGTGGTGGTCCCGGAGACCTGGTTTTTCAGAAACCGAAAGTCATTCGATTTTATGACCCATTACGTAAAAACCCAATGGCAACCGGCTCACCCGAAAAGCGCGCAGGCATTGCGAATCCTCAGCGTGCCCTGCTCCAGCGGTGAGGAGCCCTACTCCGCGGCCATGGCCCTCCTTGACGGGAAGGTTCCTCCAAAACGGTTTTCCATTGACGGCGTGGATATCAGCGAAAGACTCCTTCAGAGGGCGGAAGGGGCGGTTTACGGTCGGGAATCCTTCAGGGGAGCGGATCTATCCTTTCAAGACCGCTATTTTGAACCCGGGGGAAGCGGTTATAGACTCGGTTCGAAAGTAAGGCGTATGGTTCGCTTCACCAAAGGAAATATATTGGATGACCGGTTTATGGCCGGTGAACCCGGCTATGACATTGTATTCTGCCGGAATCTACTGATATACTTGAATGCCAGCGGTAAAAAGACCGTCTTTGCCGTTATAGACCGATTGTTAAAAACGGATGGAATCCTGTTTTTGGGGCACGCGGAACGGGAGATCGCCACAAAATACGGATTTATCCCCATTCCTTCGCCCGGGGTGTTTGCCTGCCGAAGGGCCCCCCGACATGCCGAACCCCCACAACCCAAAGGCGGGGAGGGCCGTTTACCCCCTTTGCGACTGCTCCAAAAGGCGGTTGAACCCATCCAGGCCGCACCGGCGGATCAAGGTGCACAGGGCCCCTCCCCTGCAGGGAAACCCCCGCAAGGCGACGGGGTACTGCATGAGGAGCATGTGCTTTTCGACAGGGTGAAGGAATTGGCCGACGAAGGCTCGCTTTCCTCCGCCTGCACGCTCTGCCAGGAATTTTTACAGAAAAATCCGTCTCATATACAGGCTAATTTTCTCATGGGGCTTATTCACGAGGCCCTGGAGGAAAATGATCGGGCCGAGGCGTTTTTCAATAAAACGCTCTACTTGGACCCCTCCCATCACGATGCCATGACCCATCTGGCCTTTATTGTGGAAAAGCAGGGGCACCCGGATAAGGCATCACACCTTCGCAAGCGGGCCCTGCGGGTGTACAGGGAACAACAGACCGACCCGAGGGGATGAACAGGTTGATAAGCGAAACCGGAAATAGGATGTCCGCCCGAGGCGGGCAAGCCCTTTTGGACCGTTGATGATGGAAGACCAAGACCGCTGCTGGAAACGCATAGGGGTGTGGGGGCATGACCCCCCCACTTGTCCTGAACTAAAGCGGGTGATTCACTGCCGCAACTGCGAGGTCTTTACCCGGGCCGGCAGAAACCTCCTGGAACGTGAGCTCCCCGAGTCATACAAGGAGGAATGGGGACAGGTCTTGCTGACCCAAAAGGGCGAGGAACCTGCAGGATCGGTTTCCCTGGTCCTCTTTCGCATCGAGGGGGAGTGGCTGGCCCTTCCGGCCCAATTGTTCGCCGAAATTATCGAAAGCCGAACCGTACACACCGTCCCCCACCGCAAAAGCGAGGTCCTCCTGGGGGTCATCAATGTGAATGGCGAAATTCACTTGTGTGTTTCCCTCAAATCCCTGATAGGGCTTGCGGAAAACGGGGAGGATAAAAAGACCGAGGTCAGGACCCACCGGGGCCATGGACGATTGATGGTGGTGAAAAAAGACAAAGATCAGTGGGTATTTCCAGTGGATGAAATCCATGGAATCGGACATGTCTATCCTCACATGTTTCAGGACGTTCCGGTCACGGTGAGCAAATCCAAATCCTCATTCAGCAAAAAAATCTTCAAATGGGAAGACACCCACGTGGCCCTGTTGGACGACGAACTTTTGTTTTATTCCCTTAAAAGGCGTATCCAGTGACCCCAGAATCGCCCCCAAAAACGGATCAGTCTTCCGTCTTGGATCTCTTCCGCCAAGAGCTGGAGACGCATACCGTAGCGTTACAGGACGGGCTTGCCGCGTTCAAAGACGACCCCCGCAGCACGGATCGACTCCCGCCCCTGATCCGGGCCATCCATTCCATCAAGGCGGGGGCCTTGATTGTGGAACTGACCCCCGCCGTCACCGTTGCCCGCGCCATGGAGGATTGTCTCGCGGCGGCCCAGAAAGGGGATATTTCCGTAGGCACGGATGAAATAGACATCCTGCTCCAAGGCGTGGACGTGCTCAACCGGCTGGGCCGGCCCCCGGAACAAGGAGAAGCCCAATGGATGGAAGAGCAGGAGGAAACATGCCGGGCCCTGGGCCGCACCATTCAGGGGTTGGGCATGGATCCAAACCAAAAGGAGAGCCCGTATCCTCCAGATGCCCACACACCGCCTTCAGACGATCATCAGGCCCAGGCCCATACCTCCCCTGAATCCCCGGATACCCGCCCTCCCCCTGCTCCGGCCCCCGAACAGGGCGAGGCGGAGGCCCAAGGCGGTGCACAATTCACCTGTGATCCCACCATGCTGGATCTTTTCCAGACAGAGGTGGAAAACCATGTGGCTGTCCTCAACGACGGATTGCTGGCCCTGGAAAACAATCCCGGCGCCATGGATCAAATCGAGGCCCTGATGCGGGCGGCCCATTCCATCAAAGGGGGCGCTCGAATCGTGGGCCTGGAACCGGCCGTAAAGGTCGCCCATGCCATGGAAGACTGCTTTGTGGCCGCCCAAAAAGGAGAGGTCGCCTTAGGCTCAGATCAAATCGACGTCTTGTTCCGCATTGTGGACATTCTCGTCCAACTCGCTCAATCCCTGAGGGAGGGCGAGTCGGACTGGGTCTCCCGGCACAGGGCGGAAATCGATCATCTGGTCGATGCCATATCCGCCATTATAGAAGGAGAGACAGCCATCCCCGTCACTCCTGTGGAACCGGCCCCTTCTTCCTCCCCTGCACCGCAGCCGACGCACGATTTGACCCCGGAAAGGCCGGACCATGAGGAGAGATTGCCGGAAGAGAGGGATGCGGGCGTTATCCCCCACCAGGGAGAGGGAGAGAAAGATCGGGCCGTGAGAGTGACGGCCGCCAAGATCGAGCGGCTGATGGGCCAGGCCGGAGAGGTGGTGGTCAGTTCCAAGTGGCTTCCCAAGCTATCCGACGGCCTCATGGACCTGAAACGAAACCAAGTGGAGATGCTGGGAATTCTGGATCGGCTCCAGGAAGTGGTCATAGGATCAGAGGGGATCCCGGAAGCTTCCACCCTGGTGATGGAGGCCAGGGAGAAAACCAAGGCCTGTAACCGCGATCTCGCTCAGAAACTGAGCCAGTTCGATGCCTTTAACAGCACCACCGCAAATCTCTCGGATCGTCTCTATCATGAGGTAATTTCCGTAAGGATGCGCCCCTTCTCCGACGGCGTCCAGGGATTTCCACGGCTGGTACGCGACCTGGCCCGGGATCTCGGTAAACAGGTCCAGCTCACCATAGCGGGCAAATCCACTGAAGTGGACCGGGACATCTTGGAAAAACTGGACGCACCACTCAACCACCTGATCCGAAACGCCATTGATCACGGGATAGAAACGCCCCAGGCCCGATCGGCTGCTGGAAAGCCGGAGACCGGGACCCTGCATCTCGAGGCCGTGCATCGATCCGGGATGCTCATGATCACCTTTTCCGATGACGGCATGGGAATCGATCCCCAAGATCTCAAATCAAAGATCGTGGAAAAGGGCTTGGCCTCAGCAGATATGGTGGATGATATGAGCGAGGCCGAGCTTATTGATTTTCTGTTTCTCCCCGGGTTTTCCACCTCCAAAACGGTTTCAGAGATATCCGGCCGGGGGGTGGGGCTGGACGTGGTTCACAACATGGTGCACGAGGTGGGAGGGGTGGTTCGGGCCTATTCCCGCCCCGGTGAAGGATTGACGTTTCATCTGGAACTGCCCCTGACCCTATCCGTGGTACGCACCTTTCTGGTGGACATCGGGGGGGAACCCTATGCCTTCCCCCTGGGCCGGATCGACAGGTGTCTGGAGCTCTCCAGGTCAGAGGTGGATGTGGTGGAGGACCGTCAATATTTCAGGTTTGACGACAACAACATTGCACTGGTGGATATCCACCATATTCTGGAGATGGAGCGCGCCCTCTCATCAGACGACACCCTCCATGTGGTGGTGGTGAGTGACCGATGGAATTATTACGGACTGGCGGTGGACGAGTTTTTGGGGGAATACGATCTGGTGGTGCGACCCCTGGATTATCGTCTGGGAAAAGTCCCGGACATCAGTTCCGTGGCCGTGATGCTGGACGGCTCGCCGGTATTGATCTTTGATGTGGAGGACCTGGTCCGCTCCATAGACAACCTGCTGACCGGGAGAAGACTGCGCAAACTCACCAGGGGGTCAAAACCTCAGGATGTCAAACCCGAAAAACGCATTCTGGTAGTGGACGACTCCTTTACGGTTCGCGAAATGGAGCGTAAATTGCTCGAAAGCAAGGGGTATGCAGTGGAAACCGCAGTGGATGGGATGGACGGCTGGAACGCCGTCAGGGAGGGACAGTACCACATGGTGGTGACAGACGTGGACATGCCGCGAATGAACGGCATAGAACTGCTCAAGCATATCAAGCAGCATGCCGAGCTCAAGGCCCTGCCGGTGGTGATCGTATCCTACAAGGACAAGGAGGAGGATCGTCTGCAGGGGCTGGAAGCCGGGGCCAACTATTATTTAACCAAGAGCAGCTTTCAGGATGATTCCCTTATTCATGCTGCTGTGGATCTGATCGGGGAGGCATAACCATGCGAATCGGTATCGCCAATGATTCGAGCCCCACCGTGGATCTGTTACGCAAAATCGTACTCCGCGTACCCGGGTACGACATTTCGTGGGTCGCTCGAACCGGGGCACAGACCGTGGACAAATGTGCATTTGATACGCCCGATTTGATCCTCATGGGTCTGACCCTTCCGGTTATGGATGGTGTGGCTGCCACCCAACGCATCATGACCATCTCCCCCTGCCCCATCCTGTTGATTACCACCTCTTTGGATGGGGACAAGGCCAGAGTCTTCGAAGCCATGGGCTACGGCGCCCTGGATGCCATAAACACGCCCCTGGCCGGAACCCATGCAGCGGCCCGCTCCAGCCAGGATGCGTTGTTGAAAAAGATCAGCACCATTGAAAAACTCAAATGGGCCCCTCCCCCTCCCCGGACGTACGCCGCTGCACCCCAGAGTATGGTGCGAAATATTCCCAACCTGGTGGTCATCGGGTCATCCACCGGAGGTCCCAAGGCCCTGGCACAGATCCTTTCCCGCCTGCCTGCCACGTTTCAGGCGGGAATTGTCATGGCGCAACATGTGGATGATGAATTCTCCAAGGGGATGGTACACTGGCTCAACTCCCAGACCCCGTTACGGGTGATGCTGGCGAGGGAGGGCGCGAGGCCGGAACCCGGGACTGCCTACTTGGGCGGCAGCAAGCAGCACTTGATCATCACCAAAAAGATGGCCCTGGGCTTTACGGACCAACCTGAAGGGCTTTATTTCCGGCCCTCGGTAGATCTCTTTTTTGAAAGTGCGGCTGAGCACTGGCCGGTAAAGGGCGTTGCCGTATTGTTGACCGGCATGGGCCGGGATGGCGCCCTGGGGCTTGCGGCCCTGCGAAAGCGGGGGTGGCATACCATCGCCCAGGATGAAACCACCAGCGTGGTATACGGAATGCCCAAGGCGGCCAGAGAACTCGGTGCGGCTCGTAAGATTCTGGCCGTGGATCAGGTCGCACCGGAGTTGCTCAGATGGACCCAAAAAGCCCGTACAGGAAAGACCTAAACCATGTCAGCTGATCCAAGCCAGGCCCCCTACCCGATCACGGTGCTCCTCGTGGACGATCAGGCCATGATCGGTGAGGCGGTGCGTCGCATGCTGGCCCCTGAACAGGATATCGGGTTTCACTTCTGTCAGGATCCGGCCAAGGCCATTAAAACCGCAAACCGCATTCATCCCACCGTCATCCTCCAGGATCTGGTCATGCCGGAGATCGACGGCTTGACCCTGGTGCGCTATTACCGGGCCAACCCTGAAACCCGCCATGTGCCGTTGATCGTGTTGTCCAGCAAAGAGGAGGCCCATACCAAGGCGGAAGCGTTTGCCCTGGGGGCCAACGATTATCTGGTCAAACTGCCTGATCGGCTGGAGTTGCTCGCCCGGGTTCGGTATCATTCCAGAGGGTATATCAATCTGTTGGAGCGCAACCAGGCCCAGGCCCAACTGGAAAAGGCCAATCAGGTGATCCGGAAGACCTTTGGGCAATACCTCTCCGACGACATCGTGGATACCATCCTGAAATCGCCCGAGGGGGCCGCCCTGGGAGGGGAGAAGCGCTTCGTCACCATCATGATGACCGACCTCCGCGGGTTTACATCCATCGGCGAGCGCATGCCCGCCGAGGATGTGGTGGGCATCATCAACATATACCTGGAGGTGATGACCGATATCATATTGAAATACCAGGGCACTATCGACGAATTTATCGGAGATGCCATTTTTGTCATCTTCGGGGCCCCGGTGCTGCGGGACAATGATGCCAAACGGGCGGTGGCATGCGCCGTTGAAATGCAGCTGGCCATGGCCGAGGTCAACCGGCGATGCAGGGAAAAAGGATACCCGGAGGTCCACCAGGGGATCGGCATCAATTCAGGTCAGTTGGTGGTGGGAAACATCGGCTCCAAAAAGCGGAAAAAATACGGGGTGGTGGGCAAGAACGTCAACCTGACCGCCCGCATCGAATCCTATACCGTAGGCGGCCAGATTTTCATCTCTGAAAATACGGTGGAGGAATGCGGAGAGCACCTCCTGCGAATCGACGACAGCATGGAGGTGATGCCCAAAGGGGTCAAAAAACCCATCACCATCTACGAGGTAGGCGGGATCGGCGGTGAGTTCAACCTCTATCTTCCGGATAAGGTGGAAGCGCCGTTGGTGGACATGGATGAACCGGTTCCCATCCGATTCACCATTCTGGAAGGAAAACATGCCGGTGACGACATCAACCAGGGCCGGGTGGTCAGGATGCTGGGTGCGGAAGCGGAGATAGAAGCAGATGTTGCAGCGGAAAAACTCACCAATATCAAAATCTCGGTATTGGACCAAACAGGCAGTGAAATCACCAGTGACCTGTATGCCAAGGTGATCAAAAAAATATCCGAAACCCCAGGTCTGATGCGGGTCAATTTCACATCCATTCCCCCTGAAGTCAGGAATCTGCTATCACTGAACCAAGAGACACACTAAAGGCCCATTTTATAACCGTATTGCTGGTGGATGATCAGACCATGGTGGCGGAGGCGGTCCGGCGCATGCTGGATCAGGAACCGGACATCCGTCTGGAGTACTGTCAGGACCCTGCACACGCCATAAGCACCGCCCTGACCATCCATCCCACGGTCATTCTGCTGGACCTGGTAATGCCCGACATCGACGGGCTCACCCTGGTAAAATACTTCCGGGCCAACTCCGACACCCGGGACATCCCCCTGATCGTGCTCTCGAGCAAGGAGGAGGCCATCACCAAGGCAGAGGCCTTCGCCTTAGGGGCCAACGACTATCTGGTCAAACTCCCTGATCGTGTGGAGTTGGTGGCCCGCATTCGCTATCACTCCAGAGGGTACATCAATCTGCTGGAGCGCAATGAGGCCTATGCAGCGCTCTTAAAGAGTCAGCAGGCCCTCACCCATGAACTGAATCAGGCTGTGGCCTATGTCCGCTCCCTGCTGCCCGCCCGGCTGGACGGCGAAATCACCACTGACTGGGAATTCATCCCCTCCATGGCCTTGGGCGGGGACTCCTTCGGGTATCATTGGATCGATGCGGATCATCTTGCGCTCTACCTGCTGGATGTGTGCGGCCACGGGGTGGGCGCGGCCCTCCTCTCCATATCGGTTCTGAACACCCTTCGGATGCAGACCCTCCACCATACAGATTTTCTTCACCCCGGCCAGGTGCTCGGCGAACTAAACGAGATCTATGCCATGGAGTCCCACAACAACATGTTCTTCACGCTCTGGTACGGTGTATATAACAGAGAGACCAAGGTGCTTGACTTTGCCAGCGGCGGGCATCCGCCGGCGATTGCAGTGGCGGGTCTACCTTCGGAGCAACCCCACATCCAGAAACTCATTTCAAACGGAGTGGCCATCGGCGCCATGCCCGGACAACACTATGAACATGTCCGTTTTGAAATAGGGTCCGGTACCTCCCTGTATATCTACAGCGACGGGGCCTATGAAATCGCAGAGCCGGATGGAAGCATGTGGACCTTGGACCATTTCATTGAGGTGATAGGCAGGCTGTCCATTCAAAGGGGATGTACCTTAAAGGACATTGTCAACACCCTCAGGGAGGCCCGGAAAAATGATGTTTTTGAGGATGATGTATCCTTGATGAAGATTCGGTTTTAGAGTGCTGATGGCTTTGTCCCGCCGTCAAAAACGGATACCCATGACCTTTCTCATACCCGGATTGCCCCGCCCGATCGACCTGTCTCAGTTTTACGTCGGTTGCGCTTAATAGCAATTATCACAACTATTGGGGTGCTCAAATTACCTGCGATTTCCAAAAACGTTTTAAACATGCATCATGGTCAGCACATGGTTCATATCGCCGCTCATGGATAGCCTTTGTATAATTCATTTCCACGTTCGACTGGAAGTTTTGGGTAGGGTAATTATTCCGGGATCCAGGTTCTTGGAGATTCGGATATCCCAAGACAAGATAGGCTTAAAGCGAGAAGGCTTAAACAAAATATGCGTCAAGATTAGTTTTCCTCATTAGCTATATTA
>JAIPDZ010000105.1 GCA_021737425.1 Deltaproteobacteria bacterium
TGGATGGCGTCTTCCGCCCTTTCCAGGGGAAATCTGTGACTGATCATCTCCACCAGGGGATACTTGTCTTGACGAGCCGCGTGGATGGCGGCCTCCACTGCAGGCGCATCGTGGGAAAAGACGCCTTTCAGGGTCAACTCCTTTAACACCGCCCGGTCCAAGAGAAGCGGCACCTCTGTTGTAGGGCCGTACAGCCCGGGAAGAATCACGGTTGCGCCCGTGCCTGCAAGGGAAAGGGCCAGGGACGCTCCGGAGGGATGACCGGTCGCATCCATTGTCAGTTCGGCCATGGCGCCCTGGGTGTGATCGGAAATGATCTGTACCGGGTCTTCCTTTTCCGCGTTTATGACCCTATCCGCACCGAAGCGGCGGGCCATTTCCAGCCGATCCCGGTCTCTTGAAAGGCCTACCACGAAAACAGGTCCGGCCCCTGATTCCTTTGCCGCCACCACACCCGCCAGACCCTGCTGACCCGGTCCCACAATGGCCACGCGCTGTCCGATGGAGACAT
Source organism: Deltaproteobacteria bacterium (assembly GCA_021737425.1). Lineage (GTDB taxonomy): Bacteria > Desulfobacterota > DSM-4660 > Desulfatiglandales > Desulfatiglandaceae > JAIPDZ01. Next base: position 512 of record JAIPDZ010000105.1, read on the forward strand.
TGCCGATGGTCCTGAGCCAGCGGACCGCGTTTCCCAGAACGGCACAGATCAGGACGGCCGTCTCCGGGGAGATGGTGTCGTCGATTTTGTGAACCATGGCCCGCGGGTGAATGTACAGATAATCGGCATAGGCCCCGAACAGATGAGGCGGCTCTTTGCAGGAGATCATGGATCCATAGGAATAGTATTTTTCACAAAGGGTGTACCTGCCGGCCAGACAGGGCTTGCATTCGCCGCAGCCGAAGGCATACTCGATGATCACCCGGTCGCCTTCCTCCACGTCGTGACGTTTGCGCGCCCGTGCCCCCATCCTTTGGATACGGCCCACAATCTCGTGGCCCAGAATAATGGGAAAAGGTCTGGGAGCCCCCCGGGTTTTCCCTTTATAGATGCCTGGATCCGATCCGCATACACCGATCAGCTCCAGTTTTAAAAGGCCGTCGTCCTCGCCGGTCTCAGGGAGGGGAAATTCCTGCAGTTCCAGTTTGCCGGGTCCGGTCAGGACCATGGCCCGTGTCTTGTTCATTGATGCACCTCCGTTACCCTGAGAGAGAGTATTTGCCTGGCTTCGTCCGGGGAGGCGGGTTCTTTGTCCAGTGCCCGCAATATGGCCACTGTCTTTTCCACCAACTCGGCGTTGCTATTGGCGGCCACACCCGGACGGAGATAGAAGTTGTCTTCAAAGCCGACCCTCACATGGCCGCCCAGGAGCGCAGACTGGGCAATCATGGGAAAGCTGGCCGCTCCCACACCAAATCCCCCCCAGATGGCACCGGGCGGGAGGGCTTCCTGCATCAAGAGCATATGCCTTGACGTAGCAGGCATTCCCCACCGGATACCGAGGCAGAGTTGAAACAGGGGGGGCGCTTCCACAAGCCCCTTGTGGATCAGATGCCTGGCGATCTCCATATGACCCAGGTCAAACACCTCCAGTTCGGGCTTCACCCCGGCCTGTTGGATCCGTGCCGCCATATCCTCTATGTGGGGGACGGCATTGGCAAAGACCCGCGGACCAAAGTTCATGGAGCCCACATCCAGCGAACAGATCTCAGGCCTCAGTTTGACCACGTGCTCGGTCCGCCTTTGGGGTGTGGACCATGTGGTTCCGGGTGCCAGGCCCATGGGATCAGCGTCGTCAGGGACAATACGGGCCCCGGCCCCGGTGGTCAGGTTGATCAGCATATCCGATGCCTCCCGAATTCGCTGGAATGCCTCCTGATAGAGCTCAAAGGCCATGGACGGCTCTGCTGTATCAGGATCTCTGACATGGATATGGACGATTGAGGCCCCTTGGGAACAGGCTGCCAGGGCGCTTTGGGCAATCTCCTCAGGCGTTACCGGAAGGGCGGGGTGCCTGGATTTGTCCCCGATGGACCCGGTCACCGCCAGGGTGATGATGGTCTTGTTTTCATGCATTTTTCATGGCCCTTTTGAGTTGGTCTTGCGCGTTTTTGAGGACTCATCTTTATGTGCAGTCCTTCTGAAATAGAGGGTCATTAGTATGATGACCATGACGCTTGCCATGTTCCATGTGAGATTATGAGGAACCGTAAAGGGAATACAGGCCAGGAATATCAGCCTCTCATAAATCTTGAGGGGTCGGAACACGAAGCCGCAGGCCCCTCCTGCCAGGGCCCATATGCCGAAAAAGGAAATGATTAGTGCAGTAATGGCTTTGACCGGCGAGCCGAAGACCAGCATGATTTCAGGCCGGTAGATCACATAGAAGGGAACTACGAATTTAGCAATCCCGATACGGAATCCCACCAAAGATGTTTTGAAAGGATCGGTGCCGGCCACGCCGGCTGCTGCATACGCGGCCAGGGCCACCGGCGGGGTGATGGTGGAAATCACTGCATAATAAAACACAAACATGTGCGCGGCCAGATCCGGCACCCCCATTCGCACCAGGACAGGGGCAACAATAATGGCCACCAGCAGGTATGCGGCAGTGGTGGTAATGCCCATGCCGAGCAATATGGATGCCAACATGGCCAGTATCAGCAATATGGGGAGGCTTCCGCCGGCGATCTCTACCAGAAGAAATGATATCTTGAGACCCAAACCGGTCAGGGTGAGGATTCCCACCACAATGCCGGAGCAGGCGCAGGCGGCGGCAATGGGGAGCACGGCCTTGGCCCCCTTTTCCATGGCCTCCAGGATGCTTCGGACGCCCATGCGGGTCTCTTTTTGAACGGCGCTGATAAGAATTACTGCTATGATGGAATAAAACCCTGCCTTCATAGCGGTATATCCCATGACCAGCATCCCCACCAGGACCCCGATGGGCAGAATCAAATGCCCCTTCTTTTTGAGCACCGGCCACAGCTTGGGAAGGGATTCCTTGGGCAATCCTTTGATGTTATACCGCTCCGCCTCAAAATGGACAATCACATACACGGACAGGAAAGAAAGCGCAGCAGGAATAAATGCTGCGATACATATGATCAAATAGGGCTTTCCTACAATACTGGCGATGATGAAGGCTGCCGCGCCCATAAGCGGGGGCATGATCTGCCCGCCGGTGGAAGCGGTCCCCTCAATCCCGGCAGCGATAATCGCCGGGAACCCCATCCTTTTCATCAACGGGATGGTAACGGAGCCGGTGGTCACCACATTTCCCACTGCGCTTCCGGAGATAGAGCCCATGGCCGCACTGGAGACTACCGAAACCTTGGCCGGTCCCCCGGTCTTGTCACCGGCGATGGCCGACGCCGCGTCCATGAAAAAACTACCTACCCCTGAATTGACCAGGAATGACGCGAAAATGACGAAAATGGCGATGAAGGTAGCCGATACCCCCAGGGGGACGGTAAAGAGGCCTTCCGTGCTCAGATAGGTGTAGGCAATGAATCGGTGCAGATCCATCCCCGCATGGGAGATGTAAGGCAATTTGATATAGGAGCCCAAAAACCCGTAGGCGATAAAGATGAGGGTGATGATGGGGAGGGCCCATCCCATGATGCGACGGGTCATATCCAGGACCAGGATGATCAGAATAAACCCCAGCACAATGTCCATGTCGGTGGCCGCCCCGCCCCGTTCGTACAGGACGTAATAAATAACAAAGGCGATGTTCCCGCAGGAGAGAAGTGCGCCTATGGAAGCGAAGAAATTGACGACAGCATCCCCCTTTCTAAAGGCTCCCTTCCTTCTCACCGGGTAAAGGTAAAAGGTCAGGATCAGGGCAAAGGCCAGGTGAATGGACCTTTGCTGCAGGGCCGGAAAGCGGCCGAATCCTGAGGTATAGAGTTGAAACAGGGCCATGAGGATCGCCAGGCCGGAAACAAAAATAGCCGTTTTTTTCCCTAATTCATGATTGTTGCTCATTGGAAAATATCCTGTTTAAGAGGGTGCCCCATCGGGTTCGCCGGGTGATGGTAATCCGGATAAGATCACCGCCCTTGGCCACCTGATACAGGGGGAGCCAGTTACCATTCACAAACAATAGATGTTTGTACCGGTATCCGGCGTAAAAGGTGACCTCCGCCATGGGTCGATCAAAGCCTGCAATCCGGATGGTCCCAGGGGCAATAACCTCCTTGTTTTCGGGATGGTCATACCCGGCGTAAGGCGCCTGGTAAATGGTTTCATGGTATACCAACTGGTGTCTGTCGCTGACCATATAGTGATCGGCAACCGGGAGACCTTCCACCGAATTGATGAACACAACCCAGAGATTATCCTCTGGATGGACCGGCGTCTTGAGTACGGTTTTCAGGTTGCTGGTATCCTCGATATACAAAAGGTATTGAGGATATAAGCCCTTAATGGCGCCGGCTATAACCAGCAGACAGAGAATCCCGAAGGCCGGCAGCCCCTTTTTGTATGGGTTTATGGCCACGGGCGCCACCCCAGCCTTGGGAACTTTTTACCGGGCATTCAGGCAAAACCCCTGTCCGTGGGCCTTGCCCTTCCCTGAGCCATTCGAAACGGGGAAGGGCAAAGCACATTTAAAGATTTTGAAGACCCCTGTAGCACCGACAGGTCGGGATCTACGCTTCGCTCCGACAAGCTACAGGGAATCTCCCAAATGTAAGGACTTTTTACCCTTTTTTATTACGCTCGCCTTGTTAAACCCTCCATAGGAGGGCCGCAAAGCGGCGTTTAACAGGGCGAGCTAACCTTTAACCGCCTGTGGCGGCCCGCTGCCCCGCAAGGCGGGATTTCCGCTTCGCTCCAACAAGCAGCGGGGAATGCGCTCGCTGAGCATTTTCAATTACTGGATGGCGCCGATTTCTTTCCAGAATCTGGCTGCCCCCGGATTCCAGGGAATCGACATCCCCTTGGACATCTCCATGGTGGTCAGTTTTTTGGCCTGGGCATGACACTGCTTGAATTCATCCAAGTGGTCCTTGCACACAATCTTGACAATCTGATAAGCAAGCTCTGGATCGAAATCCCCATAGGTGATGACGAGCCCCACCCACTTGAGGGCCGGGGTCGGGGTCTTGATCTGCGGATAGGCATTGGCGGGAATAACCGATTCCGCATAATACGGATATTTCTTGAGGATCTTGGTCATCATCTCCTTGCCGATGGGCAGCAGCCTGCATTTGGTGAGGGTGCAGAGATCCACAAAGGTGGATGCCGGCGTGCCGATGGTATACATGGCCGCATCCAGGGTGCCGTCCTTGAGGGCCTGAGACTGTTCCGTGGCGGAGATGAACTGGGGCTTCATATCCTTGTAAGAGAGACCGTATTCCTCCAGGATTTTCTGGGACATATTGGCGCTTCCGCTTCCAGGGGGACCGAAGCCCACCCGCTTTCCTTTCAGATCCTCGATCTTGTGGATGTCGGTATCGGCACGGGCGATGATCAAGAGATCAATGCCCCAGAAGGAAAAGAGACCGTTGATTTTTGCCGGCGGTTTCCCTTTGTACAGACCCGTGGCACTGTGCGCGAAATAGGCCACACTGGGCATGACCATGGCGAGATCCGTGTTCTTCTCGCTCAGAAGGCGGATGTTTTCCCTGCTGGCAGCGGAAGGATGTGCAGAGGCCTCGGTGTTGGGAATGTACTTGTTGATCAGGCTGCTGATGGCGCCGCCGGCCGGGTACCAACTCCCCCCGGTGCTGGCGGTGGCAATGGACAAAAGTTGCTTTTCGCCGGCAAATGCCGGACTCAGGGCGGCACTCCCCACCCAGGCGGTCATACCGATAATTGCGATGGCCCATCTGAACATTCTTTTCTTCATGATGCTCCCTCCTTGGTTCTGTTTTATGGTGAATTTCCCTTTAATCGCCTTTCACATCACCTCCTTTTTACGGAATCATCCCCGGCAACCGGGGGATTTCGCGTTTCCTTCAAAACACGCTTGAGCACCTTGCCCAATGCATTCTTGGGGATGGAATCCACAAAGACCACGGACTTGGGTTTCTTGTACCCGGCCAGAAACTCCCTGCAGAAGTCGATCACCCCCTGTTCATCCAAATGTTGTCCCGCCTCCAGAACCACAAAGGCCTGGACGGATTCTCCCCACTCCCTATCGGGTATGCCCACCACGGCCACGTCGGCAATGGCCGGATGCCCAATGAGCACGTTTTCGATCTCTCTGGGGTAAATATTTTCGCCGCCGCTCACAATCATGTCTTTTTTTCGATCCACAATGTAGAAGAACCCTTCGTCATCCATTCGGGCCAGGTCGCCGGTATGGAGCCATCCATTGCGAAGTGCGGCCCGGGTTGCCTCGGGATCTTCATGATACCCCTCCATGACGTTTGCACCCCGGCAGACGATTTCCCCCACCCGGCCCGGCGGCAGAGGGGCGTCGTCTCCGTCCACAATGCAGGCATCCAAGAAGGGAAGGGCCTTTCCCACGGACATATCCTTTCGCATGGAATCTTTCGCCTTTAGGATGGTAACGCAGGGAGATGCCTCTGTGCACCCGTAGACGTCATAAACCCCTTGGATATTGGGAAAGAAATCCATGATCCGCTCTTTGGTTTCCATGGGCAGTTTGTCTGCTCCGGCCGTGCATTTGGTAATGGAACTGACATCAAATGCCCGGGCATTGGGATGGCTGATCAGCATGTTATACAATGCGGGCGCCCCGGACATGACCGTGGCCCGTTCCGTTTGGATGGTTTCAAGCAAGGATGCGGGCTCGAATTTCCGCACTAAGATACTGGTGCCTCCCAATGCCACCTGAATGGTGAAATGGTTGTTCAGGGCCGCAGTGTGGAAAAGGGGTCCCACAATCACCGCCCTTTCTCCGGGCTGGTCATCCCTTCCCGAAATGGTATTGAAGAGGTTCCAGATAATGTTGCCATGGGTCAGAACCGCCCCCTTTGGCTGACCTGTGGTCCCTGAGGTATACATGAGCTGGCAGGGATCTTCTTCATTCAGACGTGGGAGGGAGAAAAAGGCTTCCTTTCCACGGGCGGCAAACGCCTCATAGTCCGTTGCCATTGATGGATTTCCAGAGTGAGGGGAAACGAACCAGCGGACTGCCGCCATCTCACTTTGAACCGCTTTAAGACGTGCCTCAAAGGCAGGATCATAGAAGAGGATTTTGGATTGCGAATTGTTGATAAGATACAGGATCTCCGGTACGGCGAGACGGAAGTTTATGGGGGTAGCCACCAGCCCGACCTTAACGGCGGCAAAATAGGTTTCCGCAAAGTGGATTCCGTTGAAAAACAGAATGGCCACACGATCCCCCTTTTCCAATCCGGTTTTTACCATGGCAGAGGCGAGCCGGTCTGTGCGCTGGTCGAATGTCCTAAAGGTATAGCGGCCCTCATCACCGATTACCGCAAGCCTGTCCGGGAATTTATGAGCGGAATTGGTCAGCAGATATCCGACATCCATTTGTATCTTCCGTTATAAGGATCACTAAGGAATCACAGGATACGCTCCCTGATATCCCAACACTTCTGATACGTTGCGACCCTGTTCGACGATCTGGTATGTGGCGTTCTCTACGGCCGAGGGCGTTGCGTCCTCGGATGAGAGGGATAGGTTTATGGCCGCCACCATTTTTTGCTCATGATTCAGTAAGGGGACAGCTATGGAGTAAAGGGAGAGGGACAGCTCACGGTCACACACGCCGATCCCGGTTTCACGGGTTTTAAGGATCTCCTGGAAGAGCTGCTCCCCATCGATAATGGTATGGCTGGTGGTTTTCTCAAGCGACATGTTTCTGATTCGAGCCCTTAACGCTTCGTTTTTGAGAGCAGCCAGCAGTACTTTGCCCGATGCGGTGCAATAGCTCGGCAGCCTGGAACCGGCCCGAAGGTCATATTTCAGGAATCTGTGGACCTCATGCCGATAAAGGAAGACGATGTCTGTGCCATCCAGAATGGCCATATTTACGGTCAAACCGATACGCTCGGAAAAATCCTTCAGATGAGACGCGGTGAGTTGGATGATTTCCGAACTCTGGAGATAGGTGAAGCCTAAAGAAAGGACCTTGGAACTTAGAAAAAACGCCTTGTGGTCGTCCCTCCCGAGGTACCCTAACGCCATCAGCGTGCAGGTAAAACGCTGCACCGCGGTTCGGTTCATGTGGGTTATTTCAGCCAGTTCGGTGAGGGTCAGCCGTTTCCGTTCAGAAGTAAATGCCTGAAGGATGGATAGGCCCCGGGCCAGGGACTGAACAAAGTATTTGGGCGGACAATCCATAAGAAATTAACGCATAGTGAAAATGGTGTTCGCTATTTAAGAGCATACACCATCGAGTGTGGGAGTCAAGCCTTTTTGAGAAAATTCTAAGGCCGGCCCTAAAGACCCCCATGCACCCAGCCCAAGAGGTTATCATGTGGAAACAATTTTGTGCCCCCCGTAGTATCAATGATCCTCCCTGGCAGGCCAGCTGTCCCGACTCTCTTGAACCTCCGGCAGAATCCGGGCATCTATTGTCCGGCCATGAGCGAGGGCAAATACAGGGCCAACTCCGGCCACAGCATGACCACCCCCAGGCAGATGGCCTGCAGGATCACAAACGGGGCCACGGATCGGTAGATGTCGGCCATGGAGATGGCGGACGGCACCACCCCTTTGAGGATGAAGAGGTTGAAACCGAAGGGCGGAGTGATGTAGGCCATTTCCATGTTGATGGTGAAGAGGACCCCGAACCACAGGGGATCGAACCCCAGTTGGGTGATGATGGGGACGAAGATGGGGGTGGTCAAGAGGATGATGCCGGCCGGATCCAGGAACATTCCCAACACGAAGAAGACGCTCTGCATACAGAGCATGATAATCCAGCGGTTGACCTCCAGGCCCACCACCCACTGCTGGACCATGTCCTGTATCCCCACAAAGGCCAGGAAGTTGGTGAAGGTCACCGCGCCGATGATGATCCAGAAGATCATGGCGCTCAGGTGCAGGGTTTCCATGGAGGCCTGGCGCAGGCGGTCCCAGGTGAGCTCCCGGTGAAGGGCTGCGGTGAGGATGGCCCCGCCGGCGCCCACGGCGGCCGCCTCCGTGGGCGTGGCCACCCCGGTGTAGATCACCCCCAGGACCAGTACCACCAGGGCCACCGGGAGGATGATCCCTTTGAGGGAGGCCAGTTTCTGGACCATGGTGTAGCGCTCCTCAATGGCCGGTGCCAGGGCGGGGTTGATCCAGCACCGGACCCCGATATAGATGATAAAGATCGCGCTCATGAGGATGCCCGGGAGGATACCGCCCGCAAAGAGCTGTCCGATGGAGACCTCGGCCATGGATCCGTAAAGGATCATGATAATGGAGGGCGGAATGAGGATTCCCAGGGCGCCCCCCGCATTGATGCATCCCACAGCCATGACCCGGTCGTATCGGCGATCCAGCATGGCAGGGAGGGCGATCAGGCCCATGGAGACCGTGGCCACCGAGCTGATGCCGGCCATGGCCGCAAAGATGGCGCAGATCACCACGGTGCCCATGGCCAGGCCTCCGCGCAGTCCCCCCATCCAGCGGTGTACAATTTCATACAATTCATCGGCCAGGCCGCTGAATTTGAGGACATTGGCCATGAGTACGAACAGGGGGATGGCCAGGAGCAGGAAACTGGTCCCTTCCCCATAGGCCGAGTTATACAGGGCCATGAGCCCCCTGGGGCCCCACACAAAGAAGATGCCCACGGCGGAGACCGCCAGCAGGGAAAAGGCGATGGGCACGCCCAGTAGAAGGAGGAGGACCAGGGCGCCGAAGATGATGAGGGACAGTAGACCGATACTCATGATGGGGCCTCACCTTTTTGGGCCGAATCAGATGATAAAATAAAAAATAGGGCGTGAAGCGCGTTGGAAAGTCCCTGCAGTCCCAGAAAGAGGGCCCCCACGGGGACCGTGGCCATGGAGGGCCACAGGGGGAGCTGGGCCGCAGAGACCGAGGTCTGGCCGCTCTGAAAGGCCTCAAACGTCAGCATGGCGCCGTACCACAGGATGGGCCCCGCAATAACAAGGACACACACGCCCACAAAGATCTCCACCAAGGCCTGACGCTTTTTGGAGAAGCGCACATGGAGGATGTCCACCCGCGTATGGCCGTAGCGGCCCAGGGTATACCCGCCCCCGAACATCACCAGGGCACACAACAGATACTGGTTGACCTCATTGGCCCAGGTGGTGGGCGCATTGAACAGATACCGCGCAATCACCTCCAGCAGCACCAGCGCAGTGATCACCAGGGTCAGGGGGGCCGCGGCCATGCCGATTCCCCGGTTCATGTTGTCCACAAAACGAATGATGGTGTTCATGGGCCTGTATGTGGGCGGGGTCTGTTCACAGACCCCGCGGTTTCAGGGAGACCAGGATCGCTACTGGATGCCCTTGGACTTGAGGTGTTTTCGAAGGATCTCCACCAGCTTGGCTGAGTATTTTGATTTTTGGGCCTCTTTGTCCCACAGGGGCTTTACGGCCGCCCGGAACCGGGCCAACTGATCGTCGGGCAGGGTGATGATCTTCACCCCGCGCTTGGCAGCCGCCTCCACCGCCTCCTGGTCAAATGAGGGGGTCAGGGTGAAGCTGCGATCCATGGCGGCAATGGCCGCTTCCCGGACCGCGGTCTGCTGTTTGGGGGGAAGGGACTGGAATACCTTCTGGTTCATGACAATCTCGATAACGCCGGGGGTGTGAAGGGCCGGCGCCGTGATGTAGCTGAGGACCTCATAGAACTTGTATTTCTCGATGGTGTACCAGGGATAGTCGGTCCCGTCCACGGTCCCCCGCTGTAAGGCCATGTACTGCTCGGCGCCGGCAATGGCCACGGCCGAGGCGCCCAGGGCCTTTACGATCTTGGCCTCCATGCCCACGGCCCGTATTTTTTTGCCTTTGAGGTCTTCCAGTTTATGAATGGGGAATTTGGTCATGAGTCCCATGGTGGCCACGGAAAGGGGCGCCAGGTAGGTAACCCCGTGCTGGGCCACGGCATCGGCCATGACCTTCATGTAGCCTTTGTTCAACAAGACCTCCTTGGCGTCCTGGGCGTCCGACCAGTTGAAGGGGAGCCACTGGCAGTTGACCTCGGGCACCAGGCCGGCAAAATAGAGCAATGACCCTGAATAGCCGTCGATCATGCCCTGCCGGACCGCATCAAAGGCCTCTTTGGTCTTGACCAACTGTCCCGGCCAGAAGACCTTGACCTCCACCTGGCCCTGGGTCAGTTCCTTGACCTTGTCGGCAAAGAACTGGGTGGACTGACCCGCATAGGCCGTCTGGGGATAGGCGCACTGGACGCGCAGGGTCTTGGCCGTGGCAGGGGAAATGAAAAAAGCGACCGAAACAGAGAGACACACCAACAACATCCAAAATTTTTTCATGGCTTCCTCCTCTTTTTCAAGTGGCCGACCTGGGCCGGCGGTTAGGGTTCACTCTCCATTTATACGCTGGCGCCGGTTTCAGGCAATTGGATCCGGCGCTTCAGGATCTTGCCGGTATTGGTCTTGGGCAGCTCCGGGACAAACCGGATGATGCGCGGGTATTTGTAAGGGGCCACCCGGGCCTTGACATAGTCCCGGATCTCCTCGGGGGTAGCCGGGACATCCGAGCGGCGCACCATCACCGCGGCCACCTCTTCTCCCAGATCCGGGTGGGGCACACCCATGACGGCGCACTCCATAACGGCCGGATGCCCGTACAAAACCTCCTCGATCTCCCGGGGATAGACATTGTACCCCCCGCGGATGATCAATTCCTTTTTGCGGTCCACGATATAGATGTAGCCGTCTTCGTCCTGCCGGGCCAGGTCCCCGGTGTGGAGCCATCCGCCCCTGAGGGCCGCTTCCGTGGCCTGGGGCTGGTGGAGGTATCCCTTCATGACCCCGGGTCCCTGGACGATCAGCTCCCCCACATGCCCCAAGGGCACATCCCGGTCCTGGTCGTCCACGATGCGGGCCTCAAAGCCGGGGATGGGCACCCCGATGGAGCCCGGCTTGGTGGGGCGGCCGTAGGGGTTTTCCACACAGACCGGGGAGCATTCGGTGAGGCCGTATCCCTCGTAAATGATGACCCCAAAGGCCTTTTCAAACCGTCTCAGGACCTCCACGGGGAGGGACGCGCCGCCTGACACGCAGAACCTGAGGGAGGAGCGGGCCGGGGGGGACTGGCCCGCCATTTCGGCCAACCGGTTGAAGATGGTAGGCACGGCGATGAGGATGGTGCTCTCCGCCTCCTGGATGGCCAGAAAGACCGCTTCGGCCTCAAAATGCTCCCACAGGCGGATGGTCAGGCCCAGATAGAGACCGGCGTTGAGGGTGCTGGTCTGACCGTAGATGTGAAACAGCGGCAGGACCCCGAGGCAGATGTCATGGGGTTCGGTATACCGCATATCCGCCACGGTCCGGGCATTGGAGGCCAGGTTATGGTGGGTCAGCATGGCCCCTTTGGCCAGGCCGGTGGTGCCGCTGGTATAGATGATGGCAAAGGGGTCGTGGTCCTGGGCCTCGTGTACGGGAAAAGGCCCTTGGTCCAAAAACAGGTCTTCCAAGGATTCAAACCCCTCGGGCGCCTCTTGGCCGGTGGTTAATCTCAGGTGAAATTGGGGGTTGTCTACCACCAGGGGACCGGCATAGGTGAGATGATCCGGCCTCCCTATGAAGGCCCGGGCCCCTGAGTCTTGAAAGATATGGGTGAGCTCCTCGGTGCGGTACAGGAAGTTGACGGGCAGGACCACGGCCCCCAATTTGGCCAGGGCGTAATAGGCAGTAATCCAGGCAACGGAATTGGGCATCATGAGGACGGTGATGTCTCCCGGACCCAGGCCCCTTTGGTGGAGACCCCAGGCCAGGGCATCGGTGCGACGGTCCAACTCCGAATAGGTCACCTGTCCGTGATCAGAGATGATGGCCGGGTGATCCGGTCGGCGGGCGGCACTGTCCGTGAGCAGCTGGGCCAGGTTCATGCTCCCTCCCTGTGTGATCAGTGATTTTCGTTTTGAATGATCAGGGCGACCCCCTGTCCGCCCCCGAGACACATGGTGGCCAGGCCGTAGCGGACCCGGCGGCGTTTCAACTCATAAATGAGCTTGGTCAGAATCACCCCTCCGGTGGCGCTGATGGGGTGTCCCAGGGCGATGGCCCCGCCGTTGACATTGACCTTGCCGGGGTCCAGGCCCAGTTCTCGAATACAGGCCAGGCTCTGGGAGGCAAAGGCCTCGTTCAGTTCCACCAGGTCCATGTCCTCCAGGCTCAATCCGGTCTTTTCCAGGACCCTGCGGGTGGCGTAGATGGGGCCGATCCCCATGACCGCCGGCTCCACCCCCACCGAGGCGTACCCCACAATGGAGACCAGGGGCGTAAGGCCCAGTTCCCGGGCCTTGTCCCGGCTGGCCACCATCAGACAGGCGGCCCCGTCGTTCATGCCGCTGCTGTTGCCCGCGGTCACGGAACCGCCCTCCCGGAATACGGGCCTCAGTTTGGCCAGGGCGTCCAGGGTGGTTTGGGGCCGGGGGTGTTCGTCCCGGCTGAACAGGACCGGATCTCCCTTTTTCTGCGGGATGGGCACCGGCACGATCTCCTCTTGAAACCGTCCGGCCTCCAGGGCCTGGGCCGCCTTCTGCTGGCTCTCTAAGGCGAATCGGTCCTGGTCCTCCCGGGCCACCTTCCAGCGTTCGGCCACGTTTTCCGCGGTCTCCCCCATGGTATTGCCGCTGATGGGATCAAACAGGACCAGTTGGTCCATGAGCTGGGCATGACCCAGGCGGGCCCCCCACCGGCCCGTGGGGATGAGATATGCGGCATTGGACATGTGCTCCACCCCGCCGGCGGCGAGAAGCTCCGCGTCCCCCGCCTTCACGGCCTGGGCCGCCAGAAATACGGTCTTGAGCGACCCGCCGCAGGCCTTGGCCACGGTGTACTGGGGTACCTCGATGGGGATGCCCGCATCAATGGCGATGGGCCTCGCCATGTTGGGGGGAAGGACACCCGTGCGGTACTGCTGGGAAAAGATGACCTCTTCCACCTGGTCCGGCGTAACCCCGGCCC
>JAIPDZ010000106.1 GCA_021737425.1 Deltaproteobacteria bacterium
GACCAACACAATCCGCATGTCAAGGCGCTCCGCGTTTCAATTTCTTATGGGGCAGGGGGATCACGGCCCTTATAAACAGCCTCGCATTTAAAAAACTCAACCGGACATTATCCCGAAACCGGTGAAAGTGGGAAACATGGGCCTCGGCGGGCGGATAGAACACGGAAACAGGCACCTCCCGCACCGGCACGCCGGCCCACACGGCCTTGACCAGGACCTCGATTTCAAAGGTGTACCGTGTCTCCTTGAGCTTGAGGGATTCCAGGATATGGACGGGGTAGGCCCGAAACCCGCTCTGGGCATCGGAAAGCCGTTGTCCCGTATCTACCAGAAACCAGAAATTGGAGATGGTGCGCCCCACCCGGGAACTTGGGGGCGCGTAACAGGCCTCAAAATCCCGCACCCCCACCACAATGGCCTCGGGATGGGCCTTTATCGCCTGTGCAAACGCATCAAAATCCCGGGGATCATGCTGGTTGTCTGCGTCCAGGGTGACCACATGGCTCAGGCCCAGGCGTCGGGCCATGGCTGCACCCGACAGGATGGCCGCACCCTTTCCCAGATTTCTGGGATGGCGAACCACGTTTACCCCCAGCCCCCCAAGGGTTTTCACCCCCTGGTCCCGGCTCCCGTCATCCACCACGATCACCGTAGGGTGGACCGCAAGGCTGCGGACCACCACCTCCCTGAGGGTGAGGGCGTGGTTGTACACCGGGATGACGATGCCCGGCTTTGGGGAATGGGTATCCGAACAGGTCATATTTTCCCGCAGAGACGCTGAGGCGCAGGGAGAATGCATCGATCCACCGTCAGTATCCCTATGCGCTGCCATGAAACACCGTCAGGCAAGCTTGAATCAAATGGAGGAAAGAGGTTATTTCCTTGTGGTTAAACAGAATGGTATCATTTTGGGCCGACTCAATGGGACCATACGTCGTTTCATTTGAAGGCGGTGTTTTCTCGACCATCACAAATGCCGCACCCGGCAAGGGCCTTCCCGGCAACGGGAGTTCAGAGGGGGGCTCGGCGTTCACTATCCCCGCCAGTCCCATGTCACATTCGTCGAGATCAATGTGCAACAAAAGTGCATCCAGGCTGCTGAGCCTGTCAAATTGGGTGTCATAAATCACATAGGATAACCCGTTAATCCCAAAGCAACAGGCGGCTTCCCCCAAAAAGCAGTTGGACAGGGTGTAAGAGAAGAGGGCCGGGCTGGCCATATCATTTCGTTCAATGGCGGTGTCAAAATAGTCCGCATCGGTCTGAATGCACCCTTGGACCGTGGAGGCCACCAAGGCAATGGGGCGTTTTTGGGTCCATTCATGGTGGCCTGCATCCTGGAGCGCCAATGAGATCCCGGCCAGACCCAGTTTGGAAAATGCATCCATGCGTCCGAAATGGGCAAAGGGCCTGGTCAGGACCGATTTCCGTCTGATCTTGGGCAACCTCCCCGGGGTCATGTCAAAACAATTGGTTTGCCTGCCGCGGCCCATGCCTCCTGCGGTTATCCAGCCCGTTCCGGTAATAAACGCCATAACCGTCAGTTTCCCCTTTTCAGCACAATGGCGGCGTTGATCCCACCGAAACCGGAATTGGAGGTTATCAGATACTCCCCCGCAATGGGAACCGCTTGAGCCGTTATCCGGTCAGCCCCGGGCGCAGGTTCAGACAGGCCCGCCGTGGGCGGCGCCATCTGTTGCTCCAGGGCCTTGAGGCCCAGGGCCACTTCCATGCCTCCGGCCGCCCCCAGGGTGTGTCCGATGGCCCCTTTCACCGAATAGACCCATGGCCAGTCACCCCCGGGATGACCGAAGCAGTGCGCAAACGCCTTCAGTTCCATGGCGTCATTGGCAATGGTTCCGGTGCCGTGCGCACACATGGCACACAGGTCCCCGGCTCGTAGACCGGCCCGTTTGAGGGCCAGGGTGATGGCCCGGATCAGACCGGACCCTTCCGGATCCGGTGCGGTCACATGAAAGGCGTCGCTGGCCGTGCCCCATCCACAGACCTGGCCCAGCGGTCTTATCCCCTCTCTTTGGGCCCGGTTCCGGCCCATCAACACCAGGGCCGCTGCACCCTCCCCCAGGCTCAGACCGCTCCGGTCCCTGTCAAAGGGCCTGCAGGGCCCGGGGGACAAGGCCCCGAGAGCGGAGAACCCGGAAAAGACAAACCGGGTCACCAGATCCGCGCAGCATACCAGGACCACCTCGCTTTTTCCGGAAAGGATCCGTGCGCACGCGTGGGAAACGGCAATGGTGGAACTGGCACAGGCGGCGCTGATGGTCATCCCCTGGTTTCTTACGCCGAATGCCCGGGATGCCATGCGGGCAAGGGAGGAGGGGAGGATGTCCCCGGCATCATATGCCCGGCCGTATTGGTGCTGTTCCAGCATGTCGATCCCGGCCTTGGCGGTGGCAGTGATCAGGCACGCATCCGACGGGACAGGACCCAAGGCGGGGGCCAACCGCGATACCAGCCCGCGCAACATGGAATGGTCCTGGGCGGGCATCAGGTCCGGTATGCAGGCGGCAACCCGGCTGGTGCACCCTTGGACATCGAACCGCTCCACCGGTCGGATGGCTGTCCTGGCCTGAAGGAGTTGCTCCCATGTCTCCTCCATATGGTTCCCCAGTGCAGAGACCACGGCCATGTCCGTTATCCAGACTTCAGTGGGTTCCCTGGGTCTAATGGGGTTCATGAGCGGTTGGTATATCTGAGGTCCTCCTGCAGAGGGTCTGAGACGCATGGATTTTAGGCATTTAACCTCTTTTCTCTGCGCCCCTGCGCCCCGGCGGGAGAGAATCTTTGGTGGTCTGATCCCGCCCCCCCGCCAATTGTGACAGGGCCGATCCCAGAATCTGTGTGGTCTGTGCCAGACGATGGGCGGCTCTATCGGCCCGCTTGATCTCCAGCTGAATGGACTGCACCGTGGGATCGCAGTGCGCGCGTCCTCTGAAAAGCTGATTCAGGTTGTTGGGTCCCCGCCCGCAATAGTTGGTATAGTTCGGGGCCGTCTTCACCGCCTGCATTCCCGTGCCGTTCTGACCGGTTAGGGAGGTGATCAAAAGATCCACCAAGGCCTCTGTAGCGGTCAACCGCGATTTTCCCGGCATACCCTGACCGTAGCCGATGAGGATGGCCGGGCTTCCCAGGCCCTTGAATGTGGACGTGTAGGTGTCGAAACTGCTGTCATTTGCCCCATGAATGTGGATAACGAGTGGGTCGCCGTACCCCTTTGAAACAATCTCATCTTTAAACTGGAGCACCTTATCCAAAAAGGGGGCCTTCAAATGGGCCTTCACCTGATCCATCCGGTTGCAGTCTATAAAGCCCTGGTCAATATCCACCTGGCTGAGGGCACTTACCCGCTTGTACCTCTCATTGATGACCGCATAGAAGCCGAATTGCCCGGCCATCTCCCTGGTTAGCTTCCCGGTGTTGTGATCATCCTGGCCCAGGTTCCGGCGGCTGTCGCCGTTAAATGCATGGGGGGCCACCAGAAGAATCCTGCAATTCCCTTCCATACAAAGAATTTCACCTTTCACCTTTCCCGCGTCCACCTTTATCCCCGCATTACCTTCAACTTGGCGTCAATCAGTTTATTGTGGCTGAGATGGAGGAGCTTGGCCAGCTTATGAAGCAGGTAGTCTTCGTGTTTGTCCAGGATTTGATCCGTATAAGCGATCCGCCATACCATCTCGATGATGCCGATCTTTTCTTCAATGGAATAGTTCTGATTGATCAATTCCGTGAATTGCCATAAGTCGGTGCTGTTATGCAGTTCTTGTTCAGCTGCCTCCATCAGGCTCATGGTATTCTGGTGGTCCAGGCCGTAATCCGTTTTGAGGGTATCCATAATCAGCCCTCTTTCCTGTTTACTGAATTCGCCGTCGATATTGGATATCTCCAGGAGAAGGGCGCAGGTGGCCACCCGGATATCATGGGATGCTGTTTCGTTGGCGCTATTTGTACCCCTTGTGTCCGTCTTCATAAAGAATTTTTTGAGTCGATTGATCATTTTACTCCTTTTGGTCACCCTGATGCGTCCGTGAGTCTTTGCTGTATTTCCATGGGGAGCATACACAAATGACGGTCAAACATCAATGGGCCTTTTTGATGCCGGGTGGTTGAAAAAGATCCCAAGAGGGTGTACTCTTATCTTGAAAAGCGCCACCCCGACACAGGGTATTGGTTCACGGCAATTCATCATGAGCGGTGCATAAGGAGGGTAACAATATGAATCGACAGGAACTTATGGAGATATTCAACAAACGGCCCAGAATCGGGTCCCTTGCTACGGCCAGCGCCAGAGGGGATGCCAATGTGGCGGTTTTCGGATCCCCTCAGATGATCGACGAGAACACCGTGGTCATGGGCATCGGAGAAAACCGGAGCTTCCGCAATCTCAAGGAGAATCCCAAGGCCGCCTTCATCGTCATGGAGCCCGGAGAGACGGTCATGGACTGGAAGGGGGCGCGCGTCTACTTGGAGGCGGTGGACATTGAGACCGGAGGCGGATTTTTTGATCAGGTCAAGGAGAATATCGAGAAGGCGGCCGGCAAACAGGCCGCTCAAATGATCCACGCAGCCATCCGCTTCAATATCACCGAAGTAAGACCCCTGGTGGACATGGGATGAGTCATTTGAAGCTTGATGTAACAACCGCCCCGGTCACTTTTCGCTCTAATTCGTATATATTGTGACATATTCATTTTGCCCCAATAAATATGTTCACCGCCAAGTCGCAAAGCGCGCAAAGAAATTTCCCTTTTTCATTTGTGGCTGAGACGGCCACAAACGAAAACCAGCATGCCTCCGCCAGCGGGATAGAGAATCCCCTCTTCAGCGGACTTTGCGCCTTAAATGAGCGAAGCGAATGGGCGGTTACAAACATATAATACGGGACTCTCTTTAAGCAAAGAGGGCCTTATTGCTGATCATGAAAATCCTTTTGACCAATGATGACGGTATTTATGCCCCCGGCCTCTATGCGCTTTATGAAGCGTTAAAACCGGATCACCAGACCTTTATCGTGGCTCCGGAATCAGAGATGAGTGCGGTGGGCCATGCCATCACCTTGAGCACTCCCATCCGGGTGAAGGAGGTCAATAGGGGCGGGGTGTTTTACGGTTATGCAGTGATCGGCACCCCGGCGGACTGTGTCAAAATCGCCTGCCAGGAATTGCTGGATTCCCCGCCCGATATGGTCCTCTCCGGCGTCAACCTCGGCGCCAATGTGGGGGTGAACATCCTCTATTCCGGAACCGTATCCGCGGCCACTGAAGGGGCGTTTTTGGGTATCCCATCAGCGGCCATCTCCTTAAATACACTGAAAAACCCTGATTTCAGCTTTGCCGCCCGCTTCAGTAAAACGGTCATCCAGTATATCCGGAAAATCGGCCTGAGCGACGGATCCGCCTTGAATGTGAATATCCCGGCGCTCCCTCCCCATGAGATTGCGGGTATCTGCTTGGCCCGGCAGGGCACCTCCCGATTCGAAGAGCGGTTTGAAAAACGGAATGACCCCCGGGGCACCGTATACTATTGGCTCACCGGCGAAAAATTTATTGAAAACGGCAATCCGGATAATGATTCGGTAGCCCTCCAAAAGAACATGATCACCATCACCCCCATCCATTACGATCTTACCTGTGAAAGGGAGTTGGAGCGGCTGAAGACGCTTGCTTTGCCTTCGGAGGCTGATAGCTATCTAATCCGAAAGGACAAATCATAAGGCAGAGCATGATTGGGATACAGACCCGTTTCTTTAAGTCTGGAAGTTTTTCTTTCAGTGCTTCTTTCCTACCGAAAATACTGGATGGTCCCGTCGGGGATCACGGCGACTCTGCACCCCTCGGGATAATCGGTATCCAAAATGTCTTTGACCTGGGACCAAGTGTCGGCCCAATACACGGTTTCAAAGGCAGGGAACCAGTCCAGACTTGTAAGATCCCGCTCCGGCATAAAGAAAATGAATTTTCGGACATTAGTAGAGAGCACGGGAGGTTTCCATCTTTGACCTGCAATATGGTTTCCAAAACGACGTTCCGTATAATGAGGCACTTCGCCGTAAGGGTTATTGGAAATAAGGACGAGAGTCCCTCCTCCCTCTTTGAGGAGTGGTTGTGCGGCCAGGAAGGCGATAAATGATTCGTTGACCTTTGCATTGGCATTGACTACCAGTACTTCGGCATTATGTGGCCGCTCACACAGGTAATGGTCTCTTGCGAATTCCACCCCGGCATAGTATACCTCTATAGGGTGTCCTACAAAGAGGGCGACTGTCCTACGCTGTGTGTTCACCAAGGCATCGATTTTGATATCCAGACCGGACATTCTACATGCCTCAATCATATCCAGAAGTGGGGCATTGTTCTGGTAGAGACCGAACCCCATTTGGTCCTGGATACCCGATGTTCTGGCACGATGGATTACTTCACGATGGTTGTAATTAATGCTCTCCATAGCAGCGACTCCGGGAAGTACGATTTTAGGTCCTCCACCAAATCCTGTTGTCGGGTGAGGCACGATGGTCCCGATACCGATTTTGAGATCGGCGTCAAGGAATTCCCTGTTAAGGGAAACGGGGGTTCCTCTCTTGGTTTTTCCGATGGTTTTACAGTTCTCATAGGGATTGTGATTGTATACGGGAAAATGGGCGACAACATCGCGGCCTAACTTCTTTCTGAAGTCTGAAGCGGGTAAGGCCCCGTGACTCCCAAGTGCACAGATGAACTGAACCGCATCTTGTTTCACACCCCCGGCAGCCAATTCGTCGAGCACGTAAGGAAGTATCTCTTGAGTCATGGTAGGACGGGACAAATCATCAAACAAGATGACCACATTCTTTTTGCCTCGAGCAAGCTCTCGAATTGGTTTGGATCCAAACGGCCGGGCAAAGGCTTCCAGAAAATCCCCATGGGTAAGCGGGGGGGCGTCGTGCCCTTTCATCAAATAGGACCTCACTTCCCAGCCCTTGGGAAAATCCAAGACAGCCTCTATATCACCGGACCAGGCCCTTTGCGGTACTTTTATTTTATTACCTATTTGAATCACGTCCAAATCTCCTTGTACGAAATGCTTGCAAAGACTCGAGATTGGAATCCTCCCCAGTCGGTCCGTGGCCTTAAGAACAGAAGAAAGTCATATTAGACGTAGGGCCGTAAAAATGGCTTGAATCATACTCTCTGGGTTGGCTCGTCCCTCTCCTGCCTTTCCGAAGGCAACGCCGTGGTCCACCGATGTTCTCACAATTGGCAGCCCCAAGGTTACATTGACTCCGGCCATGCTGGACCAACTGTTTGTTTCCCCATCATACTGGAATCCTTTAATTTTTGTAGGGATATGCCCTTGATCGTGGTACATCACTACGACCACATCATAGGAACCTCCCAGCATTTTGGAAAAGACTGTATCGGCCGGTACCGGTCCTTCGACTTTCAGACCCTGTCGTCGCATTTCCTCCACAGCAGGGGAGATCTCCCGAATCTCTTCTTGGCCGAACAATCCACCTTCTCCAGCGTGGGGATTGAGCCCAGCAACTGCGATACGGGGTTCTTTAACTCCCATTTTTTTCAACGCCTGGCCTGCCAACCCGATGACCCTTTCGATTCGCTCCCTTTTTACGTAGTCACAGGCCTCTCGCAGAGGAAGATGAGTGGAAACATGTACCACTCTAAAATCTCCTTCAGCGAGCATCATGGTATAGTCTAAAGTCCCTGTTATTTCTGCAAAAATCTCAGTATGTCCTGTATGCCTAAGACCTGCGGCATAAAGGGCTCCCTTATGAATCGGTCCTGTCACGGTTGCATCGATTTGTCCTTCCATGGCCAGTTTGATGATCTTCCTAACATATTCGTACGAGGCCTTGCCGCACATGGCATTGACTTTTTTATGCTCCAGGCTTCTCATATCTACGTTTTCGATGTCAAAGACATCGATGGTTCCGGCCTCGAAGGTGGCATGTGATAGGCTTTGGATCCGCCGTGTCTTTAGCGATAGTCCTGAAAAACCAATTGCTTCATTTATGACTTTGAGATCACATACGACAAAGGGTCTACAGACTTCATAGATTTCCTTTAGGGCTAGGGCTTTTGCCGAAATCTCGGGCCCTATTCCAGCTGGATCACCCGCGCTGATTCCTACTACCGGTCGGATTCTAGCTCTGTTCTGCAATTCTTTTCCTTTCTTCACCTTTATACGCTCCTTAATTTTTGAGAAACTTATCGAGGAGATCCTCCCTTCCATAACTTCCGGGCTTGAATAACATCGAATGAAAGGGACCTCCCTTGACGGCCACCAGCCCTTGGGCAAGTTCTCGGTGAACTTTGAATCTGTCCAGGCCAAGCATCTCCGTGATCACCTCAGAGGTCTGGCCACCGCTGATAAGAATGATAGCTGGATTTGCGATTTGTATGAAGCGGCAGACCGTATCGGCAAAGGTGACGACGGCTCTTAAAGGATCTATTGTCCCGATCGCCCCGACATCCATATAAAGTGCAAGGGAATCTCCCTTTTCCATGGCCGCTCTTCCTACGGCAATCACCTCATCTACGCGCCTGTCTTGATTTGTTGGCACCCCGATCACCTTTCCTCCCAAGGCTGAAAAGCGCAGAATCTGGGTTCTGCTGGTCTCATGGTTACTGCCCGATACAATGAGTGCCGGACCGTCATGAATAACCGTACTCTCTTTAGCGACGGAAAGGTGATCGGGTTCCTGGCATTTTCTGAACTTTAGAAGCCAGTGCTTGAAAAAGGCGGCTGAACCTACTGGCAATGTATCACGATGCACAAGTTGGCTGTAAAAAGCAAGGTCCCTCTCGCTTCCTGCGTTTGGCAAAAATAACCCAGTCGGGCCTGGCAATAGAATTTCTCGTTCTTGAAGTACTACTACCTGGAATGACGTATTTTGCTGCATGGCCAAAGCCGCATTGGCCGAAAGCGAAGGCTGTGTAGGGTCACACCGAAATTCGCTTTGATCTGAGGGCTTCCCATCGATGTAGATTTTGCCATCTAGGACCCGACGCCCGTATAGAGGTGAGGCGGGAATAATCAGAGCTCTTTCAAAGCCCACTGTCTTCATCAGAGCATCTATCTCCGCTCCAATATGACCGCGACAGGCGGAATCAACTTTCTTAAAAAGAGATAGTCCTGGACAGGCAGAGAAAGACTCGGCGAATAGCCTTACCTTCGTAGCTGCCTCTTGAGCTGAACACTCCCGGGAATCGGTGTCGTACACTACTACATCAGCACCTACCTCACGGGGGGAAACCCGTTTTTTGAGGAGTTCCGCCGAAAAACCCAGTCTTGTGGCGACGCCGCCAATCTCTGCGGCCCCGGTGAGATCGTCAGCGATTACAGCGATCATTCGGACTCCAACTTTCCCAAGCCGACTTCACCTGCCCCTTCCTATGGACGATCAATAGGCCTTTTCATAAAGATACAATGCGTCCTCATAGGTAAGGGGCCTGGGATTGTTTTCAAGAAGTCTTGTTATCTGCATGGCTTTTTTAGCTATGTTCGACAATTCTTCACGTGGAATTCCGAGCTCCGATATGCCAGACGGAATTCCAATAGCCCTGGTGAGGTTCTTGATACGTTCCACTGCGAGATCGGAGAGTTCCTCATCCGACCCCCGAACCCCTAACGCCCTCCCTAATTCAGCTGTTTTTGCCCTGCAGGCAGGCAAGTTGTAGGCCATTACATGGGGTAAGAGTAAGGAATTGGCAGTTCCATGGGCGATATCGTACTCTCCATTCAGCGGGTAAGCGAGTGCATGAACAGCAGCGGTGTTGACCGGTCCGAGACAAAATCCACCGTAAAGACTTCCCAGACTCATTGCAGCACGGGCATTCAGATCATCACCTCTTGTTACGGCCGTTTCCAAATGTGTCCCGATCAAGCTCACTCCCTTGATGGCGTACGTGTCAATAAGAGGGTGGGCATGTTGGTTGGTATAGGCCTCTATACAGTGGGCCAAGGCATCTATGCCAGTAGCCGCGGTGATGCTAGGGGGCATAGTCAGCGTTAACTCAGGGTCTACGATTACCATATCGGCTAAGAGATATGTACTTTCCACAGCTTGCTTGGCCTTGGTCAAAGGGTCTGAAACTATCGCACGGAGAGTAACTTCGCTCCCGGTTCCAGCGGTCGTTGGAACCTGAACGAGCCCAATGGTACGCGGAGGTGCTTCATTTTTGCCGAGGATTTGGGTGATGTCATAGTGGCCTCCGATGAGAACGCTCACCAGCTTTGCTAGATCCAATGCGCTTCCTCCTCCAATCCCGACCATGCAATCAGGATTAAATAGCCTAGCTTCTCTTAAGACCTTTTCCAGACTGTCAAAGCTCGGCTCCGGCTCTACATCGGTACAAATAAGCGGATCTATCCCTCTTTTGGTACACAGTACTTGGATCTTTCTTATTTTGTCTTTTACAGAAGGATCACACAGAAAGAATATGCCTTTGTATCCGTTTTCATTCAGCCAGGGAAGCAGATTAGAAAGAGCACCTGGCCCGTATTGAATAATTTGGGGCTGCAAAAGGGCAAGCTTGCTCGTGTACATGTCGCTCCTAATCGTATTTCTACACAGCTACTTCGGGTTAGAGACCAATTTAAAAATGATCAGCTACCCTTGAGTCCTATATCTTGTCACACACCATTTAGCAAAAAACATACCAATAAATAAGATGTCTGTGTGGCGCTTATGATTCATTTACCGCTTGAGTCATTTTTGTTGATTTTCATGCAAAACCACATGGGGACGGATGCCATAACGTTGAATTTTCCGTGCCAATGTGGATTGATTGATGCCCAATTGTTTGGCTGCCTTTCTTTGGGTCCCAAAGGCCCTCAATGCCTTTACAATTATTTCCTTCTCAACGTCTATGGTCGCTTGGCGGAGATTCCATTCACTAGGATTAAAATATTTTATTTTTGTCTTGATTCCCTCCTGCACATGCAGAGGAAGATCCTCAACCGATATCTGTTCATGTGGGACAAGAACGATAAGCTGCTCAATCATATTGGACAATTCCCGAATATTGCCTGGAAAAGGATACGAGCAAATACAGTCCGCTGCACGCGGGAGAATCACTTTGTTGCTCGAGCACTTACTGTTGAATTTTTCCAGGAAGAAGTGAATAAAAGAGGGTATTTCCTCTACCCGCTCGCGCAGGGGCGGAACCCTAAGGGGAATCACGTTCAACCGGAAAAAAAGGTCTTTCCTAAAGAGGGACTTCTTAACCATCTGATTAAGATCACGATTGGTGGCTGCGATGATTCGACTGTCGACTCGCTTGGTCGATGTTCCTCCGATGGAAATGAGTTCATTTGCCTCAATAAAGCGCAGGAGTTTCACCTGAACCGAGACGGGCAGGTCTCCGATTTCGTCAAGAAATAGGGTCCCTCCATCTGCCAGTTCAAAAAGTCCGGGTTTTCCTTGTTTTCTGGCACCTGTAAAGGCACCCTTCTCATAACCAAATAGCTCGGATTCAATCAGGGCTTCTGGAATCGCTCCACAATCCACTCGAATAAAAGGGCCGTCTCTACGTTTAGAGGATTGGTGAATGAATCTGGCGAGTACGCCCTTGCCTGATCCAGACTCGCCCTGAATTAGAGCGATGGAATCCACTTGGGAAATTTTCATTGCGGTGCCGTAGAGCCGATGCATTTTCTCGCTGCGAACCACAATGTCAGAAAAAAGACCTTTCCAAGTGTGCACCTGAGATAGCTCGTTCAAATATTGTTGGTTGAGATTACGTTGCTTTTCAAGTTCCTCCTTAAGCTTATTCAACTCGGTGATATCCCGGTCGTTCACCACCACAAGTCGGATTTCCCCCCCTCCATCAAATACAGGACTTCCAGTAACAAGAACCTGCTTCCCGTTTCTCAAGTTCTGCATCATTGTGACCGGCGCCTTATTCTCGAGGACTTCCAGGGTAACAGAACGATCAATTGTACCCTCTTTTACCAACTCTTGTATCTTCCTACCTACAACGCTTTCTGCGAGTATTCCGTTAATTTCCTCCGAGGCCTTATTAATTCGAATCACCTTTCCATCACCGTCACATAACCATAGTCCATCAAAAGAAGAGTCAATAATAGCCTCAAGATATTCAATTATCTCCTGATCGCTACCTTTGACACTTTTTGCTAGATCTTTTGTCGTATCAACCATTGTGCTATCCTCCTAAAATGGGGAAATAGCTATAGCAATTGATTTGCCGAGATCCTGAGTCGTAGCTTTTCCTCCCATGTCTGGAGTTCGAAGTTCCCGGTCTTCCAGTATTACTTCTATAGCCCGCTCTACCGCATTTGCCGCCTCAGAGTGTCCCAGGTGATCAAGCATCAATGCCCCTGACCAGATTTGGGCGATTGGATTGGCCACTCCTTTTCCTGAGATGTCGGGCGCTGACCCGTGTACAGGCTCGAACATGGAAGGATGCTTTCTGGTAGGATTGATATTGGCGGATGGAGCAATGCCGATAGTCCCGGCCAAGGCAGGTCCCAAGTCTGAGAGTATATCACCAAAAAGATTACTGGCGACAACAACATCGAACCAGTCTGGATGCAGGACGAAATGGGCCGCGAGAATATCGATATGGTACTGGCTCATCCGAATATCAGGATACTCCTTGCCGATTGCTAAAAACCGTTCATCCCAATAGGGCATGGTGTGAATAATACCGTTTGATTTGGTAGCAGAAGTGACATGTTTAGCTTCACGATTTTCGGCAAGCTCAAAGGCATAACGAAAGACCTTGTCGACACCCTTACGGGTGAATACCGTTTCCTGGACGGCCATCTCTAAGTCCGTTTTTTGATAGAGTCGTCCCCCGATTTCCGAATATTCTCCTTCGTTGTTTTCCCGAACAATAATGAAATCAATATCCTTAACACCACGATTTTTTAGCGGGGATTCCATGCCTTTAAGCATACGGACGGGACGGACGTTAACGGCTTGTTGCAGTTGTCGACGGATTGGAATCAATAATCCCCAAAGAGATACGTGGTCAGGCACATCCGGGGATCCCACGGCACCCAGAAAAATGGCTTCGTACTCCCGGAGTTGTTCGATGCCATCGTCTGGCATCATGAGACCCGTGTGCAAGAAGTTTTCACAGCCCCAGTTAAAGGTATCCCATGTGAACTGAATTTCGAAAGCCCTTCCAACCGCTTCTAGAACCCTGATACCTTCTATGACCACTTCTTTACCGATGCCGTCTCCAGGGATTACAGCGATTCTGTGGACTGTCATTTTACACCTCCCTTGATCCATAAACAAAAATGTGGGATCTGTTGTCATTCAGCAGGATGATCCTTCTAATAAATTGGTCCGGATAGCCGAGCCCATGTCTGCAGTGCTGGAATCCCCGCCCATGTCTCTGGTTTTGACCTTCCCTTGGGATAGGACCGTAGTTATAGAGTCCTCAATATCTAAGGCAGCCTCTGTTTCTCCGAGATGATCCATCATCAGTCGAATAGATTCGATAGCAGCGATCGGATTAACAATGCCTTTACCCTCGTATTTAGGAGCCGACCCATGAATTGGTTCGAACATTGAAGGATACCGCTTTTGGGGGTTGATGTTTGCTGAGGCGGCAAATCCCATCCCGCCCTGAAGTACTGCGCCCAAATCGGTAATGATATCTCCGAAAAGATTGGAGGCCACGATTACGTCGAAATAATCCGGTTTTTTTACTAACCACATAGTTAGGGCATCCACTAAAGCCACATCAGTACCAATCTCTGGATAGTTCTTGGCTACATTTTTGTAAACTGAGTCCCAGAATACCATAGAGTAGTTAAGTGCATTTGACT
>JAIPDZ010000107.1 GCA_021737425.1 Deltaproteobacteria bacterium
TCGCCGGAATGACGGGTGGTTGGGTTGTTCGTCATTCCGGCGAAGGCCGGGATCCAGGAGGTTTGCCCCTGATGATTGAGATGTTACCCATAACCGCAGACCGCATCGGGATAGCCTGTTCAGGCAGAGAGACCCCAAAGAGAAGCTCGAAAACAAGTGTTACGAAAGGAGCGTGTCCCAGTCCATGGATGGGAAGGTCTTGTGGAGAAAATGGTCGTCGTCTACCACCCGGAAATCCAGATTGGAGAAACAGGCCCTGGCGGAATCAGCCACCTTTTCCAGGGGGATGACCTCATCCGCACGTCCGTGATACACGGTGACCGGTATGGATACGGGGCGAATGGGCCGGGGAAGGGCATCGATCACGTGAATGGCCGGCGCCAGGAGGATCAGCCGGGTTATGGCGGACTCGTGCGCCATGGCAAACAGGGTCCCCATCAACCCCCCGAAACTGGAACCCACCATCCGGATGCCGGATTTGCCGGACAGGATCCGGTCCAGGCGGGCCATCCGTTCCTGCAGATCGCCGGTAAAGGTGGGAATGATCATGTCCGGGTACTTTTCCCGAAAAAAGACCGCCTTGGTCCCCTGATTGCTGCTCTCCAGGCCGTGTATGAATATTCGCACCGCCATTTACCCGCACCCGATGCTTCTCTTCCGATGGGCTTCCCGGGCGGCCTCGATTTCCGAGGCATCCGCCTCCCGGATGCCGGTTACCTTTACCTCCATGGAAGCGGAGATGCCGGCCATGGGCTCATTAAAATCCGCCACGACCGTATCAGGCCTTACCTCCAGCACCTTGAACGAGACCAGGGCCCCCTTTTTCATCTGGCGGTAATATACCCCCTCTCGGATCCGCTGCTTGATCAATCCCTCCTTGGGGATCTCCCTGATCAGGGAGGGATCATATGCCCCGTAGATTTCTTCGGGAGGAATACGGAGACTCAACTGCTGCCCTAGGCTCGCCCCGTCCAGGGCCTGTTCCAGGGTGGGCACTTGGCATTCCACACCGAAGATGAATTCCATTTCCTCCATGGGCCGCTCTGTAACGGTTCCATCGGGCATTTCGGTATGGATACTGAACTCGATCTTAACCGCACAATTCTCTTTGACTCTATCCATGCTGCACTCAGTAAATCTCTAAGATTTCATATTCATGGACCCCGCGAGGCGTCTTGATCTTCACCTCGTCCCCCAATACCTTTCCGATCAATCCCTGGGCCAGAGGCGATTTCACGGAGATTCGGCCATGATCCGGGTCGGATTCATAGGCTCCCACCAGTTGATAGGTCACCTCTTCATCCGTATCCAAATCACACAAGACCACATGCCGACCAAAGACCACCCGGTCTTTTGGACCCTCGTTTACATCGATCACCTCAGCTGAATTAATGGCCCCTTTCAGCTCGTTGATCCTGCCCTCCAGAAACGACTGTCTCTCCTTGGCTGCATGATATTCGGCATTCTCACTGATGTCCCCGTGGCTTCGGGCCTCTTCAATGGCACGGATATTTCGAGGCTTTTCTTCCTTCTCCAGGCGAGACAACTCCTTTTTCAATTTTTCGAGTCCCTCTCGGGTGATGGGCATCCGCTCCATATATTGCTGACTCCTAATCGTATACTATTCTTTTTAGTCTCTGCGAAACCCCTCGGGCCGCACTGTTGAATCCGACAAAAGGCCTTTTCAGTCACAAATCGTCAATCATCAATCGCCATTCGTCAATCCCCCAGCCCCAGCAGCATCCCCCCCTGCCGGATGACCAGGGATACGCCGTAGGCCACCATCAGATTAAACCCAATGGAGAACAGGGCCCATCGCCAGGAGCTTTCTCTCCGGATACAGATAACCGTGGCAATGCAGGGGACATAGAGCATGGTGAATATGATGAGCGTAAAGGCCTGCAGGGGGTTCCAGTCGGGATCCTGCTGCAACCGCTGAGAAATGCTGCCCGTCTCTTCCCCATCCGATGCCCCCAGGGAGTAGGCGGTGCCCAGGGTGGAGACCACCACCTCTTTGGCGGCAAAGCCCCCCACCAGGGCGATATTGGTCCGATACTCGAATCCCAAGGGACTGGTGATAATCTCCAGCCATTGCCCCATCCGGCCGGCGATGGTCCCTTTCAAGGCCGCCTGTTGTTCCTGCCCTTCGATTTGGTTCATCCGGTTTCTGAATTCCAGGTATCTGATTGCAACGGCCTCATGAGGCTTGAGGACCTCTCCCCCGGGTTCCGTTTCTTCCAGGTGAAGGGCGGCTTCCGCCACCCGGGCCAGATGCCCTTCACCGGCCCCGGCCGTCTGGATATCCTTTTCTTGCCTCAGCGTAAGATACATCCTGTTTAGTGCTGTCAGCTGGGCCGCTCCCTGGATAACCCCGTCCACCCGGGGCGAGGCCAAAAAGGCCTGACGGGCCTCTCTTCGATCCTGCTCAAAGGCGGCCCTTTTCTCCGGTGAGAGCCCCGGGAAGGTCATCATGGTCCACAGCACTACGGAAAAAGCGAGAATAATGGTCCCCGCCTTTTTGATGTACTCCCAGGTCCGCTCCCAGGTATGAATCAGCAACCCTTTGAGGGTGGGGGCCCGGTAGGGGGGGAGTTCCATCACAAAAGGGGTCTTGGGTCCCCTCAATAGGGTGGAGCGGATCAATTTGGCGGCAAAAAGGGCAAACCCCCAGGACAAAAGCGTCAGAAGGAACATCATGCGGGCCCGATCCTTGGCAAAGAAGGCCGCAATCAACATGGCATACACGGGCAATTTGGCGCCGCAGTTCATAAAGGGGATGACCAAAAGGGTGGTGATCCTTTCCTTGGGGTCCTTTAAGACCCGGGTGGCCATGACCCCCGGGACCGCGCATCCCCCCGAAATGCCGCCGCTGATCACCAGGGACATCACCGAATTTCCGTGCAGCCCGAACCACCTGAGCACCCTATCCAGCATATAGGCCACCCGGGCCATATAACCGGAGTCCTCCATTAAAGCGATGCAGAAAAACATGAGCATGATCAGGGGGACAAACCCCAGGACCCCCCCCACCCCGTCAATGACGCCGGAGACGATCAAAGACCGGAGCAACCCCTCCGGCAAAATGGAGGTGACCCCCTCCTTGAGCACATCAAAGAAGGTCTCAAACCACGAGATGGGGACCTCGCTGGCCCAGAAGGTGAATGCATACAGACCGTACAAGATGGCAATCATGAGGGCCGGTCCCAAAGCCCGGTTGGTCAAAACCTTGTCCATCTTATCGGAGACATTGAGCCGGGATTCGATCTTTCGCTTGACCACCTGTTTGGTAATGGCGGTGATATACCCGTAGCGATGGTCCGCGATCACTCCTTCGGGTTCCTCTTCCACCGTGTTCATCATATGCCTGTAAAGGGTCTCACATCGGGCCTCGATCTCCTTTCCCAGTGCAGGGTCCCTTTTCAACAATCCGGTGATCTGGCTGTCCCCTTCCAGGCACTTCAAGGCCCGCCACCGGGTCGGATATTTAGGGTCAAATACGCTGGATTTTTCAATAATACCCGATATTTCGTCCAACGCCCGATCAATATCCATGCCATAGGAAATGGGCGCCATGCGCCATTCGGGGTCCTCCTGGGCCACCTCCACCACCTTATCCAACAGTTCCTTTATCCCCCGGTTGGACCTGGCCACCATGGGCACCACCGGAAGCCCGAATTGCTCTGACAGGGCCTTGACATCGATGGCAATGCCGCGGGACTCCGCCACATCCATCATGTTGAGGGCCAGAAGGAGGGGCACCCCCAGTTCCTTGAGCTGCACCGCGAGATAGAGATTTCTGTCCAGATTGGAGGCATCCACAATATCCACCACCAACCCGGGTCGTTCATCCACAATGAAATTCCGGGCCACAATCTCTTCCAAGGAATAGGCGGTAAGGGAATAGGTCCCGGGCAGGTCCACCACCTCGATATCGAAATCGCGGTGATGGACCATGCCATATTTCTTCTCCACCGTGACCCCGGGATAGTTGGCGATGTGCTGTCTGGCCCCGGTAATGGCATTGAACGCGGTGGTCTTTCCGGCGTTTGGATTTCCGGCGAGCGCTATGGTGATCTTCCGTTTCATGCCCCCTGATCCTGCGCCGTCTCAGATGGATCCACTTCCACATAGATACGGCTGGCCTCATCATTTCTGAGGGTGAGAACAAAATCCCTGACCTTGACGGCCACAGGGTCTTTCAAAGGCGCACGTCCCTGAATCTGGATGTGGGTATTGGGAACCAGCCCCATCTCCCGTATCCGCCTGCCCATCTCGCCGGTGGCGGAGACCCGTTTGATGGTCCCTTCCTGGTTCTTCAGCATCTCCCGCATTAAAACAAGCTTCTTCATGGCATACGTTTTAGAGAACCGATGACCCGATCCTTGTTTTCCGGAGATACCACCACCAGGGGCTGTTCGATATCTGCGCCGTCCAGATACGCGTTGAGAAAAAACTCCTCTCCGTCCAGCCCATAAATCCGCAACCCCGCGGCCTCCACAATAACCCGGACTGCAGCCAGGTCCTTGTAGGTTTCATGGGCAATGATGGCGGCCTGTCCCTGTCCTCCGGCCACATAGCACAGGTGTGCGGCCGTGCTCCCCAGGCTCCTGATCTTTCCGGGAAAGGTGGTCTGATAATGCAAATGAAAACGGGAATAGGTAAAAAGGACGCTCTCATCGTCGATCCCGTGCGCATCCCTCACCCCTAAGGGCGTCTGTTTCCAGTGGGCCCCGCCCCCGGCCCGGGCATGAAACAGATCCCCGGTAGCGGGCATATAAAAGAGACCGAAGACGGGCCAGGCGTTCTCCAGGAGGGCCAGGGACAGTCCCCAGATGGGGATCCCCCCCTGAAAATTGGCTGCACCGTCCAAGGGATCGAACACCCACAGATATCTCTCCTTTTCGTGCGTGTACCCTTCATCTTCCTGCTTGTTCATAAAAATCCGGTGTTCGGGAAAATGGGCATAGATCCGGTCGTGGAAATATTCGGTGAGGCGGAGTTCGATCTCGGTAACCAATGTTTCGTCGAATCGAATATCGGGCCGACCCTTTCCGTAGTAGGAAAGCGCTTCCCTGCCGGCATCCTGGATGAACCGCACGGCAAAATCGCTCAACTGATCCTCACCCAGCCTGTCCCTCTCTTCCATGCTGCCTCCTTACCGTAGAATGGTATTGGATACGATGGTCTTTTCCATCTCTTTGGTCCCTTCATAAATGTCCAGAATCTTGGCATCCCGATACAGCCGCTGGACCTTATACTCATCGATATACCCGTACCCTCCGTGCATCTGAAGGGCTTCTTCCGCACACCCTACCGCCATCTGGGCCGCGAACCATTTGGCCATGGCGATGATGCCATGGTCCACGTTTCCCTGATCCACGGACCATGCCGCCTCGTAGTAGAGATTTCTGGCGGCCCTGATGTGGGTGGCCATCTCCGCAATCTTGAATCGGGTCACCTGAAACGAGGCCAGGGGGGCCCCGAACTGGGTTCTTGCCTGGGTATGACGGACCGCTTCCGCCAGGGCCGAGCGTGCCAGTCCCACGGCCTGGGCCGCGATGTGGAGCCGGGTCCGGTTGAAAAAGGCCATCAGTTCCTGAAACCCCTCCCCCTGGGTCCCCACCAGGTTCTCCAGGGGCACCCGCACATTGTTGAGGGCCAGCTCGGCCGTATCCGACGCGCGAATTCCCAGCTTGCCTCGAATCTTGGTGGATTCATACCCGGGGGTGTCGGTGGGGACCAGGAAAAAGCTGTGTCTGGCGTGGCGCGAGGGATGGTCCGGGTCGGTCTGGCAAAAGATCAACATATACTTGGCCAGGTTCCCATTGGTGGCAAACATCTTGGACCCGTTGATCACCCACTCCTCTCCATCCTTCACCGCGGTGGTCGCGGCCCCGGTCACATCAGAACCGGCGTCGGATTCGGTAATGGCGGTGGCCAAAATGGCCTCGCCGCTCACCAGTTGGGGCAGCACCAGTTGTTTCTGGGCATCCGTGCCGAACAGGCCTAAGAGTTCGGATCCAAAGGTGGTGGACAAAATGGCCTGACCGATCCCCGGTTCCACGGCCCAGAACTCTTCGGTGATAAGACAGTGCTCAAAAAATCCATATCCGGCGCCGTCATAGGCCTCATCGATAAATACCCCCACGAATCCCAGTTCACAGGCCTTCTTCCACAGGCCCAGATCAAAGGTCTCATTGCGGTCGAATTCCAGGGCCCGTTCCGGAAATTCACCTTGCGCAAACTCGCGGGCCGCGCTCACAATATCCTGCTGTTCCTCACTCAATGCAAAATCCACAGTCCTCTCCTCAACCGCTGGTTATTTTTTCTTTGAGCGCATCCACCACGGTGAACAAATCGTCCACCACGCCGTAGTCCGCCACCCTGAATATGGGCGCCTTTCCGTCTTTATTGACGGCGATCACCGTACCCGCACCGGCAATGCCGGCCACGTGCTGGAACGCCCCGCTGATCCCCAGGGCCAGGTATACCTTGGGCTTTACGGTCTTTCCCGACGTCCCCACCTGATGATACTTGGGCAGCCAATGCCGGTCCACCACAGGCCGGGAACAGGAGAGGGTCCCGCCCAAAAGCTCGGCCAGGGCCTTGACGGCATCGATATTTTCCGCTTCCCCCACCCCTCTGCCCACGGATACCAGGAGATCGGCCTGGGCAATGTCCACCTCCCCGCCCCCGGTATCCACAAATTCCACGAATTCTTTACGGGACTCCGGCACCTCCGCGTCCAGGGCCCGGGTCGCCACTTCCCCCGCACCATCTTCCGGCGGGGCCTCATCCAGGGAAAAGGCCCCCGGTCGCACGGTCATCATGTATCCCGTGGAGGCCTTGAAGCCCACCCGCGAATAGAGCTTGCCGTTGTATATCTGCCGAATGGCCACCGGCCCACCTTCCTCCAGCAGGATATCCACGCAGTCCGTGGCCACGGGAAGGCCCGCCCGCACAGACAGGGCCGGCGCCAGGTCCATGCCCCAAGGGGTATGACCCATCAGGGTCAGAAAGGGGGCCTCATCGGTCACGAGCTTTAAGAGGGCGGCGGTGTATATATCCGCATCAAATGCACTGAGCCGGTCATCTTCCATTACCACCACCCGATCCGCCCATGGGGCCAGCCGGTCCCCGAATCCCGAATCCGGTCCTCCCAGGACCACCGCGGTCAGGGTGTGGGCGTGTTCCCGGCCCAGGGCCCGGGCCTTGTACAACATTTCAAAGGTGATATCTCTCAGTTCCCCCTGCCGATGTTCTGCAATGACAAATATATGGCCCATTTACTTGCTCACCCCCTTTTCCTTGAGTAGATTGAGGAGCGTTTCCGCCACCGCCCCTGCATCCCCCTGGATCATCTCGGCCCCTGCTGTCTCGGGTGGAAAAAAGACCTGTTCCACCACGGTCCGCGGGGTAAGATCGTCTTCCGAAAGCCCCAGGCTTTCCAGGTCGGTCACCTTCAACTCCTTTTTCCGCGCCTTTCTGATCCCCATGATGGAGACATATCTGGGCTCATTGATACCGGTCTGGATGCTCAAGAGGGCCGGGAGCTTCACCTTGGATACCTCGTCCATTCCGCCTTCCAGTTCCGTGTGGACAACGGCCTCACCGTCTTTTATGTTGATGGCCGTGATCACGGCCGCGTGGCCGATGCCCAGCCCTTCCGCCACCATGCTCCCCACCATTCCCCCGTTATCATCATCCGCCTGAACACCGGTGAGGATCAAGTCGTAGGTCATGGTCCCAATGGCTTTGGTGAGTATCCTGGATATCACAAACCCGTCCAACTGCCGGGAACCCGGATCGATCCGGAGGGCCTGGTCCGCGCCCATGGCCAGGGCCCGCCTCAGCACCTCTTCATCCGCTTCAGACCCCACCGTAATGGCGGTCACACTCCCGCCGAGTTGTTCCTTGAGAATGACCGCCTCCTCAACGGCATAGTTGTCCCAATCATTGATCACATAGGCCAGGGCCTCATCCCGCACCCCGGTTTGGGCATCATTGATCTCCAGGTCCACCTCCTGAATCAGGGGGACCCTTTTTATGCATACCACAATATCCATATCCTATATCTCCTCCTCAGTCCCTTTTAAAGAACAAAATGACCCTGTCCGGGGGTCACCCCAACCGGTCTCCCCCGGTTCACCATCTCCACTCCGCACCATCAACGAGCCGTTAGAAATGGAATCTCCGGCATCAGGACAAAATATTTGATAAACATTCAGGAGTGTGCTATGGAAAGGCCGTATATTGCTTGTAATTTTTTTCTCAAGGTTACCAAAATTTTGAGACGGGTGCAAAATCTTTTTGAAAAGGAGAGGTGAAATGACGGCAAAACTAATTAAAGGGACTGACATCAGGGAACAAATCCTTGCAGAGATTGAAGAGGAGGTCCAGAAAATCAAGACCGAACATAACGTGGTTCCCGGCCTGGTGACCATACTTGTGGGAGAAAATCCCGCGTCCATATCCTATGTGACCCTGAAGGTCAAAACCGCCAACCGGCTGGGCTTCAAGGAAATCCAGGACAACCAGCCTGAAGACATCACCGAAGAGGCATTGCTGGCCCTCATAGACAAATACAACAAGGACGACTCCATTCACGGCATCCTGGTCCAGCTGCCCCTCCCCAAACAGATCGACGAGAAAAAGATACTCAACGCCATCGACCCGGACAAGGACGTGGACGGATTTCATCCGGTCAATGTGGGACGGCTGATGATCGGCGGCTCGGAAGTCAAATTCCCGCCCTGCACCCCGGCCGGGATTCAGGAGATGATTGTGCGCGCCGGGGTGGAAACCAGCGGCGCGGAAGTGGTGGTGGTGGGCCGTTCCAATATCGTGGGCAAACCCATTGCCAACATGATGCTGCAGAAGGCCGAAGGCGCCAATGCCACGGTGACCGTGGTCCATACCCGCACCAAGGACATGGAGTCCCATTGCAAGCGGGCCGATATCCTGATCGTTGCCGCAGGGGTTCCCGGGCTGGTCAAACCGGAGTGGATAAAACCGGGCGCCTGCGTCATTGACGTGGGGGTCAATCGGGTGGGCGAAAAGATCAGCGAAAAAACAGGGAAGAAGGTGGCCGTTTTACGAGGGGATGTGGATTTTGATGCGGCCAAGGAGATCGCAGGGTACATCACTCCCGTGCCCGGCGGTGTAGGCCCCATGACCATTACCATGCTCATGAAGAATACCCTGAACTCCCTTAAGTTCAGGCTCGGTATTGCGTGATATCCATGGGGGAGGGGCCGGGCCATGGCCCGGCTCCCTCCTCCCCCAGGGGGAGACGGCCTACGCGCCTTGTCCGGAGGGGTGCTTCTCCGAGATAATACGGATATAAAAGACGACCATCACCACTTCCATTCCAATCACTGCCAGCCATGATCCGAACATGTCCCACACCAGCCCGCCCAGGACAAAGGCCGGGATTATGGATGCGATCCCGATTCCGATTTTTCTGAAAAGGTCCATCAAAGGCCTCCTGATTGTTGTGACCATACCGAGGGCCGGTCTCTTGCCCGGCCCGCAAAATCCAAACACGGTGTGTCCTAACCTCTTATCCGTATATCCTATAAAAAAAGAGAGAACAGGAGTCAAGACATTATGGCCAAAATCATTCTGTGTTATGCCACCTTCGGTGTCATCCTTGTTTTCTATGGGGCGCAACTCTCCCCCTTTTCAGAGGGCCTGGGGTATGTTCAGGCCTTTGTGCATACCTTCATCCCCATCCTTCTGGCCTTCCCCTTAAGAGTCACCTGGCATCGGTGGAACCTTCGGACCCTTCACCGCCTGGCGGCGGCCGGGCGCAGTACCCTCTACACCCTGCCCTGGCGGGCGTTTGCGGTCGATTTTTCCCTGTGGGTTTTGATCGGATGCGGCATTTGCCTGTTCTATATCCTGCACTTAAACGTCCCCCTCCTGACCGGTCTCAAGGTCTTGCTGGGGTGTATCTCTTTTGGTCTGCTGGGCGGCATGCTGTGCTTCATCTCCATGGAAAGGCAGGTGATCGACCATCTAAAATCGGTGCCCGGCGAGATCTTGGTCACCCCCAAAAGGCGCTCTTCCGTAGCCAAAAAAATGCGCTTTTTCATGTTAACGGTTTTGGGGTCCATGACCCTTGCCATCCTTCTCATGGTCTTCATGGACATCCATTCTCTCTTACGCCCCGGCAATCTCCCCGCCGGCGACATCTATTTCAAGGTCTTCCAGGAAATCGCCTTTGCTTTCACCGTGCTGCTGGTATTGAGCCTGCTTATCCTGGGGCTTTATTCCCGAAATCTCAAAGCGGTTATCCGGCTTCAGTTGGAGGTCATGGAACAGATCACCCGGGGCAACTATCAGACCCGCATACCGGTGGTCACCAATGACGAATTCGGAACCATCGCCGCCAAGACCAATGAGATGATACAGGGGCTGAAGGAGCGGGACTTCTGCCAGATGAGCTTCGGAAAATACGTCACCCCCGAGGTGAGCAAAAAGGTCCTGGACGGGAAGGTCTCCCTGGGCGGGGAACTGCGGGAGGTGACCATCCTGTTTTGCGATCTAAGGGGATATACCACCCTGGTGGAAGGACGGAATCCCAAGGAAGTGGTCGGCTTATTGAACGATTACTTCACCGAGATGGAGGGGACCATCAAAAAATACGGGGGCATTGTGCTCCAGTACATCGGTGATGAAATCGAGGCGGTCTTCGGGGCCCCCCTGGACCTGCCCCGGCACCCTGAAATGGCGGTGATGGCGGCCATGGAGATGAGAGAGCGGCTGGAATCATTGAACCAAAACCGGAAACAGGAGGGCCATGACCCCATATTCCACGGCATCGGCATCCACACCGGCACGGTCCTGGCGGGGAGCGTGGGGAGCCCTAACCGACTGACCTATGCCATGGTGGGAGACACGGTCAACAGCGCCTCCCGCATCCAGGACTTGAACAAGACCTTCCACACGGACATCCTCATCAGCGAGACCACCGGGTCGTTTATTCAGGACAAGAAAATATCCCTTTCCAGCCTGGGCAAAGTGGCGCTCAGGGGGAAGAAAGAGGAGATGGAAGTCTTCAAGGTGGCATAGGCCGCCCTCCCCGGGACCCCTTATCCGAATTTGCATTGAAAAGCAGATGCATTCCGACTATACTAAAGGTTTACCTGTAATGAGCGTAAACCAAAACCCAATGCGAGACCGGCAAGACCATTTTCATGGAATCGATTTCACCGGGTACATATGATAAATATATCAAGGCCCTGACCGATATCAGCCGGGCCATCACCTCCGATCTTTATCTTGAAGAGATCCTCAAGCTGGCCGTAATGGTGACCGCCAAGGTTACCGGGGTGGAGATCTGCTCCCTGTGGCTGGTGGATGAAACCGTGACCCCCAAGAAGCTCCGGCTCAAGGCCACCCAGGCCATTGATCCGGAATATGTGAAGGACCGTTCCCTGGGCCGGGTGGAAGGGGTGGTGGGCTTTGTGGCCACCCACAATCAGCCCCTGGTAATCAAGGATGTCTTAAAAGAACCCCGGTTCAAGGAAAAGGAAATGGCCAAAAAACTGGGGCTGGTCTCCATGTTGAGCGTCCCGTTGCAGGTGAAGAACGAAAAGGTCATCGGGGTGCTCAACTGTTTCACCGCAGAGCCCCATGATTTCACGGACACGGAGATCAATCTCATCACCGCGGTGGCCAACCAGGCCGCGGTGGCCATCCTCAACACCGAACTCATGGTACAGAGCAAGGTGATCCATGAGGAGTTGGAGACCCGCAAGCTGGTGGAACGGGCCAAGGACGTGCTCATCCGCAAACGCCGTATCACCGGTGAACAGGCCCACCGGTGGCTGCAGAAACGGAGTATGGATTCCAGAAGGTCCCTGCGTCAGGTGGCGGAAGCGGTCCTGCTTTCAGATGAAATAGAGAGCCCGATGAATCACAACAAGCCACAAAGCCCGCAAAGATAGATTATTGAATGAAAAAACCCTTGACAAGACCCGCCAAAGAAGCATATAAGGAATGTTTATTTTTTAGATATAAGTGAGCTTTGCACAACGGGGTGTGAGGCAATCGCATACGGACAAAGGCGTCTTGAACCGTTAACCGGGAAGGCGCCTTTTTTTTGGGCTTTCCGAATCTATCAGGACTATACGGAGGAGAAAAAGTGAACTTACAAAGACCCAATGCGAATGAAGCCCTTCAAACCAAAAACCGGTCCAGAGACGTGGCCCCGCAATCCGGTATTTGCAGCCGATGTATCGACGGGTGCAAAGGCAACTGCGACATGTTCAGGGCCACCTTCCGGGGGAGAGAGCTGCTCTATCCCGAACCCTTCGGCAGTGTGACCGCCGGCGCTGACAAGGACTATCCGGTCGATTACTCCCACCTCAACATCCAGGGGTATGCCCTGGGGGCCAAGGGTGTGGAAGCGGACCCGGACAAGGCCACCTTCCCCACCGTGGACACACAGACCGCCTTTGGCGCGGATGAAAAGGTGAAGATGAAGATACCCATCTTTACCGGGGCCCTGGGCAGCACGGAGATCGCCCGCAAAAACTGGGAGCACTTTGCCATCGGCGCGGCCATCAGCGGCATCAGTCTGGTCTGCGGCGAGAATGTGGTGGGGATTGACCCTGAGCTGGAATTCAACGACCAGGGCAAGGTCAAAAACTCGCCGGAGATGGATCGACGCATCAAGGAATACCGGCGCTACCATGAAGGATACGGGGATATTCTGGTACAGATGAACGTGGAGGACACCCGGAACGGGGTGGCCGAATATGTCATCGACAAGCTGGGCGTGGAGACCATTGAACTGAAATGGGGCCAGGGGGCCAAGTGTATCGGGGGAGAGATCAAGGTCAATTCCATTGAGCGGGCCATCCAGCTCAAGAAACGGGGCTATATTGTCACGCCCGATCCGGAAGACCCCGCCTATCAGGCCTCGTTTAAGGCCGGCCCCCTAAAGCAATTTGAGCGGCATTCCCGGTTGGGATTCATCGACCAGGAGGCCTTCATGAAAGAGGTGGAGCGGATCCGAAACCTGGGCGCCAAGCGCGTCACCCTCAAGACCGGTGCCTATCCCATGCGGGAATTGGCCATGGCCATCCGCTGGTCCAGCGATGCCCGAATCGACCTCCTCACCATCGACGGAGCCCCGGGGGGTACGGGCATGAGTCCCTGGCGCATGATGACCGAGTGGGGGGTCCCGTCCATCTATCTGCACTCCATGGCCTATGAGCTGTGTTCGCGCTTGGAAGCCAAGGGCAAATGGGTGCCGGATATCGCCTTTGCAGGCGGTTTTTCCGCTGAGGATCATGTATTCAAGGCCCTGGCCCTGGGCGCCCCCTACTGCAAGGCCGTGTGTATGGGCCGGGCCCTGATGATCCCGGGCATGGTGGGCAAGAATGCCGAGAAATGGCTGAGAGGCGAGGCCGGCGGTCTCCCCGCCACCGTCTCCAGGTTCGGATCCACCAAAGAAGAGATCTTCATGAACTATGAAGTGCTCAAAGAAAAGTACGGCTCAGAGGCGGAAAAAATCCCCTTGGGGGCCGTGGGGTTGTACAGTGCCACGGACAAAATCCGGGTGGGACTCCAGCAGCTTATGGCCGGATCCAGGAACTGGGAAGTGAAGTATATCAGCCGCAAGGACCTGTTCTCCCTGACCGAAGACTGTGCCAAGATTACCGGCATCCCCTATGTAATGGATGCCTACCGGCAAGAGGCCCTGGACATCATTGATGCGTAGAAGAGGTTCAGAGGTTGTAAGGTTCACAGGTTCAGGGTTCTGAGGTTCATCTGAGGTTCAGAGGTGTACAGCCGGAT
>JAIPDZ010000108.1 GCA_021737425.1 Deltaproteobacteria bacterium
TCAGCTCCTTTTCCATATGGACCTTTCCGCCCCCATAGCGCCCGGCCAAGGGGAGAATACCGGTCTGGATGTTGGCCTGAAACCCCACAAAGCCCGGATGAGTGGCCGTGGTAATACAGACCCGGGGACCCACCTTCTTCATCAGACGGAAACTCTCCTCGTTATTGGCCACCTTGGACATATTCAAGGCCAGGTAGATGGGGCTGGAGGGTTCCTCGGCCGTCTGCCCGGCACGCGCAAACGGCATTTTCGCGCCGAAGGCAACCCCTCCTGCGGTTAGGGCGGCCATTTTCATAAAATCCCTTCGATCCAAGCCTCTTGAATTCTTACCCATGGTGTTTCCTCCTTTCATAATCTATTCCATTTCCCGTTCAGGCATATTTTGACAAGCTGCCCATTTGGTACGCCGCGGCCTGTTACTCCTCAAACTTGAGCCATGGATGACGCGTTATGGCGATAATCGTGATTTGTTTTTTCCCGGGACCATAATACCAGAAGATACGATAAGCGGCAGGTGTGGCCTGCTCTGCGTAAGCCTCAAAAACTTTCTCTCCCTTGGGTCCCTTTAAAGTGGTAAATTCATGGGTCTTCAAGCTCTTATGCCTCGGATTTGCGGACATAAATCCCAAGGTCTTTTTAACTGCCTTACATTTTTTCTGAAGGCCTTTATCGTTTTTGAGCGTATTGAGTTGGGTCTCTGTCTGGTTTGTCAGAAAGATTTCAAACAACTGGGCACTCCTACAATTTGTCCGGATCAACCTTTTGAATCTTGCTTAGGGATGCGTCTTTCAGGCCCTGTTGAATGGCATCGAGTGCCTCTTTGTTCTGGAAAAGCCAAAGCTCTGAAGCCGGGATCTCCACAGTCGGCTGCAAAAGCACCTCGCCCCTGTCATTCCTATACAGCCGGACCCTTTTGTGGCCATTCAGGAGATCTCCTAGGGTGATCCGGTTTCTGTCATCAATTGTTTTGGTGCAGATTTGACGGAATTCGTCGTCAATTCTGAGTACATTGTCTTCCATCTTAAGTGTCCCCCTCTGGAATCAATCTCAAACAACCCAAACACTCTTAAGATACCCACTTTCCCATATCGGGTCAATGGGGATACCACAAATCACAAACACCAACTTTCAAATAAATCCGAGAAGTCCTCCCAACTTGGCAGCAATCATGCTATACCCCTAATCAAATCATGCCGTTATCACCCGGTTACGGCCGCCTTCCTTGGCCCGGTAGAGTGCGTGATCCGCTGCCTCAACCAGGGTCTTGGGCTTGGCAGATGCATCTGCAACACCGGTGGCCACCCCTTGGCTCAGGGTCACATGGTCTGAAACAGTGGATGCG
The DNA here is from genome assembly GCA_021737425.1 of Deltaproteobacteria bacterium. Taxonomy (GTDB): domain Bacteria; phylum Desulfobacterota; class DSM-4660; order Desulfatiglandales; family Desulfatiglandaceae; genus JAIPDZ01. Next base: position 1,343 of record JAIPDZ010000108.1, read on the forward strand.
CTATGGGGGATGCCAAGGGCCTCCATCCCCTTTTGAATATCTTTCGCCACGACCATGGCCCCTTCCCTATTGGTATCCGGCAGCACCACCACAAACTCTTCGCCCCCGTACCGGGCCACCAGGTCCCCCGGCCGCTTCAATTGGCTGCGGATACACTCAGCCACCTGCCTGAGACATTCATCCCCTTGCTCAGGGGTATAGCCCAGCATGGGCAGAGAGGCCTGGTTGACGAACTCCAGCTCGAAATTGCTTTTGATCACCATGATCAGGGAGGGCAGGTGCTGGACCAGCTGGGTGTAGCGCTGTTCCTCCCGGGCCAGCTTATCCTGCAGCCGGCGGCGTTCCATGAACCGTTCAAGGCAGAGTTTCAGGTCATTGGTTTCAATGGGCTTTCGAAGATAGTCGTAGGCCCCGATGGGGATGGCCCGAACGGCATTGTCAAATGTGCCGTGCCCGGTGATAAAGACGATCTCCAGGTCCGGATCCTGTTTTTTGAGCTGGCCTGCCAGCTCCAGTCCGTCCATCTCCGGAAGCTGAATTTCTACAACGCACTGTAATCATAAATCTTTTTTCGGCGGTCGTCAGTGCAGTAGGCCTGAAATCGGGCTGAAGCCCTTAATTTCTGTTCAATTCAGCCGCAAATTCCCTCACAAGTTAAGAAATGGTCCTGCCTCTTTTTCTTGAAGGGGTTGACAATATGTATTGAAATGTATAGCCTTAAATGTATATACAAACACCGGGTCCATGTGCGGTGCTGAGTACCGTGGCGATCCGCTTTTAGAAGGGTACTGTTATGCCGACCACTCGTGTTTTCAAATCAGGAAACAGCCAGGCTGTTCGGTTACCGAAAGAATTCTCCGTTAGGAGCAACGTACTTGAGATCTTCCGCCGGGGAGATGAGATTGTGCTTAGGGAACCGGACGAAGGATTGTCGCGGGCATTTGAATTACTGACCCGTCTACCCGATGATTTCCTTGCCGATGGCCGCAAGGATGAACCGCCGCAGCAACGGGAGGGATTGTGATGCCCCCCCGTTATTTGCTTGACACCAACATCTGTATTTACACACAACGTAAGAAGCCCGTGGAGGTATCAGAACGTTTTCACAAACTCAATCCTGGTGATGCGGCCATTTCCGTCATTACATGGGGCGAGCTCTTGTATGGCGCCGAGAAAAGCAATCAACGCAAAAAGGCGTTGCAGTTGCTGCAGGAGTTCACGCGCCTTGTTCCTGTGCTGCCCATGCCTGAAACGGCCGGGAAAGCCTATGGGGCCATTCGTGCATCGTTGGAAGCTGCCGGCAGGCCTATCGGCAACAATGATTTATGGATCGCTGCACATGCAAAGGCGGGAAAACTTACGATCGTTACCAACAACGAGCGAGAGTTCCAACGCATACCCGGCTTGAAAGTTCAAAACTGGGTTAGCCAAAGCACCTAATCTCCTCGTCGCTCAGTCCCACCTTCCGCGTTCCGAGTTCTCATTTCACCCCAACACCTCCCGCACTTTCAGCCCCAGATCCCCGGACATGAACGGCTTGGCGAGGAAGCCCCGGATGCCCGCGGCCCGGGCCCGCTCTTTTTCCGCCTGTGTCACATGGCCCGTGCACAGGATCACGGGGATGTCCGACCGGATCTGAAGCATTTCCCGGGCCAGATCCTCCCCGGGAAGCTCCGGCATGGTGAGGTCGGTGATCACCAGATCAAAACGCTTTGGATCCTCCTGGAACAGGGCCAGGGCCTGAAGGCTGCGGGTGCAGGTCTCCACCTGATAGCCCAGGTTTTCCAGCATGCGTTTGCCGATCTGCACCAGCGGCGGTTCATCATCCACCAGCAGAATCCGTTCCGTGCCCCGGGGCGCCGGCGCCTGCGGGGCCGGGGTCCCGGCCGCCTTTTCCGGGATCCGCGGCAGGTAGACATAAAAGACGGTTCCCTTCCCGGGTTCACTCCTGACGCTCATATCCCCGCCGCCCTGCTCCACGATCCCCTTGACCACGGACAGGCCCAGGCCGGTTCCCTCGCCCCGTTCTTTGGTGGTGAAATAGGGGTCAAAAATACGTTCCAGGTCCCTCGCGGGTATGCCGCAGCCCGTATCCGCGACACTCAACCGGACATAGGGCCCCGGTTCCAGGTTCAGGTATGCGCCGGCCCGGGCCGCATCCATGTCCACATTCTCGAGGGTCACCGTCAAAACCCCCGTGCCCTGTCCCATGGCTTGGGCCGCATTGGTGCACAGGTTCATGAGCACCTGGTGGAGCTGGTTGGGATCCGCTTCCACCACGCCCACATCTTTTGCCATCTCTTCGTGGATCTCAAGGGTGGCGGGGAGGGTGGCGCGCAGCAGTTTGAGGGCCTCTTTTACGAGGTGGGCCGGTTGAAGCGGAATGCGTTCCTGCTCATGGTGCCGGCTGACCGTGAGGATCCGGCGGACCAGGTCCCTGGCCCGGGTAGCGGCCTGGTGGACCTGCTCTAAATCGGACAGGATCTTGTTCCGGGGCTGGTCGGGGTCTGCCATGATCAGTTCGGTGTACCCCAGGATGGCCGAGAGGATGTTGTTGAAATCGTGGGCAATGCCGCCCGCCAGGGTACCGACGGCCTCCAGCTTTTGGGCCTCTACAAGTTGGGTTTCAAGATTCTTCCGATCCGTGATATCGAAGATGACGCCGATGATGCCGCCGATGTCTCCATCCGCCTTCCTGAAAGCCGCCTTATTGAAGATCACATGTCTCGGCGTTCCATCCCCGGAAGGCGGGGAGGATTCATAGCTCCGGGGAGTCGTGTCTTCCAGGACTTCCCGGTCCTGTTGAACATAAGCCTCTGCCAGGGCCGGGGGGAACACATCATGGGTTTGTTTGCCGATGATCTCTTCCCGGGACTTGCCTGTCAGGGCCTCGAACGCCTTGTTGCATCCCTGGTAGATCCCGTCCACATCCTTGTAGAAGATGGGCGTGGGAATGCTGTCCATCAGTTCCTGCAGCAGATGAAGCTGCTGCCGGAGCGCCTTTTCCCAGTGCTTTTTCTCGGAGATATCCTTTATCGTGGCGAAATAATGGCTGATATGGCCCTCGGGGTCCCGTAAGGCGGCGGGGCTGATGATGACCGGGAACCGTTCCCCGTTTTTCCGCCGGAAACGGAGTTCATACTGGTCGAAATGCCCGCCCAGGGTCTTTTGAAACGTCTCTTCAATGGCGGCCCGCTCCTCTTCCGGCCAATAGGGGTGGGGCGGACCCACACCGACCAGTTCTTCCTTTCTGAACCCGGTCATTTTGCACAGGGCCGGATTGACATCCACATGGATCCCGTTTTTGTCCAGGAGCGAAAACCCGTCCGGCATAGAATGGATGAGTTTTTCGGTAAATGCCTTGCCGGCCCGCAGGGTGTCTTCGGCCTTCTTCCGGAATTCGTTGTCCCGGATGAGCCGCTCCCGCATCTCATTGATCGCCGCAGTCAGTTGATCCAGCTCATCCGGATGAGCTGAACCCACCCTTTTGTGCTGAAGTTCGAGCGACTGGGCCTGACGATTCAGACGAAACCCTCTGGTGTAGCGGGCAACCGTGACGAGATGACGCGTAATGACATACTGAATAATGAGAAAAATAAAAAAAGAGGCCATAAAGGTCTTGACCGCGTTGGAGCCCAGCACCACCAGGATCCTGCCCCAGAGCCGCTCATTAACGCCCTCCAGGCTGGCTACAATGTGCAGGGTGGCATGCTGGGCCGCTCCTTCCGGGGGCGCAGGATATTCCAGGGTCACCTCACGGACGATATCCTGCCCGGCCTCGGCATCTCCCTCTTGTACCAGGGTCTTCCGGCCGTCACGGAGCGGTTCGCTGATCTCGAGATAGGCGATGTCCCGGAATTTGAGGACGCCCTTTAACAGGAGCTTGAGCTGGTCGTAATCCATGTTATAGGCAGTGGCGGCAAGGGGGTCCCGGTAGCCCGCCTCTATGAACTCGAGACTCTCATGGATGGCCGACACATCTCTTTTGTAGTCCATGTAGAGCTGAAATGAGGTGGTGAGCAGGGTGAAAAAGGAACTGCATAAGACGATGTAGAGCAGCAGCCGCTTGGAGAGCCGGGATGTCTTGAAGGAGGTCATGAGCTTTGGGAGATTGGGCAGTCTTGTCATTCAAGCCTCTTTCCTATTGGCGATTTGATGGCCGTTCACGGAGACGAGGAGGGCCCCTTAAAATTACCCCCGAATCCTGATCCTGTGGGGCTCCACCAGGAGTAGTTTACCCGAATAATAGTCCATCTCAGCGTGTAAGGACAGGAAATCAATGAGTTTGGCCATGAGCTCGGGGATGACCTCCGGATGATTTCTGATTTGATGGGCTATAATCCCGCGATATTTCTCAGGAGGGTATGTCACGATATCACTAAAATCGCCATTTAGAGAAATGAGAAGGGCGTTCAGTTCCTGGGCTTTTGCGATAACCACCGGGTCGGGAGAATCTGTCGGCAGATGGTCTTTAAGACGGAGTACCTCATGGCCTGCGTTACGCAGGGCTTCCATTATGGAGTTGGAAACGCAATGCTCCCCGCGAAAAAGGTGAGTGCCATCAGGCTGCAACCTCAAATTCCGCCAGTTCACGGGCATAATCAAAACACGCTGCGATGTGGTCCCTATTGAGATCCGGGAATTCGTCGAGAATCTCTTCGGCTGAACTTCCTGCAGCGAAATATCCCAGAATGAGACTCACCGGTATCCTTGTCCCGTTGATGCGGGGTTTACCGCGAATCACATCAGGTGTACTGACAATATTATCGGTCCACTTCGCCTTCATTTTTACCTCCTGTTGACCGGCGCCGATGGCACTCGCTGATCATTTTCAAATATGGAACCCCAAAACGCCTCAAAAGTCAAAAAACCATCCTCATTGGAGATCATTGCACACCACCCCCTTGTCAGCACTTCAGGGGATACGTTTTTCAATCGTAAATCGCAAATCGCCAATCGGCAATCCCAAGGCTCACCGTTTCCAGTCTTGAAGCCCGTATTTCTTCAGGATCTCAGAAAGCTTTCCGGACTCCCGCAATGTCTTCATGCCCCGGGTGAGGAGGTCTGCATAGGTTTCGGCCTTTTTCATATTCGGGGAGAAGGCGATATAGACCCTTTCTCTGTCTGCCACACCGGCCTCCTCAAACGGGTCGGTCGTATTTGTCTGACGGAGATGATGTTGAAACACGGCCCGATCTTCAATGAGGGCGTCGATCTTGTTCTCCATGAGTTTTCGGATATTGAGTGCCAGGCCGTTTTCTCCGCTCACCACCTGAACCCGTTTCGGATTGTGCTGATTGGGCTGGATGTATTGGTTGAACAGGTTGCCATATGAATAGTTCTTGATGACCCCCAGGGTAATGTCCTCGAGGGAGTCGAGTCCGTCATATCGCCAGGGATTTCCCTTCTTCACATAGAACGTATGACGAGCGAGGCCCTGTTCAATATCCGGAAACACAAAGTCCGGGGTCTCATCTCTGCCTGTCCCGATGATGCCGTCGTACTGGCCTTCCCGGGTCCCGTAGATGGCGCGTGCCCAGGGGACATTGATGTATTTGACCGTGTGGCCGCATTTTTCAAATATATGCCGGGCAATCTCCACCATGAACCCCGGATGGGCATCCGGTTGCTCGCAGTTGTACGGGCACCACGGGTCCGCCACCAGAAGGATCTCAGTTGCGGCTGCGGGTGAAGCCACACTGCCCGCACAGAAAATGAGAAAGGAGATGAAAAGGGTTTTCATGACCGGTCAAGGAAAACTTTTCTTCACAGGGAAAAGGTCCCTCATTCCTCCTCGTCACAATACTCCGGATAGAGCTTTTTCATACAGTCCGGGCAGATACTGTGGCTGAAATCCGCACCCGTGTGGTCGTGCATATAGGACTCAATCTGCCGCCAGTACCCCGTATCATCCCGAATCTTTTTGCAGGTGCTGCAGATGGGGAGCAGGCCGCTCAAGGTCTTGACCTCGGAGAGGGCTTTTTGCAGGTCTTGAACCAGTTTCTCCCGCTCCTGTTCCAGTTTCTTCTGTTCGGTGACATCCCAGACCATGGCCCGGACAATGGGTTCACGGACGCCATCGGTGCGCAGGGTGTTGTTGTATTCAAGGAGGCGCTTCTCGCCTTCTCCTGTCGTAACCCGCATAAAGCCCCTGGCCAGACCCCGGTTTTGGATTTGGGCTATATACGCATCGAACAGGGGCAGGGTTTCGGGGACCAGCAGATCCTGGACTTTCATGGTGAGGAGGGTAGCTTTGTCGTATTTGAAAACATCGGCGGCCAGTTGATTGACGGACAGGAGCTTTCCGTCGAGATCGTGGGTACAGAGCAGGGCCTGACTGTATTCGACAATATCCCGGTACCGGTCTTCGCTCTCCCGCAATGCGGCCTCGGCCTTCTTCCAGGCGGTAATATCCTTTCCCACGTATACGATGCGGCTGGGCTGTCCCTCCTTGTCCCGGAGGACCGAGGCGCTCATGAGTACAGGCACGGGTTCCCCCTGTTTTGTCCTGAGCACGGTTTCCAGGGATATTCGTTCCCGGCCCGCGTTTGGGTCTTCAAGGAATTCCTTTTTAAACGGATTGCCTTCCGGGGCGAAGACCGTGCCCACAGACTTTCCGATCAGGTCTTCCTCGGAATAATTCAGGGCCTCACAAACGGCCCGGTTAACGGTAACCATCCCGGAATCGGCATCGGTCACCATGAGCACATCCATCATGCCCTGGATCACGGCATCCGCGTACTCCTTGGAGACCGTGGTGTGTCTCAGATCCTGGATCATCAGGTTGAATTCCGCCGCAATCTCTCCAATCTCATCTTGAGAGGGGATCTCCACCTTTGCAGCCACATCGGTTCCCTTGGCCCGGACATCATGAATCGCTGCCAGCAATTGAATCAGGGGATTGCGGATCCAGGATGAAAGGGCCAGGACCATCAGAAACATGGCAATGCCACAGGAGATGAGCGAAACGCCGACGGAATAGCCCACCATCCGCTTTACCTGGGATGTGACCATCCCTGCGGGAAACCCGATGATGATATCGCCGATATGCCGGTCGTGTTCGCCAAACACCGGAACCAGGCTCTCACGGTATTTTTTCCCCTGTTCAGAATAGGTCAGATGGTCCTCTTCATTGTCCTGGATGGCCTTCACCCTTGATGCGGGGGTCAGCATTTTTCCATGGAGGACCGGGTCGGCATGGAAGAGGATCCTCCCTTCCCGGTCCACGACCATGGCATAGCTGATGCCTTCATATTTCTTCACGATCTCCTGACATTGCTCTTCAAAACCGACCAGCTCGTTGAGGGGGATCCCGAGGGAAAGCAGTCTGTCTAACTGCGAAACCAGGGACCCGCCCACGGCAGTGACGTTGGATCTGAGGCTGTCCGAATAGACATTGGAAAAAATATGGGCGCTGACATATATCCCTACTCCCACCGTGACGGTGAGGATCGCCACCGTGATCAGTATGATTTTCTTTCTCAGGGTAAATTTCATCTATTTTTCCCAGGCAAATGTGGGGACCACCTTTGCGGTCAGAAGGATGGAACTCTTCACCGGGATACCGAGCATCCTGGCCCGTGCCAGGCTCAGGACGGGCTGCCCCTTTTTGGTGGACCGGATGGGACACTCCGACGGTGGTTTGCCCTCAACCAGGATCTCCCTTGCGATCTTACCCGCGGCCAGGCCCTGTTGGTACCCGGATACGTACACCGCACACAACGTCCCATACATTATCCGGTCTTTCCAGAAACTGAAGTCCGGAAGGGAACTGTTCTCCGCGGTCCATTGGAGCACCTCCTGCCAGGGCACATTCCGCCCGTTTTCACCCTTGAACGTATGGATGCCCAGCAGGCCGAGGGCGTCCACCTGATCCTGGTATTCCTTGATCCTTTCTCTGTATGCCTTAAAGGTGCGGATCACGTCCCATTGGGTGATCCGGATATCCGGAAGTTCCATCGAGAACCGCTGTTTCATGCGCTGAATCACACCGGTCCAGGTGGGATCGTCGTCCACGATCACCGCAATAGTTTTAACGCTGGGGACAATTTCCCTCAGGAAACGGACCGTCTCCACAGCGTGTTCCTGCTCCAGGACGCCCGTGACATTGCGGCTTCCCACAAACCCGTAGGCATCGGGGTCGGCGTTTACTGCGCTGAATACAAAGGGAATCTCCCGGTTCACATAAAACCGGGCCACATATTCCTGGGCATTGTCGTCATTGGTGTACACCAAATCGGGCCTCCATGTATCGATCAGGCCCCTTGCCTCCCGGCTGACCTTCTCCTTCCAGGCCTTGGTGCTCCTGCGCTTGGTATCCATCTGGAGGACCTTGTATTCCACATTCAGGCCCTTCAGGGCCTCCTGAAACCCCTTGAACTGATCGTCCGTCCATTCCCATGGGGAGTGATAACTCATGATGTGTAGAATCCTGTACGATTCCCCTGAGGCCCGTACCGGCGAGACCCCGTACAAGAACGCCAAAAACACGCCTGCCAGTACCGTTACGTTTTTCACCCGCTTCATTCTTGGTTCCTCCCTATTTTGAATGCTCAATGTTCGGCCAGGGGATAGAGTCTTGTCAGCCTCCGGCCCATGGGGCCTACTGCCCGGAGGGGTAAACTCCTGAAATACGGAGTTTCCCGCTTGGCGGGATCTGGGAAAGGCGTCGGCCTTATATGAGGCGGACAACGGCGGGGTTCAGACGGCAACGGTCTTCGACGATGAATCCCCCCTCGTACGATTCAGCAGGGTTTCAACCTGTTCAACCAACGGCTCCGCCTGTACCGGTTTGACCATATACCCGTCTGCCCCGGCCTTGAGGGCCTTTTCCCGCTGTTGTGGGCTGTCAAAACCGGTAATAAACAGGACCTTTATAAGGGCGGTGCCGGCATCCGCCTTGATATGCCGGCACACATCAAAGCCGTTCATCCCCGGCATGAACAGATCCAAAAGGACCAGTTTCGGCCTGAAGGTCATGACCTTTATTCCCGCTTCAAAGCCGTCCCGGGCCACCGCTGCCTTGTACCCTCTGCGGCGCAATGCCTTCGCAAAAAGGGCTCTGACGGCCTGATCGTCATCAACGATGAGGATTCTGTTTTCGTCCGAACCAGAGGTTGACAGGGGATGCATGCCCGTCTCCCCCATAAACGATTCAAGATCTTGCGGATGAACCCGGTACTGGCCACCCGGGGTCAGGGATGTTCTCAATTCCCCGCGCTTTGCATATTTCCAGAGGGTTCCCCTGCTCAGGGAACAGAGCTTCGCGGCCTGAGGAATCGTGAGTAATGTATTGTTCACGGTCAAGAAACCTCTATGTCTCAAGATGAGCAAAAAACGAAAGGAACAAAAGAAACAAAAGGAACAAAATAGATTGTGGTTTGTCAAGGGATTTCTTGAGAGTGGAAGTCGAGTAGACGAGGGAAATCGCTTTCCCCCGCCCCTCACAGATCCGGACGTGCGCGATTAACGCATCCGGCTCCTCACAGTAAGGTTTTGCTGCGCAACCTAAGAAAGTGCGAGCTTCGGTGCTGGAAATGGATACCTCTTTCGCAAACGGGTAAAACGTTCCCAAATCATCCGTGACCGCTGAGACCGGCGGTTCAGCCATTTTCGCCAGATTTTGCGGGCTTCATGATAAAACCGACCGACCACCGAGGAATTACCTCGAATGTAGTAGTACTGAGCATGCCCTCGTAATTTAAGAGACAGTACACGGTGCTGCTCGGATACCGGCCAATGCCGGTGCGTCCGGCACCACTGCCCAATACGCTTCAGCCCCCGTGAAAAACGATCCTTGGCCGTCTTTCGCTTCACAATCCAATTCCCCTTGCGGGATTTAGCCCAATAATGGGTGAATCCCAGGAAATCAAAGCTGTCAGGTCGTCCTTCCCTGTTATTATCACAACCTGGCCGGGTAAACTTAACCAGCCTCGTCTTGTCAGGGTGAAGGCTCAAACCAAATCGGCCGAACCGCTTGGGTAGGACTTCCATTACCCTCTCCGCATCTTCCTTGCTGTAAAATACCACCACTGCATCGTCAGCGTACCTCTTCAGGTACGCCTCCTTCCGGAGACACGGCTTTACATCCTGAAGAAACCATTTATCCAGAACCTCGTGGAGGTAGATGTTCATCAAAATTGGTGAGACAACACCTCCCTGGGGTGTCCCGGTCTCGGGATGGCTTATGGTTTCTGCTTCCAGTACACCTGCCTTCAGCCATTTATCAATGGCCTTTCGTATCACTCCGTCACGCACCCGTTTGTCCAGAAAGCTTCTTAGATGACCATGATCCAAAACATCAAAACATTTCTTGATGTCCAACTCCAACACATGACCACCACCCATCCTCATGGTATCCTTCCACAACCCCTCAAGGGCATCATGTGCTGATCGTCCGGGTCGAAAGCCATATGAACAGTCCAGAAAGTCCTGCTCATATACTGCGTTCAGCACCATGGCCACCGCCCGTTGAAGGACTTTGTCCTCAAATGTCGGTATCCCAATCGGCCTCGTTCGCTTTCCATCCCCTTTTGGCACATAGGTTCTTCTGACCGGGGGCGCCTTGTACTCACCGGATTTGAAACGGTTCAAGAGATCTCGGAGATTTCCTTCAAGGTTTTCGCCATACTCCTTTGCCGTTTGTCCATCCACCCCTACAGCCCCGTCTTTCCGGGTCAGCCGGTATGCCTCCTTGAGTAAATCAAAGTCGATGTGGTGGGCCAGTGTGGTCCACACCATCTCCGGCGCTTCCCTGGACAACTTCGCTATCCTTTGAAGTCTCGTTGAGACGCTTTCAGGTCTCGATGTCCCTCGCATCTTTCCCTTCAAAGGTTCCTCTACCATGGTGTCCCCTTCCCTCCACAGGGTCCCTCGGGCCGGTTCCCCTGCTTCATCGGTAATACTGGACACTCCGACTCCCTGCCATCCATCTCCTTAGGCTTCGTTGCCTTCACCTTCAGATACCGTATCGGTGTCTGATTGCTTCGCTCCCAAATCGGGTCAGACACTTCCCAGTTTGGGCCGGGGCTTGATGTCCGGGTTCCCCTTCCCGGCCTTATCCAACGGAGATGACAGGACCTCCCAGGTTCCTGGGGGACCCCTTACCCGCATGCCCTGCTCTTTGACCCCGGCAGAACCCTGCCACCCTTGCTGTCAAGTAACAGAATATTGCCTTCCGCTGGTTGAACGGCGTCAGCTTCTGCTCCGAACCTTTCGGGGCTCTATCACACGGCCTACAGGTTCCCTGTGTACGCTTCGCAGCCCGGGTTACCCCAAAACCACGCAACACTCAGTTCCGACCGCCAGCACGCTTAGCCGGGCAGGATTGATTACCTGCAGGGTCCCTTCAAAGAGTTTCAACATCTAACGCTATGTTTCCCCTCCTTCCAGGCTTGGCCTGGCGCACTCAACCCATTTGACTTAAGGTATCAGTTGTGATACTTATTGAAAATATGGGCCGGAAACGACATATGGGCTTTATTTTCGTTGCCTATGCTGGAGACCAATTGCCATACCATGTCCATATCTTAACCTCGAGTGGACGGAATATAGGCCGCTTCAACATGGAAACCCAGCGTCCCATGGACGATTTTGAAGCGAGCAAAGGACTTAGGAAGGCTCTGATCGACCTGGGATACATGAGAGAGGGCCGGTAAAATGAGTTTAGCACACCGATTAGAGGGAGGTAAAGCCTCTCGAATCTGGGCCGCATCGTATGACCTCAAGAGAGATGCGTTCCGGGTAGCCATGGAAGATGGCCGGATTTTCTTGCTTAAGCGCCCTATACCTGAGGATGACCGCTCCGAGATACTGGATGTATACATCGAAGGCGACGGTGAGATCTTCACCGTGATTCAGGCAACGGGAAACGAATTTTCCGTGCCATGGGATGTCATAGAAAACGTGGCCAAGGGCAAGACCGGGGAATCCGATCCGGCAGTGGGCAAAAGAATTGGTCAACACGTAAAGGCATTACGCAAACAACACGGACTGACTCAGGCCCAGTTGGCTGAAATGACAGGGATCAAAAGGCCCAATATCTCGCGTATTGAAGCTGGCATCCATGTTCCGGGAATTCCACTGATAGAGCAGCTGGCAAGGGCCTTGCAGGTCGATATCATTGATCTTGTGCGCTAAGGATTAGACACGACTTTGCAGTTCATCGAGCAAAGCCGACGGCCCCAGACTCCCATGAGCTTTCTCCCCTACATTCTATTTTTGATCGGATTTCCCCTGCTGATCAAGGGGGCGGACCTTCTGGTGGATGGGGCCTCCTCCATTGCCAGGCGGGCCCATGTATCCGATCTGGTCATCGGGCTGACTGTGGTGGCCTTCGGCACGTCCAGCCCCGAGTTGTTCGTCAACATCATCTCCAGCCTCAAGGGGAATACGGACATCGCCATCGCCAATGTGCTGGGGAGCAATATCGCCAATATCCTCC
>JAIPDZ010000109.1 GCA_021737425.1 Deltaproteobacteria bacterium
ATGTTGGATCATATCATCAATAACCCGGACCTGGCCAAGTATGTGATGTCCTATGAGCGGGGTCAGACCATCTTTCTGGAGGGGGATGACTCACAGGATCTCTATGCCCTGGTCTCCGGAAAACTGGATATCCTGAAAGGGACCCATAAGATCGCCGAGGTCTCCGAACAAGGGGCCATATTCGGGGAGATGTCCTTTTTGCTGGAAAAGGCCAGAACCGCCAGCGTCAAGGCGGCCACCGAGGTCAAGGTCATTCGGATCCCCCGGGAAGAGATCCCCGGATTTTTGGCCCAATTTCCGGAAGTGGTGCAGGAATTCGCCAAGACGCTGGCCAGGCGGCTGGACGAGGCGAGCCGCCTGGCCTTCGGGTTGAAGGAATTCTGTGACCAGCTGCCGGATGCGGTGCTTTTGCTGGATAAGGAGGGCAACATCCTCTCTGTAAATGCATCGGCGGAACGGCTCTACGGCAGGGAGTCCGGCCGGCTGCTTCACCAGCCTGCTGAAACCCTGTACGAAAATCCGGAGGAATACAGGGAGTTCATCCAGGAAGTTATCTCCCGATACACGGTCCGGGAAAAGATCCTCAGGGTGAAACACCCCACAGAAGGAATCCGCTGTGTCTCCACCAGCACCACGGTGCTTTATGATGCCCAGCACCATTTTCAGGGCGTGCTTTTTCTGGGTCGTGATGTCACCGAGGTCCAGTCTCTGGAGCGGCGGTACCGGCGGGTCAGACGATGGATTTTCCCCCTGGCGATTCTCCTGGTCCTGTCAGGAGCCGGGATCTTTTGGGCCTATCCCTACTTTTCCACAGGGTATGAAGTCATGGATACCCAGAAGATGCAGTTACAGGATGAACTGGCCCTGGATTACCGGTGGCTGGCGCCCAGGCTGGCAGGGCCGTTTCAGGCCGGTGATACAAAAAAGACCCATGCGATACTGGAGCGGTTCTTTACGGCCCGTAAAACGGAAACGGGCCCCTATACCGGCCTGGTCTTACTCAACAACAACAAGCGGGTCGTGGATGCCTACGCAACAGAATCCGCTCCCGATGGCGGCGCCGTCATCGGGAGCAGTTATGCCGGCATCGCATTCCAGGGGAATGAAGAGCGCCCCCACAGGGTATTGACCCTGTACCGAGAACACCAGAATCAACCCATGGGCCACAAGGGGATCGAAGTGGCCTTTGCGCTGCAGGAGGCCGGTACCCGTATGGGCTGGTTGGTGTTTCAAATGGACGTGGCCGAGCTTAAAGATCAATATCATATGAGTGCGGACGATTTAACGGCATTTCAATTCAAGGACCTCCATGACAGGCCCGGAAACCGATAACGCCAAACCATACCAGGTATCCAGAGATGAAGACGGCGGGATGACCTTCTCCGTGTACGGCAATATGGATGTGTCCAATGCCGCCGTTTTGCTCAAGGATCTGAAGGCCGAGGTGAAAAACGATTCACCGTCGAGCCTGACCGTGGATCTCAACGCTGTGGAATACTTGGACGATTTCGGGACCCTGGTGCTGGTGGAGCTCAAGCGCCTGATGTCCGCTGCGGGGGGTAAGTTCCACTTGGTCCATCCCGGACCGAAGATCCGAAATATGCTCTCTTTGCTCAACTTTGATGCCATGGCCGAGCCGGTGACCTTCATCAAAAAGCGGTCCCCGAATCTCTTTGTCCGCATTGGGGATGCAGCCCTGGGCCAGCTTTCCGATCTGAGATACGCTGTTTTTTTTCTGGGGTCCGTCTGCCTTTCCCTGGCCCATGTGTGCCTGCATCCCGGTTCCCTGAGAAGGGAGGAGACCATTTCCACCATGCAGCGTACCGGGGTGGACGGTCTCCCCATTGTGGCCCTGATCAGTTTCCTCATGGGCCTGATCATGGCCTTCATGTCCTCGGTGCAGTTGGAACAGTTCGGGGCCAACATCTATGTGGCCTCCTTGGTCAGCCTGGCCATGACCCGTGAACTGGGGCCTATCATGACCGCCATCATCGTGGCCGGTCGGTCCGGGTCCGCCTTTGCCGCTGAGATCGGCACCATGAAGATATCCGAAGAGGTGGACGCCCTGTTCACCATGGGGTTTGATCCGGTGCGGTTTCTGGTGGTCCCCAAGCTGGTGGCCGCTCTCGTAATGGTCCCCATCCTGACCCTTTTCTCCGATCTGTTCGCCATCCTGGGGGGGCTGATCGTGGGGGTTTCCATGCTGGATCTGACCGCCGGGGCCTATGTGGCCCAGACCCTCAAGACCCTGACCCTGTTCGATGTCTTCTGGGGGGTGCTCAAGAGCGGGGTCTTCGGCATTTTCATCACCTGGGTGGGGTGCCTCCGGGGGTTTCAGGTCCAGGGCGGGGCCGCCTCTGTGGGCCAGGCCACCACATCGGCGGTGGTGAGCAGTATTTTCTTGATTATTGTGATTGATTCGGTATTTTCCGTGATACTGAGATACTGGGGATAAAGCGGACGCCATGGGCAGAGACGTTGTCATTCGGGTAAGGGACCTCCGGGTGGGATACGGGGAGGATATTGTCCTGGACCAGGTCTCTTTTGATGTGTACGAGGGGGAGGTGTTTGTGATCCTGGGGGGGAGCGGGTGCGGAAAGAGTACCCTGCTCAAGGGCATGATCGGCCTGATTCCCCCCTTTGCCGGGCGGGTGCTCATTGACGGCGATTCGGTTTCAGAAGATGAGGAAAGACTGAAAGGGATCTTCCGGAAGATCGGGGTCCTGTACCAGGGGGCCGCCCTGTTCGGGTCCATGACCGTGGCGGAGAATGTGGCCCTCCCCATCCAGGCCTATACCCGCCTCCCCCCGGAGTCTGTGAACGTCATCGTCCAGATGAAGCTGGGTCTGGTGAACCTGAACGGGTATGAAAACCATCTGCCGTCCGAATTGAGCGGAGGGATGAAGAAGCGGGCCGGGCTGGCCCGGGCCATGGCCCTGAATCCCAAGATCCTGTTTTTTGACGAACCTTCGGCAGGGCTTGATCCGGTCACATCGGCCGAGCTCGATCAGTTGATTTTGCAGCTCAACAGGAACCTGGGCACCACCATGGTCATCGTGACCCACGAACTCCAGAGCATTTTTGCCGTGGCCCAGCGGGTGATCATGTTGGACCGGCAGACCAGGGGGATCATTGCCGAGGGCGATCCCCAGTATCTGCGGGACCACAGCCAAAACCAAGCGGTGAAGCGTTTTTTCAACCGGGTGGTGAATACTGAATAATTGAGGGGCGGATGGCATCACAGAGGACCAAATTTTCCGTGGGGTTGTTCGTGGTGAGCGGCGTGGGTATCGTGGTTGTGGCCATTATCTGGCTGGGGATGTCCCGGTATCTGGAAAAGGGGAATTTCTATGCCGCCTATTTTGATGAGTCTGTCCAGGGGCTGCAGAAAGGGGCCCCGGTAAAATACCGGGGCGTGTCCGTGGGCCGTGTGGAAAGTATCGAAGTGGCGCCGGACGAGAAACTGATACAGGTGGTCATGAAAGTGGAAACCGACCAGAAGCTGACCCAGGACATGGTGGCGCAACTGCGGGACGTGGGGCTCACCGGAAGCATGTTCGTGGAGCTGGATCGGAAAAAGCCGGGAGATGAGGTGCGCTCGCCCCGTATCACCTTTCCGTCCGAGTACCCCATTGTGGCCTCCAAGCCCTCTGAAATGCGGGAGCTTTTGAGCGGAATCGATGAGGTGCTCAACCACATCAAGTCCCTGGATCTCAAGGGGATTTCCCACAAGGTAACCGAGACCCTGGACAATATGAATCGATTGATGGCCGACGCGGACATCCACATGATTTCCACCAAGCTGCAGTCCGCCCTGGACGGCGCGGACCGGCTGATCCACAATCAGCGCTGGTCAGAGATACTGGCCTCCATGGACACGGCCGCCAGGTCCCTGAATCGGATCATGGAAAAGACCGAATCCGGGATCACCCGGGCGGATCATGTGTTTGCGGGACTGGAGAGGGTGGTGGTGGAAAACGAGGCCACCTTGAAAGGGGCCCTGGAACAGATCCTGAAAGCCACCCGGAACGCCAATCTGTTGCTGCACCAGGGCGCGGGCCTGGTGGAGCGATCGGATCAGTCCCTGTATGAACTCAGGCAGGAACTCATGGTCAGCGCCCAGAACCTGGAGCAGGCCACGGACAACCTGAACCGCTTTATGGAGATCCTGGCGGATCAACCCTCCCAGCTGCTGCTGGGGGAACCGCCCAAACCCAGGTTTGAGACAAAATGATTTAAGACAAAATGATTTAAGACAAAATAATTTAGGGCAAAATGATTAAACACCAGCCGGCTGAGCGATCCGTTTTCCCCGTTGGCCCGGGGACATCTGACATCTGACACCTGACACCTGTCGCAGATCCCGTCTGGCGGGGACACCTGAACACTGTAACCCGATAAGGAGGAGGTCCATGCACACAAACAGGCGGGTAGGGGGTTTGTGTTTGTGCCTGCTGGTTGTCCTGGGCGGCTGCCTGGGGCTCCAAGAACCGAGGAACACCATTTCGTATTACACCCTCGAATACCCGCGGCCCGAGCTGAAGGACAAAACGCCGCTCCCGGTGGTGATCAAGGTGGAGCGGTTCACCGTGGCCCCTGCCTATAACAGCCATCGAATCATCTATCAGGACCAGCGATTCAAGCGGGATGAGTACTATTATCACAAGTGGCGATCCAACCCGGGCGACATGGTCCGGTATCTGTTGACCCGGGATATTCGGGAATCCGGATTGTTCAAGGCGGTACTGCCGTATGAGAGCCGGTTTCCGTACTCCTTTATCTTGGAGGGATCGGTGGATGAATTCCTGGAGGAGGAAACCCCATCCCAATGGAATGGGGTGCTCTGTGTGAGCATCGTACTCCTGAAGGCGGATGAGACGGATGTGGTCAAACGGATGGTTTTTCAGAAGACCTATAGGGTCCGGGCCGCATGCCCGGACCAGTCGCCCAGGGGCCTGGCCCAGGCCATGAGCACGGCCATGGCGGAGATTTCCGAAGAGATCCTCCGGGACTTGTATGAGGCGGCAAAGGTCCGGGTCGGGGGAATGCCGTAACCATTCGAGGGTGGAATCAACGATCCACGTCCAACGGTTCAAGGGAGATTTTGGCCCATGTCCAATTTGGCGCTGTTTCTGCTGATGTTCGCGGGCGGCTTGGCCGCCATTATCCAGCCCTCCATTAATGCCCGGCTTGCCGAGAAGGTGGGATTCGTGGAGAGTGCCTTCATCTCTTTTCTGGTGGGGACCCTGACCCTGCTGGTGTTGGTGGGGCTGTTCGGCCGCGGGCATCTCAGGGGGGTGGTGGATGCCTCGTGGTGGGAATTGACCGGCGGGTGTCTCGGGGCCCTTTTCGTGTCGTTGACCATTTTGGCGGTCCCCCGGATCGGGCCCCCCGCCACCATGGGGGCCGCCATTGCGGCCCAGCTGACCGGTGGATTGATCCTGGATCATTACGGCTGGTTCGGGTTCAGGGGATTCCCCATGGACCTGCGCCGCATTGCCGGGGTGGTGTTGTTGATGATCGGGGCCGCGCTGCTGTTGAGGCGGTGATAAGGTTCAAAGGTTCAAAGGTTCAGAGGTTCAAAGGTTCAAAGGTTCAAAGGTTCAGCGGTTCAGAGGTTCAAAGGGTTCCCCGCAGATAGGAGGACCTCAATCGCCAATGAACAATCCTCCATCAGTTGATAGGGCCGATGAGGTTATCGGGCTACTTTCATTTCAAAACCTCTGAACCTCTGAACCTCTGAACCGTCGAACCTCTACTCCTCCAGGTCCTTGACCCCCTGGTACACCAGGTCGAAAAGCGCGCGGGTGTCTTCTTTTTCCAGGCATGAAAATGCCACCCTGAGGTCGGTGGGGCCCAGGGAGATGTGGCCCACCCCGTATGTATCGAGAAGATGCACCCGCAGGGTCTCCGCCTCCACGGTCTTGAGCTTCAAGCACATGAAATACCCGGAGTTAAACGGGTAAACCTCCCAGGCATCGCTGTATTTGGGATCAGAGAGGACCTGTGTCACCTCTTGGGCCCGGTCCTTCATGACCGCGAACTTCTCCGCCTTCTCCGCCGCATAGGTATCCGACGTCAAGGTCTTTAGGATCATTTCCTGGCTGAGGTGACAGGCATTGGATATGGAGCCCCGGACCGCGCCCGCGGTCTTCCGCTCCAGGGCATCGTAGACCGGCCTGGCCTCCCCTGAAAGCGAGGCCCCGTAGGTGATAAATCCCACCCGCAGTCCCCATACGAAGTTTTCCTTGGTGGCGCCGTCCAGCTTGATGGCCAAAAGACCGGGGTCCAGTCCCAGGAGGCGCGTGAATATGGATTCCGTAAGGGCCTCAGGGTCGTAAAAAAGCCCGAAGTAGGCGTCGTCGGTCAGGGCCACCACCCGGGTGCCGCCTTGGGCCACGGACTTGAGGATCTCGGCAATCCGGTCCGCCTCCCCGGGAGTGACCGTATACCCGGTGGGATTGTTGGGGAAATTGAGGATGACCAGAATCTTATCCCGGGTTTCAGCCGCCTTTCGGACACAGGACTCAAAGCCGGACAGGTTGAACCCGCCCGTCCCGCTGAACAGGGGGTACTGGATGATTTGTCCGCCTCTTCTGACCGAGAAGATGAGATTGTAATTGCCCCACATCTTATCCGGAAGGATAATGGCATCACCCGGGTCCACCCACATGTCCGATACCACGCTCATTCCGTGGGTAATGGCATGGGTGACAATGGGGAGACTGATCTCATGCCCTTTCATGGACGGGTTCTTGGCAAAGAGGTCCTTTTGCCAGACTTCTCGTAAAGGGAGTATGCCGAAAGAGGGCGCATAGGTAAGGACCTCTTCGGGCGTCAGGCCCGCGGTCATGGC
The DNA here is from genome assembly GCA_021737425.1 of Deltaproteobacteria bacterium. Lineage (GTDB taxonomy): Bacteria > Desulfobacterota > DSM-4660 > Desulfatiglandales > Desulfatiglandaceae > JAIPDZ01. Next base: position 6,857 of record JAIPDZ010000109.1, read on the forward strand.
CATGACCGACGGCAGAAACATGGTGCGTCCCTTTTCAGTGGCCATGCCGATGGTGGCGTTGAACCGGTGGGCCTTTTCTTTGGCCTCGGCCCCCTGGGAGAGGATCCCTTTGGGGAAGAAGAGATTTTTCCCCACATGGGAGAGCATGTCATACAGCTTCGGGTTCCCTTTTACAATGGTGTCGTTCAACTCCTGGGCAATGGGATTCATCTCACTTTCTCCTTTATGATTAGGTATCAACAGTAACGGTTCCCCGTACTCCCTCAATGCCCGGGGATAAGCAGACGGAATTGCGGCGAATCCCGGATCGACGCCCGGGCCAGGCACCAAAATCCGGCAACATAATAGGCAAATCAATTCCCCCGATGCAGTAAGCAGACAGGCCCGAACCGGGCGCCGGTATTCGGTTAAGGCGAATCAACGCCCGGGAAATCACTTGACTTAAAAAGAGATTCTTTAATATATAGGAGCTGATTTTTCAATGGATTTTTGCAGAGAATCGCTCAAAGTTCAGGAAAGGGGAACAAGTATGAGAGATGTAGTGATCGTCAGTGCGTGCAGGACGGCGGTGGGGGATTTTGCAGGATCCCTCAGCGGGGTCTCTGCCACGGATCTGGGCGCTATGGTTATCAAAGAGGCCATCCGGCGGGCCGGGATACAAAACCAGGACATCGACGAGGTGATCATGGGGAGTGTGCTCCCCCACGGTCTGGGACAGAATCCGGCGCGCCAGACCATGGTCAGGGCCGGACTCCCCTGGGAAGTGGGCGCCATTACCGTCAATAAGGTATGCGGCTCCGGATTAAAGGCGGTGATGCTGGCGGCCCAGGCCATTCAGTGTAACGATGCCGAGGTGATCGTGGCCGGGGGCCAGGAAAACATGAATTTATGCCCCTACATGCTGGACAAGGCCAGGACCGGCTATCGCATGAACAACGCCGAGGTGAAGGACGGCATGGTGCATGACGGGTTGTGGGACCATGTAAACGATTTTCACATGGGGATCAGCGCGGAACTGGTGTCCGAACGCTACGGCATCAGCCGGGAGGATACGGACGCATTTGCCCTCGGTTCCTACCAAAAGTGCTGGAAGGCCGTTGAAGGGGGCAAATTCAAAGCGGAAATCGTGCCGGTAGAGGTCCCGGTTCGAAAAGGGGAGCCCAAGATTTTTGAGCAGGACGAAATCCCGATGAGGCCGCCCAAGACCAGTGCGGAAGGACTGGCCCGGCTCAGGCCCGCATTCAAAAAAGACGGTATCGTCACGGCCGGGAATGCCTCCAAGATCAGCGACGGGGCCTCCGCCCTGGTGGTCATGTCTAAGGAAAAGGCGGATGCCCTGGGACTGAAACCCCTGGTTCGCGTGGGGGCCCAGGGGGCCGCGGGGATTGATATGAAGTATGTGCTGGTGGCACCCATCTTGTCCATCCCCAAGGTCCTGGCCAAAGACGGTCTCAAGATCGAGGACGTGGACATCCATGAAATCAACGAGGCCTTCAGCACCTCTTCGGTGGCCATTAACCGGGAGTTGGGAATCGATCCTGAAAAGGTCAATGTACACGGGGGTTCGGTGGCCATCGGGCATCCCATCGGCGCCAGCGGCGCCAGGGTCCTGACCACCCTGATCTATGCCATGAAGGATCGGGGGCTCGAAATCGGCCAGGCCTCTTTGTGCCTGGGCGGGGGAGAGGCGGTCACCCTGGTGGTCTATAATGAGTCGTGAGGTTTCAGGTGTCGGGTTTCAGGTGTCAGGTGTCAGGTCTTCAGCATGGGCTTCTGAGTTCAACCTCTGAACCTCTGAACCTCTGAACCTCTGAACCTCTGAACCCCTGAACCCCTGAACCCTTGAACCTTTGGAACCTTATACAAAAAAATCAGCCAAGGAGATAAGATGATGCGAGATGTGGTGATAGTATCAGGCGTGAGAACCCCGGTGGGGTCGTTCGGGGGAACCTTGAAATCCACACCGGTGGTGGATCTGGGTGCCCTGGTGTTGAAGGAGGCCCTCAAGCGGGTGAAATTGAAACCGGTGGCCACTGATGGGCTCACCCGTTTTGAGCCCGACGCCTTACAAGGGAGGGGCATGATCGCCCTGGAAAAAGAGGGGTATGATTATGACGAGGCGTTTCAACCGGTCCAGATCGATGAGGTGATCCTGGGCAATGTGGTGGGCGCGGGACAGGGACAAAACGTGGCCCGACAGGCCATGATCCGGGCCGGCATTTCCAAGGAAACCGGGGCCTTTACGGTCAACAAGGTCTGCGCCTCGGGCATGAAGACCCTGGCCCTGGCGGCCCAGGCCATCCGGTACGGGGAGGCGGATGTGATCCTGGCCGGCGGTATGGAGAACATGAGCGCCATTCCCTATGCCCTTCCCAAGGCCCGGTGGGGGGCCCGGATGAACAACGCGGAACTGGTGGATCTCATGATCTTAGACGGGCTTTTTGAGATCTTCTATGGCTATCACATGGGCCTGACCGCAGAGAATATTGCGGAGATGTACGGGATTTCCAGGGAAGAACAGGATGAACTGGGGGCCATGAGTCACCAGCGGGCCCGAAAGGCCATTGCGGACGGGGAGTTCAGGGAGGAGATCGTGCCCGTGGTCATCCCCCAGCGGAAAAAGGATCCGCTGGTCTTTGACACGGATGAGCGGCCCATGGATACCTCGGTGGAAAAAATGGCCAAGCTGAGACCCGCGTTCAAGAAGGACGGAACCGTGACCGCGGGGAACGCATCGGGCATCAATGACGCGGCCGCGGCCCTGCTCCTCATGAGCGCGGACAAGGCCAGGGAACTGGGACTCAAACCCCTGGCCCGAATCAGGGGCTGTTCATCGGGCGCCATCGACCCCGCCTTTATGGGCTTGGGCCCCATCCCGGCGGTTCGAAAGATTCTAAATAAGGAAGGCCTGTCCATCAATGATTTCGGCGCCGTCGAGCTGAACGAGGCCTTTGCCTCCCAGGCCATCGCCTGTATCCGTGAACTCAAGTGTGACCTGGACAAGACCAACATGCTGGGAAGCGGGATCTCCATCGGACATCCCATCGGATGCTCCGGGGCCCGTATTGTGGTGACCCTCATGGGGCAGATGCAGCGAAAGGGGATCGACCTGGGGCTGGCCACCCTGTGTATCGGCGGCGGACAGGGCATGGCCATGGTGCTCGAGAAGGCTGAGTAAGAGGAGGGGACATGATGACCTATGAAAATATCATTTTTGAAAAGGACGGGGGGATTGCGGTGGTCAAATTCAACCGCCCCAAGGCCCTCAATGCCATCAATACCGGTGTGATCGCGGACTTGAACGGTGTCTTAGACCAGGTGGAAAAGGATTCTTCCATCCGGGTCATGATCCTGACCGGGGAAGGGGACAAGGCCTTTGTGGCCGGTGCGGATATCTCTTATATGGTGAATCTGGAACCCCTCAAACTGCGGGAGTTTTCAGCCAGCCTGCATGAACTGGGGTTTCGCATGGAGGCCCTTCCCATTCCCATCATCGCCTGTGTCAACGGGTTTGCCCTGGGAGGGGGCACCGAGATCGCCCTGGCCTGCGATTTTATCTATGCGTCCGAAGATGCCAAATTCGGCCAGCCTGAAATCAACCTGGGAATTATCCCCGGATTCGGCGGCACCCAGCGCCTGCCGAGACGGGTGGGAAAGGGGATGGCCAAGGAGCTGTGTATGACCGGGGGCCTGATCAGCGCCCGGGAGGCCAAGGAGATCGGCCTGGTCAATAAGGTGTTTCCGGCCGACGGCCTGTGGGAGGCCACCCAGAAGACCGCCCAGGTCATTGCCTCCAAGGGACGGTTTTCGCTCAGGGCCATAAAGCATTGCATTGACAGCGGGTATAACCTGGACCTGAGACAAGGATGTGCCATGGAAACGGATCAGTTCGGGTTGTGCAAGGCCAGTCCTGATGCCGAAGAGGGGATGAGCGCCTTTTTGGAGAAGCGGAAACCTGAATTCAAGGGGGAATTGAAATAGAGATGGAATTCGCATTGACAGAAGAACAACAGATGGTCAGGGAGATGGCCGCCAGGTTTGCGGAGACCGAGATCAAACCCAAGGCCGCGGAACTGGACGAAACGCATTCCCACCCCGCAGAAATCGTCCGGCAGTTGGGCGAATTGAAGATGATGGGGATCGCCGTACCCGAGGAATTCGGCGGGGGCGGCATGGATTATGTCAGCTATGTGCTGGCCCTGATCGAGGTCTCCAAGGCGTGTGCCTCCACCGGGGTGATCCTGTCCGTGAACAATTCCCTGTACTGCTTCCCGGTCTATGCATACGGTACCGAGGAGCAGAAAAAGAAGTACCTGTATCCCTGTGCCTCGGGTGAAAAGATCGGGTGTTACGGCCTGACCGAGGCCGGGGCCGGTTCCGATCCTGCAGGGATGCGGACCACGGCGGTCAAGGACGGGGATGCCTGGGTCCTCAACGGAGAGAAGAAGTTCATTACCAACGGCAACGTCTCTTCCTTTTCGGTGATCGCTGCGGTCACGGATAAGGAGAAGGGATACAAGGGGATCTCTTCCTTTGTGGTGGACCTGGAAAATACCCCCGGATTCAAGGTGGGACGGGTGGAGGACAAGCTGGGGATCCTGGCATCCGGCACGGCGGAACTGGTGTTCGAAGATGCCCGGGTCCCTGCGGATGCCCTCCTGGGCAAGGAAGGGGAGGGGTTCAAACAGATGCTGACCACCTTAGACGGGGGACGAATCGGGATCGCCTCCCAGGCCATCGGCATTGGACGGGCCTGTCTCGAAGAGGCCCTTGCCTATGCCAAGACCCGTGAGCAGTTCGGCAAGCCCATTACCGCATTTCAGGCCATCCAGTGGAAACTGGCGGATATGGCCACTGAACTGGATGCGGCCGAGCTGTTGACCCTCCGGGCCGCATGGCTGGAGGATCAGAAAAAACCCTATGAAAAGGCCGCGGCCATGGCCAAGCTGTATGCCTCGGATGCGGCCATGCGGGCGGCGGTGGAGGGGGTTCAGGTCCTGGGCGGGTACGGCTACTGCAAGGAATACCCCATGGAACGTCATATGCGGGATGCCAAGATATGCCAGATCTATGAAGGCACCAATGAGATCATGCGTTTGGTCATTGCCAGGAATCTGATAAGAGGTTGATAAGTCTACAATGGAAAGGAGGTCTTCAATGCCCTTGACCTTCAACAAGGCGATCTTTGAGGATATCGAAAAGGGGTACCGGAAATGGGAGGAGAAACTCCGTAAGGTGTTTTCCGCCAAGCCCGAACGGCTCAAGCGGTTCAGCACCGTCTCCGACTGGGAGATCAACCGGCTGTATACGCCTGAGGATACCAAGAATCAGGATTTCATGGAACAGCTCAATTTCCCCGGAGAGTACCCCTTTACCCGCGGGGTGCAGCCTTCCATGTACAGGGGCCGGCTGTGGACCATGCGCATGTTTGCGGGTCTGGGAGGCGCCCAGGACACCAACGCCCGTTTCCACCACCTGGTCAATGCAGGTCAGACCGGGCTCTCCACCGCCTTTGATATGCCCACCCTCATGGGATACGATACAGACGCCCCCAAGGCGAGGGGCGAATGCGGCAAGTGCGGGGTGGCCATAGACACCCTGGCGGACATGGAGGAACTGTTCGCCGGGCTTCCCATTGAGAAGATCACCACCTCCATGACCATCAACCCGCCCGCATCCGTGATCTGGGCCATGTATGTGGCCATGGCGGAAAACCGGGGGATCGATCGGAAGGGGATCGGCGGGACCATCCAGAACGATATGCTCAAGGAGTTTATCGCTCAGAAGACCTTTATGTGTCCGCCCGAGCCCTCGGTCCGGCTCATTACCGATACGGTGGAGTTCGGTACCCGGGAGGTCCCCAGGTGGAATACCATCAGTATCAGCGGGTATCACATTCGGGAGGCCGGATCCACCGCAGTCCAGGAACTGGCCTTCACCCTGGCCGACGGGATTGCCTATACCGAGGAGGCCGTGGAGCGGGGGCTGGGGGTGGATGAGTTTGCCCCCCGGTTCTCCTTTTTCTTCAATTCCCACTTGGATTTCTTTGAAGAGGTGGCCAAATTCAGGGCCGCCCGCCGGATGTGGGCCAGGATCATGAAGGAGCGGTTTAAGGCCCAAGATCCCCGGTCCTGGTGGCTCCGGTTCCATACCCAGACCGCAGGATGCTCCCTGACCGCCCAGCAGCCCTACAACAATGTGGTGCGAACGGCCCTGGAGGCCCTGGCCGCGGTCATGGGCGGGACCCAGTCGCTCCATACCAATTCCTTGGACGAGGTCCTGGCCATCCCCACGGAAGAGGCGGCCACCATCGCGCTGAGGACCCAGCAGATCATTGCCGAGGAATCCGGGGTGGCCAATACCATCGATCCCCTGGGCGGGTCCTACTGTGTGGAGGCCCTCACCGATCGCATGGAGGCGGAGGCCTTCGAGATCATCCAGAAGATCGATGACATGGGGGGGATGCTGGCGGCCATTGAAAACAACTATCCCCAGCAGGAAATCGCCGATGCCGCCTACCACTATCAACGACAGGTGGATGATACGGAAAAGGTGGTGGTAGGGGTCAACAAATATGTGACCGAGGAAGAGCTGCCCGTGGAGACATTGGAGATTGACGAGGCCCTGGAGA
>JAIPDZ010000110.1 GCA_021737425.1 Deltaproteobacteria bacterium
TCAATCGTGAAGTCCTCGAAATAGGTCACTATTTCTGTGGCTTCACTCAATCGCGACGACCAAATCTGACCCAAATCTGAGCGTCAATTCTGTGAATTTATTTTTGAGTGAGCCCTAAGCGTTTGATTTCTCGCCTTTCCGGGCCATGATCCACCGAAGGAGGCGGACCCAGAGACTCCAGCGGGGTGATTTCGCCGTCGTATGGGTGAGCCTTTTTTCCGCCTGATGGAGGGAATCTTCAAGCAATGCATCGTGCAGGGGCCGCACCAGGAGTTGCCATCTGAGCCACAAATTGAAGGCACATTCTGCGTCCACGATATGGCGAAGCACCACATGCCCTTTGCGGCGGACCATTTCATACAGATGCCGCCCATCAAACCCCTTGAGGAGCCCTGAATCGTCAAATTGAAATACCACCCGCTCACCCGGCGTGTGGTGGATGACATGGTAACGGATGGGGCCGTGCCCGCCCTTTGCCCCCGGACATAGGCCCCTATCAAACTGCATGGGAGGCCATTTGGCCTTGGGCCAAAGTCGGTCGTCAGGTCCGGCAAGACTGTCGATGAGATTTCCCACGGTCTCAGGCGGGGCCTTCAGCCGCCGTTCATGCCTGCTATATACTTTCATGTTTCCCCTGATTTTCGGGTACAACGAGCTTAGTCTACCGCCGCCCATATGGCCTGGGCCCGGGCCTTGCTGGGGGGTCCGGTGTAGCGTTTGACCAGCACGCCTTTAGAGTTATAGGCCAGGACCGCTGTCTCATCCTCGGACACATCAAGCTTGGTACAGAGTTTGCCCGAGTGGTCCACGAGCAGGAGCGGCACATCCCCGGGCTTCCAATTCTCCTTCATTTCATGCAGGGCAATGCTTTTGAGGAAGGCGTCCTCCATCTCTTCCACCATCACAAAGGTCCCCTGGTTGGCTCCCCGGGCCGAGGCCAGGAGTCTGCTCCATGCCTCCTGGGCGCTCTTGTCATCCAGGGTGGGAGAGGTGATCACCAGCACCAGGCCGCCGGAGTTGGCCAGGGTGGGCAAATGGTGTTTTCCGCCCTCGGGATCGGGAAGGGTTACGTCCGGGATCTGTTGGGCATGGGCCCAAGTCCCGGCCAAGAGGACAAAAACGGCTATGAATATGGCGTGTGCATATGTTTTCATCATTCCTCCATTTACATTTTCAGATTGGGGTTTGACCGGTCAGAATATTCATTAAGTCGATGCAGGTTTTGTATTTCCCTTTCTCATACGCCACAGGATAGCGGCTGCCAGAAGAGAGCCAAAGAGGATCATACCCCATTCATTCAGGGTGGGGATGGGGCACGGTTCGAGGGTGGCAGCGAGACTGGCGTCGCTGGAGGCCTCAGAGGTGTCCGGCGCCTTGGCATAGCATTCAGACAACGATCCCATTTCAATACCGATTTTGTCCCCTATGTGGGCGGTGAATTTCCCTGATGCGTTTGCATTTATGGGCGCTCCATGTTCGGAAGCGGATTCAGGGCCGTATGTGAATTTCACTTCGGGGTCAGTGTCCGGATGCAAGATGATTCGGGCGGGATCTGTCTTGGGACTACCTTCTCCCCCCAGCCAGGCACCCGCGGTGGTTTGGTCTGAAACAGAACCAAAGGAAACAGCGGCGTTTCCTTCGTAGGTATACGTGACCACCACACAATCTCCGGATTGCTCTCCCGCATCCGGCTCGATGGTATACAGATAATCGAATTCTACTATCTCTGAGTCCTCGCACCACTCTGATTCTTCACTCTCAGGATCGCAGTCCACTTCGGCCTGTGTGGATAGCGAGAGCTCTGAGCAGGTGGTGTGGGTGTGCTCATTGTAGAAGTGGGCTGCCCCTGCCGGGGTGATGAGAAAAGCCGTCAGGTACAAAAAAAGGAGACCCCAAAAACAGAATGCCTTACCCTTCACGCCTGACCCCTTCATAAAAACCTCCTTATCATTTGGTGTTAAAATTCCTTCATCCCATAATCCAATACCCGCTCCGGGCAGATGCGGAGAACAAAACAGTATCCTGGACGCAGATTCGGCCAAAAAGGCCGAGCCCAAAAACGAATGCTACCGAATTCCTATGCCCTGAATCAAGGCCAATTTGAAATCGCTTCGCTATTTCAGCTCTGTTCTCCTTACCCTTTATGATTCGACCACAAATTGGACTCGCTGGTTTTGATACCAGGCGGCTTCAATACTGTCTAATGGTGATGGTGGATTTGCCGTCAGGGGATATGCCCCGTGACCATCCGTCGAACTTTCATCCGGCTTCTCCTTTCCATTTGATCAACCGGTCCAAACCGGTTCCGATTGACCCGGTGTTGTGGTCGGTCCTGCAGGATTCTTCAATAGATTTTTGGAGATATTTTTTCGTGGCGGCCATTTTAGACGCCGTTTTGAAAAAGCCAAGACTTTTCCGGATTTATGGCCAATATAGTCGACGTATTGGGGAAGGATGGACCCTACTCGCACCGCCTTGCTGGAACATGGAGGGCCATGGCAGGCCTATTTTGACTTAGGGCTCACTCAAAAATAACTTCCCATTTTCCCATCTCAGCTTCGGGCCATCTTCGGCCGCCGTTCAATCGTGAAGTCCTCGAAATAGTCCACTATTTCTGTGGCTTCACTCAATCGCGACGACCAAATCTGACCCAAATCTGAGCGTCAATTCTGTGAATTTATTTTTGAGTGAGCCCTTAGGCCTGTGGACTCAGGAAATAGCGCCTGAAGCCGATTTTCTTTGACAAGGTATTTACGATATAATATATAAATGACGATTTTAGTCTACTATACTATATATCGTAAATATTAGTCATGAAAAGCGGGTCCAACCAAAGGCATTCCCAGAAACAGGCGCAGCTTATCCGTACGGCCACGGAGTTGTTCACCCGGTTCGGGTCCAGGCGGGTGACCATTGAGGAGATCTGCCGGAAGGCAGGGGTCAGCAAGATGACCTTTTACAAATACTTCCGGAATAAGGTCGCCCTGGTCCGTACCATCCGGGATCAGTGGGTGGAGGAGGGATTCCGGAGATTTGATGAGATCGACGCCATGGACATCCCCTTTCCCCAAAAGGTGGACCGCATGACCCAATGGAAGGCGGAGTTTTCCGCCAGTCTCCATGCGGAATTCATACAGGAACTGGTGTCCCTGGAAGATGTGGAGGATAAGATCAAAAGACGCTATCTTACAAATATCAAAAAGGCCCAGGACAGAGGAGAGGTCCGGGCCGACATAGATTCCGAACTGCTTTGGGTGGTCACGGAACAGCTCTACGAACTGGTAAGGACCGGGGCCTGGAAAAGGGTCACGTCGGATTTCAGCCGGTTTCAAAAACAGCTTCGGCTGCTGGTCTTCTACGGACTGCTCACGAGATCAGAGCCTTAGGTGTCTTCCCTGTTTTGTCAGATCAAGGGAGAAGGACCATGGGTATCAACATTATGGGGGGTATCGCACTGTGTCTCGGCGTGCTGGTGGTGATGGGCGCCATCTATCTGCTTTTTGTGTCCATCGTACCGGGGTTTCCCGCGCCGAGCCGACCCCTCAGGACCCAAAAGCGATCAGGCCATACACCGGGTGAAAACCCCGTGCCAGTAAGGGAAGACAGGTCTTTCCAAGTAGAGGGCACCCGCGTCAGTGCATGGCTCTATCTGCCCCATGACCCCGAAGGCCGGTTCCCCTGTATCATCATGGGACACGGGGCCGGGGGAACCAAGGATATGATGCTTGAAAACTATGCGGTCCGGTTTCAGAAGGCCGGGTTGGCAGTGCTTTCATTTGATTACCGGCATTTCGGGGCCAGCGGCGGCCGGCCCAGAAATCTGATTTGGATTCCCCATCAACTGGCGGACTGGGCCGGCGCCATTGCCTACGCCCGCGGCTTGAAGCGAATCAACCCTGAAAAGATCGCCCTGTGGGGGACCTCCTTTGGTGGCGGGCACGTGATGGTCACCGCATCCAAAGACACCCGGATTGCCTGTGCGGCGGCCCAGTGTCCGGCACTGGACGGCCGGGCCTCGGGCGAGGCCTTCTTAAAGCGGGAAGGTTTCGGATACACCCTTCGAATGATGGTGCACGGGCAGCGCGACATGGTCAGGTCATGGCTGAGGCTCTCACCGCACAAAATTCCCTTGGTGGGAAGAAAAGGGGATATCGCGCTGATGCCCGATGATGCGGCCCTTCAGCTCTTTGAAAGCGTTGCCCCGGACGGCTTTATTAATGAGGTCTGTGCCCGAATCATCCTCCGGTGGGGCAGATACAACCCTGTGAAATACGCCAAAAAGGTGGGCTGCCCGGTCCTGCTCCAGATATGCGAAAAGGATATCTTCACCCCGCTGAGTGCGGCCCGCAAGGCAGAACACGATCTCGGCTCGTATGGAGAGGTCAAATACTATCCCATCGGCCATTTTGACATCTATACCGGGGATTCCTTTGAAACAGCGGTGAGCGATCAGCTGGCATTTTTCAAAAAGCACCTTTTGTAAAACGATTCAAAGCCGGGTTCATCGCGCTTAACTAAAAGGGGGACGCTGGCCACAAACTAAGTTGCTAATAACAATAAAAAATAGCGATTGAGGAATTAATGTTCTTACTATTCTACTTGCGTCCTGTCTTGCATATTGTCAACTTTTAAACTCATGGACGCCACGAAAGTCGCCCTGGCATACAAGGGGACCGAAGCCTTGCCGTCAACTGTGTTGTATATGATGATATTTTTTTGTCGCTGCTCATGTTGTCTCACCATCCACGATTTTTACTGTTCATCTTTGCTCTTTCCCGCTTGGTTACCTGTTTTGTCTTTGAGCAGCCTTTTTTCTATGTCTTCCAGTTCTTTCAGGTCTTCTTCATCCGCTGCCAGTGCTTCCGATCTTTTGCGGTTGCTATCAAATTCTTCATACCGTTCTTCGGCAATTTTTCTCGCCACTTCCGCCTTGATCTTACCGGCGTGGGTTAACAATTCCTGCTCGTTAAATTTCAGAAAAGCATCAAGTTTGTTCGACCATTGTTCCATGGTAACTGTTTTTCTCTGCCTTGCCTGCCGTTCAGCATAATCGAGATACATGGTCACGATCTCATTCAGATCTTTTATCTCATCCGCATCGAGATAATTTTTGGCAATCGCCACGTCCTGTTTTCTGACAATAGAACCGCGCCAGGAGGTCAGCCCCATATTCGGTGCGTCCGGGTTGCTGCGGGATTCTATCAATTCGGCTGCGGTTTTTCCAGTAATAGCCCAGAGCATTTTGTTCTGTACCTTCTTGAAGAAGGCCTGAGCCTGTTCTGAATTTTTATCATAATCTATGGCTGTGGCGTAAATATCCCGGATTTTCTGATAGAACCGCTTTTCCGATGCCCGGATATCCCGAATACGTTCCAGCCATTCATCAAAGTAATCCCATTTTTCAGCCTGTTTCAAACGCTCATCATCCATGGCAAAGCCTTTGATGATGTACTCTTTCAGAATATTGGTCGCCCAAATCCTGAATTGGGTCGCCCTTTTGGAATTGACCCGATAGCCCACAGCAATGATGGCGTCGAGGTTGTAGTATTTCACCTGTTTTTTCTGGGTTTTCCCTTCAATGGCACCATGCTGAGTGGTATTTTCCAAAATGGAAACAACCACTTTTTCATCCAGTTCACCGCTTTCAAAGATGTTTTTCAAGTGTTTGGAGATGGCAGGAATTTTCACATCAAAAAGTTCCGCCATTTTCGCCTGGGTGAGCCAGATGGTTTCATCCCGGAAGACTGTGTCTATCTTGACCGTGCCGTCAGATGCTTCATAAAGGATGATTTCGGATTTGTTGGATTCTGGTGTCATTTTGTCACACCTTCAACGATCTTTATGTCGTATTCCGTCAAGTAGTCGAGTTGGTAGACGAGCTGATCGATTTGTTTTTCGTATTCGCAGAAGTTGACTTGAGTTTCTCGAATATTAAAGACAATGGGGCAAACCGAGTAGTTCTGAACCACCCTAATCAAGCGGAACACAAAGTCATCTGTGGTGATACCAAGTCCTTTCGCCAGCTTGAGGACATCGTGTTCAACAAGAACGCACGTCACTTCCCGGGGATAGTTCCCACACGCACAGCAGTCAATCCGGCCCGACACCTCTTCGTAAAGGCGATGCACCATGGCATCCAGTTCTTCGATCTCCAGATCGATCCCTTTCAGGGAACTCCGGAACCGCCAGTTTACATCTTCACGCTCTTGTGCGAGCCTTTTCACAACCTTGGGGTCTGCCTCGAGTTCCATTTTGGTTTCTTTCTCCGATACGACAGCAGTCATGTCCACACGTAACCATTTGGGCATCTACATTTATATGCGTCTGAATGTTAAAGATGCTGCAAAACGGCTTTTGGGATGCACTTAAAAAATATGGGACTATTTCAGGGCATTCTCAAAACACACAATATTCAAAGATGAGTCAAGAGAAGACTTGATCTCTTTCCATTTGCAGATTTTTTAACTATAAAGTTTCGTGTATCCGCAAAAATGGCAGGTAAGAGCATAGTGGTCACTATGTTGATCCCTTTCTATACATAATTGCTGATGACAGTCGGGGCATTTGAGTGGTAGCGCCCCTGTTTCACGAGCACGGGTTAACTCCAAGAGCTCTTTTAGCATATCCTCCTGAGAACGTTTAGGCGGGTCTATTTTTTCCATAGCGGGTATTTTCTTGATTTTTTCTTCTAAATCGGGCCACCACTTTTCAAAAGATTTATCGAGTACCTCTTTTTGAAGCCGACTTTCGCCTAAAGCTTTATTGAAAGTATACATCAATTTGTTGGTGTCGCTTTTGTTTGCTTCGGTATGTTGAAATTGAGATAGAGGCCCTGTTATCTCGGTGCATTCGAGTTTGTAAAGGTACGTGCAGACGTAGTTTTTCTCAAGAGCATTAGATATCGCTCCAGCTTCAAAAAGCAACCAGGGTGCATGTTGGTTTTCAGGTGTCAAACAAATGAGCCCGACGCTGGCGTCTGTGAGTTTTTCTGCTAATTCTTGCGCCCACCGGGAGCCTTTTTCCATATCAGATTTTGACATCCAGGGGTCTATATTTTGGATGACATTCGGAAGCCATTCTCGTAAGGCATTTGCAATTTGCTGGCTCTGGGAGCCAGACCAACTGATAAACAGATTTGTTTTCATTTAGAAACCTATTGTTTGGTAAAGTTAGTGCGATCAGCGGGACGCTCTTTCGAAATTTAGAAAAAAGCTCTTTCAGGTACAGGGCTTTTCCCAACAGGAGAAAATCCTGTCAGGAGCTTAATGGGCAGTATTTGAGAGGATGTTCCATGTGAGTATGGGTTCAGGGTTCAACCGTCGTCGCGCCGTAGCGGCGCTACGGTGCGTCGCGAAGGCGGAAGGTTCATCGGTTCAAAACTTCAAAAGCCAAAAGGGTTTCACGCCAACGGCGTGATCTGTGACGAGGTGCTCAACTCAAAGACAAACGGCTAATAAGGCTTAAGATTTACAGCTCAAAAAGCGAAGAATTTTGGATTGAAATTTTGAGTATTCAGGATATTATCGAAAATTGAGGTTAAGTCAAGGGAAAATGTAGGAAGGGAAGGTTCAGGGGTTCCAGGTTCAAAGGTTCAGGGGTTAGGGGTATCATGCTGGATTGCCTTCATGCCCGCTGAAGCATCATGCCTGCGGCAGCTGGCGCTGTCGGTCCCAAGAGACCTATTCAATTGACTTTCTTGCTGGTTTGACTTCGTAAAGCGCCTGATCCTCACATACCTGCAGTTTTCCAGATTTGTGCACGAGCATCTTTTCGAATATCAATTCGGTGTTTAAGAAGAGATTGCTGCTCTCCTTTTTCAAATAGCGTGCGGCCATACGACAATAGTCAGGCTCAATATCCATGCCTATACTGTTTCTGCCATATCTTAAGGCGGCTATCATGGTTGTTCCCGTACCGCAGAAGGGGTCGAGTACCGTATCTCCATAAAAAGAGAACATCCTGACCAAACGGGCGGCAAGCTCAAGGGGAAAAGGGGCAGGGTGACTTTTTGTGGATGCCCCGGTCATATGCCATATCTGCTGAAACCAGTTGTCAAAATCTTTTTTGTCAATTTTACTCAATCTTCTCTGTTCCTCAGTCGGTTTTCGATAGCCTCCGGGCTTTCTTTGCATCAAAATAAATTCCATGTCGTTTTTTATAATTGCATTGGGCTCATAAGGTTTCCCCAGAAACTTAGACCCGTTCTCGACTTCATAACTTGCATTTGCGATTTTATGCCAAATGATCGGATTCAGGTTATCAAATCCGATTCTTCGGCAAAGAACAGAGATATCCGCATGTAAAGGAAAAACCAGGTGCCTGCCGAATTTCCGCCTTGATACACAAACATCGCCCACCACACACACCAACCTGCCACCAGGGACCAAAATGCGGAACACATGTTCCCATACCCGCTTGATCTCGTTTAAAAAGTCCTCGTAATCTTCGATGTGGCCCATTTGATCGGGATTTTCATTGTATCTTTTGAGATTCCAGTAGGGCGGAGATGTCACAACGAGATGGATGGAGGCATCCGGCAAAAATGACAGATCCCGCGCATCACTCTGAATCAATCTGTGGGTTGTCTTGTTCATTAAGCGATAAATCCTCTGACGTGTGCTATAAGGGCATCTGCAAAATTCTTTACAGATAACTCTTCGGACGGGGTGGTAAAAAGTCCTTCCGGACCATGATCGCGGTCTGAGGTAATAAAAGCGGATGCGGTATAATGTCTTTCCAAGACAAGTTTTCTGCAGAAAAGTTCATAGCGTTTCATATACGAGGCATCACGAAATTCCGGAAATACGCGGAAATGTGGCTCCCTTACACGGACAGGCCGTTGGGAAGACTGACAATCTTCGAGCATAAAGAAATACCCCACAAAAGGTTGTGGGCTGGTATGAAACGCCCCTTCTCTGTATGCAGTCCATAAATCAAGGGCGCTTCCCATGGCTTCTTCCGTTCTATTGTTAAAATTGTTCCCGAATGAAGGACCCACCTGTGACTTGGCTTCAATTGCTGCAACGAGCTTCCTCTCCTTGATCACCAGGAGGTCCCATTCCTTGGTTGGACGAAAATATCCGGGCAGATCGAGTGAGCCCTTTCTCTGCACAAAATCCGCGCTTAGCCCTGTGGATACGATGAGGCGTGTGAAAAGCTCTATGAAGCCGTCCATCTGGGCACCGCCCGTCACTGCACCTCGTAGACCATAATCGACCTTCCCGCTTTCTTGTTGCTTTTGTTGTTGTGAAAGCCTCGTATCCCAATAGTGGGAAACGGCAGCCCCTATCATTTTTTCCAGATCTTCCGGTTGTTTTGAATAGACCATTTTTGTATCCTATTAAATTATTCCATATATGCCAGACTTGAACAGAATTTCGCGCCACCCGAACGCTTCCCGTCTAAAGGTGGCAGGCGAATCTTGAGGTGCTGTTGCATGAAGGAGCTCGCGAAAAGGTCAACAGAGAAAATTTCCAGGTCTTCAGCTCCAAAAATGGTAGATCTTTAAATAGATTATTGAATATTGGGAATAGTATTAGAAATTGGGTGTAAGTCAAGGGAAAATGTTTGGAAGAAAGGTTCAGGGGTTTTTGGTCCAAGGTTTCCCGCCATGCGGGATCTTCGACAAGGGTTAAGAAATGATTTTTGGGCTCATTTAAGTTCATAGGGCGCCTGGTCCTCACAGCACTCCACTTGAGTTCACCGAATGGCTTTTATAATTGCTTTGCCACTTCAACGGATAATCTCAAACCAACGCTATTAAGAACATAATTCAAGTTCTTTAATTTTGGATTTCCCTTTGTTGATAGAATTCGATAAAGGTTTTCTCTATTAAGGTTCGTTTCGCGTGCTATTTCAGATATACCCTTTGCGTTTGCAACGTCTTTCAATGCCATCAAAAAGACTTCCTGGGAACCGTCTTCCAGTGCGGCATTCAAATATTCTGCGGCTTCAACAGGATCGAGAAGATCTGCTTTAAGATTATTTTCATATTTTTCCGTTAATTTTTTCATTTCGCTCTCCTTTTAAAATCGGCCCAATATGCTTGAGCCAACTCAATATCTTTTGACTGCGATTTTTTAGAACCACCAAGGAGTAAAATCACGACGGTCGTTTTAAATTTTCCATAATAAACTCGATAACCTGGACCGTAATCCACTCTCAACTCATACACCCCTTTTCCAACGGGTTTACAATCACCAAAGTTACCAAGTCTCACACGATTCAACCGAACTCGAATCCGCGCACGTGCGGCTCGATCTTTCAGGGAATTAAGCCACTTATGAAGGGGTTCTCTCCATCCTCGGTTATATATTCGAGAAGTTGTATCTTAGAGTCGTTCATGATTAAATTGTAGCTTTAAAACTACGGTTGTCAAGTTTTTTTGTCAGGAGTTGAGCAGCGGGTAAGCATGATGCCACGCCTATTTCATCCTATCAGAGGATGGGGAGACCGTCTTTTTTCTCTTCTGGCCAAGCATGATCTTTCCACCGTAAACATCTGAAAATGCTCAGCGAGCGCATTCCCCGCTGCTTGTCGGAGCGAAGCGTAGATCCCGACCTGTCGGGACAGTCCCGCTTCCAGCGGGCGCCCAGTTAAATCCTCCATTCGAAGATCCCGTCTTTGCGGGACGGAGGGCCGCAAAGCGGCATTTAACCGGGGCGAGCGAAATAAAAAATGGTCAAATTTCCTTACATTTGGGAGATTCCCTGTCCCGCCGAGGCGGGACTGCAGGGTTCTTCAATATGCCTGCCGGTATCCATATTTGACCTTAAAAGGGGGAGAAGATAGAGTTATGGTGGTCTCATTGCCTATGGTGACAGCGTACGGCACAGAATACTCACGATCGCATGAAGGAGAGAAAAGGTCTGTGGATGACCGGCAGTTTGCACAGCTTCTGGCCTATCTGGGCCGGTCCTGGAAGGGGTATCGAAAGGTCCGCAAAGGGGTCAAAAAGCGGATCTCCCGGCATATGCAGCAGTTGGGGTGCCGGTCCATGGATGCCTACTTTGGTGTTCTTGAGGCGGATCCCGGGGCCAGGAATAAATGCGAACAGCTCATGGGGGTCTCCATCAGTAGGTTTTTCCGGGACCGCAGGCTGTGGGAAGTCCTGGAGACCCGGGTGATGCCCGCACTCATCCATACGGGCCACAATCCCTTACGGGCCTGGTGTGCCGGATGTGCCTGCGGTGAAGAGGTGTACAGCCTCAGGATGGTGTGGGACCGACTTCCCGGGAAGCTGAAAAACCCGCCTGAACTAAAGGTAACCGGTACAGACATGAACCCGGCCCACCTGGAGAGGGCCAGGGCAGGGGTCTATCCCATAAGCAGCCTCAAAGAGGTGCCCGGGGCGGTGCGAGAGAGATACTTTCGCACAACAGAGGACGGGGAGGGTTTTCAGGTAGGGGCATTTCTTCAAAGCGGGATTGCGTGGCAGTGCATGGACCTTCGCTCGGTTCCCATTGGTCCACCCTTTCACCTCATCCTGCTCAGAAACGGGCTTCTGACCTATTATGAGGAGGCCACCCAGATCACCGTGCTGGGGGTGATCCTGAAGCGTTTGGCTATCGGAGGATATCTAATAATCGGGTCCCATGAACGACTTCCGGCTGACATTCCGGACCTGGTTCAAGCCGGGCCTTTGCCCTATCTGTTCGAGTTAAAAGGTTCCAGGGTTCAAGGTTCAGGGTTCAAAGGTTGGGGGTGAGCGGCCTTCTTGGGAACTTTCCATGCCTGCTGAACCACCACCCGAATGTTGCCGGTCATGGCATAATCATGTTTTAAGAGCACAAATTTTGGCCGTTACCAACCTTTGAAAAGGAGGAGAATGATGGATTACGAGATCAAGGCGGTCGAGATGGGAGACGAGTTTAAGGCTTGCCCCTCTTGTGGATATGCCGACGGTTTTCACTCCATGTTCAAAAAGGAGGATCACGTCACGCGGTGGCTTTTTATCTGTCCATCCTGCCATGAGGTGTTTGATATCGGGTTTTCGGTTTAGGGGGCCTTTTTAACAAGGTTCAGGGGCCACAGGTTTGGGGGGAAGCCGACTTCTAAACCCGGCCCCGGTAATAGGCCAGTTTTGAGGCGTGGGGCTCGAAGGCCGCTTCAATCTGACGGAACTGGGGAAGGGCATCCGTGGTTTTGGTGGCGGCGCTTACCAATTGTCTCACATGATCCGGAGTGGAGCATCCCACGATGATGAGATCCACGGGGCAGCTTAGGGCGTAGCGGATCAGGATGTCCGCGGCGATGCCGTTTTCCGGCTGCACAAACATGCCCCCGCCCAGGCATTTCATGCCGATGACCGTCATCTCCCTGTCTTTGGCTTCATCCACCACCCCATCCAAAAAACCGCCCAGAAGGGTCTCAGCCGGGTTTGCCGGAAGGAGGACCGAATCAAGGGGCCAGTGGGTTACCGCGTATTTGAGCACCTCCGGGTCATGATGGCCGGTGGCTCCGATATGCCGGACCCTACCTTCTTCCCTGGCCTGAACAAAGGCCTCCAGTGCCCCGCCTGGCCCTTCCATCTGCCGGATGTCCTCCCAGGTCCTCAGATCATGGATCTGCCACAGGTCCAGATGGTCCCTGTGGAGCGTATTGAGGCTGTTTGTCAGGTCGGCCATGGCCTGCCCATAGGTCCTGGACGGGGATTTGCTGGTCTGAAAGATGGTGTCGCAGATCTGGGGGCGCTCGGCCCAGACCGATCCCAGATAGGCCTGGCTCTCCTCGTAGGCGGGGGCGGTGTCAAAATAGGTGATGTGCTGGGAGACGGCTTGGTGGATCACTTTTCGGGCCCGGGCATCCTGGCCGGTGGTACGCAGGACCCCCTCTCCCCCCAGACCGATCCGGGTGATAAGCGGGCCTTGGGGACCAAAGGGGGTGGTGGGAAGGTCGGACATCTCTATCCTGTAACCCTAACCGGTAGCGTGCTTTACGATCTGTTCATCTAACCAGTCAAAGACCACGGCGCAGGAAAGGGAGAGATTGCCCACCTGGCAGTGGCTCTCCGCACCCTGCTCCAGGGTGAACCGGTATGGGGTGACCGGGCCGCCCGCGGTGCGGGCAAACACCTCCGCCTGCCGAACCGGCTCCTCACCCTCTCCTTCCCCCACCAGGGCCAGGGAAGGGGCCCTCATCTGACGCAGGCGTTCCTCCTCCACCCGGAATTCCCGCAGGTATTGAAAGACCTGTTTCAAGGAATCCCTGCCGAACCGGGTGCACATCTGCTGGACCTGGCGTTTCTGGATCCCGGACATGACGTCATCGGGGATCTCATCAAGGTCTGCCGGTCCCACATCCGCTTCATCCGCCATGCTCAAGGGGTCCATGGGCATGAAGCCGGTCATATAGGCACAAAGATCCACAATGGGGGAGTTAAGGATCACATAGGAGATCCGCGCATCCCGGGCTGCCGCCCGCATGGCAAAATAGCCCCCCAGGCTGATCCCGTACAGGGCCA
>JAIPDZ010000111.1 GCA_021737425.1 Deltaproteobacteria bacterium
CAAGGAGGCGTTCACCCAACAACCATTATCTTCGAGGGTATCACCATCTACTACACAAAGCAAAGATCAGGCCTCATCCAGAGCAGGGGCCTGGGATTATGCCATATCTATTACGGACAGGGGGTCGGGAAAACCACTCGGGCCGTGGGACTGGCTGTGAGGGCGGCCGGGGTGGGGCTGAAAGTGGATTTC
The DNA here is from genome assembly GCA_021737425.1 of Deltaproteobacteria bacterium. GTDB lineage: Bacteria > Desulfobacterota > DSM-4660 > Desulfatiglandales > Desulfatiglandaceae > JAIPDZ01. Next base: position 193 of record JAIPDZ010000111.1, read on the forward strand.
ATCCAATTCATGAAATCTGGCACCTCCGGCGAAATATTGATATTTGCCCAGATTCCCAATATCCGCTACCAGTGCCCCGGCAGGCATCCGTTTATCCTCTCCCGGGGGCCTGAACCGGTCCACTACGACCATGCCATCCAATCGCTGGACTATGCCCTGCGGGCAGTGGCAGAGGGATCCCAGGTCCTCATATGTGATGAGATCTTGAACACTCTGATTTTCGGCCTACTTCAATTGGATGAGGTCAAGGATCTGGCAGAAAGGTGCAGAGGGAAAACCGAACTGGTCATGACGGGTCGAAAAGCACCGGCCGAACTCATTCGACTGGCCGATTATGCCACGGAACTGAGGCAGATCAAACACCCCTACTATGGGGGCGCCAAGGCACGAAGGGGAATCGAATATTAATGATACGCTCATCGGTTTTGGGTCCCGTATTCGCCCTCCTTCTTCAACTCCTCCACGAACTCCTTGAAAAACTGATCTTTTTCTTTCCAGTCATCCCCGAACCGTTCATTGAAATAATCCCCCAATTTGTAAAAAAGACCTTTCCAGCCCGGCCTTCCGCCTGACTCCACCACGTCTTCCAGGAACTCTTTCAGCTGGGAGATTTTTTCCTTGGGCAGAAAAGAGACCGCTCCCAATTTGATGGATTTTTCCAGGGCCTCGGGAGTCAGGGCATGGGCCGTGAGCATGACCGTGGGGAATTTCTTGGCCACAGCCACCTTGAGCAGTTCAAAACCGTTCACGCCCATGATATCCAGGACCACGAGATCATAGGTATAACTCAAGAGGTACTGGCGGGCCCTCTCATAGTCGGTGGCCTTGTGAATCAGGCACATATCCAGTTCCCCGGCAATGGTCTCCAGGATGTCCGGCTCATCGTCCACAATCAATACCACTTTATCTTTCAATGGGCTCTCTGAACTCATTTTGATTCAGTTCTCCTTCCATTTATTCACATCCAAGAAATGCATATCAGATTTGCCCCATGGCGTCAAAGCATATGGGGCGCTTCGCTCTCAAATTCAGACCTCTTCCAGGTCAAAACAGAGTCTCCTGATCAAATTGGCCCCTATTCGATAGGTACGATCAGGGCCGACTGTCCTTCTGGGATTGAATTCTGCCAGGTCCATGCCTGCCAGTCGGACCCCCCCTTTGAGGATTTCTTTCAAGTAACCGGTAAGGGCATACAGCTGTTTCTCATTGATCCCCTTCCAGTTTGAAAAGCGCACCCCCTCAAGGGCATTTCCCGCACCGATATCCATATCCACAGAGACATAGACATGGGATGTCCTGATCCTGTCCAGCACCGCACGCACCTTGGAAGATCCGCTTGTAAGGTCCTTCTTGGTGAGGATGTGTACCCCCCTTTTCTTCAATCCCGAATAAAGGGCCGCATAACGCCGGAACCGGGGGTCCTTGATCCGGAACGATCGCTTGGACGGATAATCGCTGACCCCGATGATATACAGATTCTGAGGCGCTACCAACGCCTCTTCCAGAAGGTAGTAGAGAAAAGAGGAGGCGTTAAAGGAATCGGGCCGGTTTTGCAGAAAGGGATCATGGGGATCGTGAGCAGATCCGGGATTGGTGTCCATATCGTAGGCAATGGCCCCGGATACCACGTGCATGGGCAGGGCATCCGTATGACTGTCCAGGACCACCAGACTTACGTTTTGGGACCCGTAATGGGCGGCAATCCTTTCAAAAGCCCCCCCGGTCAGGGAGTGATCCACGGTGATCATGCAGGGGATGCGGGGGAGTATTTCGTCCACCACGTGGGTCCCGATCATCCTCGCAAGCGTGCGGCATTGATCCTGATCGATAAACGCCACAAAATTATCCACATTGATATAGGTCAGTTCACCAGGGTTTGGGACGGGATGCAACCAGGACGGCACTTCCAGGGAGCCGATCGCTTCAAACCGGTCCGCGTCCACTTCACGCTCAATAAACCCCATGACCGCCCCGTAGGGATCATCCTCATTGAGCCCTGCTCCTGCGGCGTCCATCTTCTCCCGGATGGATTCATCCCTTTCATCAACATCCAGAGGACATCCGAAAAACACCACTTTCCGCGCCAAAAGCCTACCCCTCCCCCATCTCCACCAGGAGATTCTTTCGCACCTTCCCCAGGGAGGTGCGGGGAAATTCCCGGCAAAAGGAAAACCGCCTGGGCCATTTATATCGGGCCAGTTTTCCCTCACAATGGGCGGTTACCTCCCCCGGGGAAAGTACAAGCCCGTCCTTGGGGATCAAAAAGGCATGTCCCACCTGGCCCCAGGTGTCATCCGGTACGCCCACCACGGCCGCATCCGCCACATGGGGATGCGCCCGTAAAACCCGTTCCACTTCTGCCGGATAGACGTTCTCTCCGCCGGATATGTACATATCTTTCACCCGGTCCTTGAGGTAAAAATACCCCTCATCGTCCCGGTGCGCCAAATCCCCGGTATGGAGCCATCCGTTTCGTATGGTCTCAGCGGTTTTCTCAGGATCCCGCCAGTATTCCGTCATCATGATGGAGCCGCGACTCACGATCTCCCCCACTTCCCCCGGGGGCACCGATTGGCCCTGTTCATCCACGACGGCCACTTCCCCGTGAAATACGGGCCGGCCCACGGTCCCCGGTTTTCTGAGAGAGGCCTCTTCAGAGGCCCACAGCAGAATGGATGTCTCGGTCTGCCCCATGATCTGTCTCAGCGAAAACCCGGCCTCTTCACAGGCCACGAGAAGATCCGGGGTGGTCTTCTCCCCGCCAATGGCACAGACCTTCAACGAAGCGAGTGGGCTTCGCTGGGAGGGTTCCACCTTAAGCAGTGCCCGGTACACGGTGGGAACCCCCAGGAATTTGGTCGCCTGGTAGCGTTCGATATCCTCATAGGTCTTGAGGGCGTCGAATCTGGAATGAATCACCAGGGTTCCGCCTTTGAACAGCATGGGGGATGCCTGGATAAACAATCCCCCCGAGTGGAAAAGGGGCAGTACAATCAACATGATATCATCGAACTTGAGTTGAAAGAAGATATCGGCATTGAGACAGTTGAAAAAGGTCTTGCGGTGGGACAGGACCGCCCCTTTGGGCCGTCCCGTGGTCCCGGACGTATACATGATCACCTGGGGTTCTTCCGCATCAGCCGGACCCTGGGGCCGGGGACTGAAGGGCCGCTTTGGGGTAAAGGATGCGGTTTGTTCCCTGAAATTCAATACACCCGGGGGGTCCACCGAACCTCCCACCGCAGAAAGGAGTAAAGAGGGCAGCCTGGTGTGTAGATCCAGACCCGTTATCACGGCTTCGTATTCCGCGCCGAAAACCAAAAGACGCGGTTGGGCATCCATCAGGGTGTAGTCCAGTTCCGCAGTGGCCAGTCGGTAATTAACGGGCACAAAAATGGCGCCCAGCCTGGAACAGGCCAGGTAAATTTCCAAAAACTCGGGGCAATTGTTCATCATGGCGCCCACCCGATCGCCCTTGGACAACCCCAGGGACTCCATCCAGCAACACACCTGATCCACACGCACATTCAGCTCGGCGTAACAGATGCCTTGCCCCTCAAACCACAGGGCGATCTTATGGGGCTGGAGTTCGCTCCATCGCTTCACCAGCCACCCCATGTTCATGGACCTGAACATTTTCTGGATTCTTTTCCTTTCTACGACTCGGGTTCAGGTGCCTCATACATACCGATTCCGAGGTCACCTCTTAAGGAGGGCCAGTCTCAGGGTATTGAGGCCGATGACCGCCCCTCTGATTCGCAGGGACAACCGATCTCCCCCCATTTCCCAGGCAAAGGTCTTGTGGATCCCCTCCCCCGAGGCCGCTGCGCAGCCGGTTACCGTAAGATGGGCGCCCTGATTTTCCTGAAAAGCCCCTACGACCGCAAGCCCCACGTCCGCCCCGGCCTTCTCCCTCATCCTGCGGGCTGAAGCCAGGGCAGCCTTGGGTTCAGGTACGACCGTCTCTCGGCCCACATATTCCCTCAGACGATCCGGGTCCGCAATCATGCAACTCTGAACCAACCAGGAGGAGTGGGGGCCGTTAGACAGCCGTTCTCCTATCACCCCCCCGGTGAAGGTCTCCAGCACGCTCAGGGTCCATCTCCTTTGGTGCAGCAGGGAAAGAATCACGCCCTCGAGGGTGTCGTCGCCCTGGCCGAAGACCTTGCTCCCCAGCCGGGAACGGATCTCGGCCACCACCGGATCGATCAGGGCCGCGGCTCCCTTCTCCCCCTCGGCCACCGCTGCAATCCGGATCTTGATCTCCCCCTGAGACGCCAGCAGACCCACTTCCGGATTTTTTCCCGGTCGGATGAGGTCACGGATGACCCGGTCCACCGCGCTTTCGCCCAAGCCCACCACCTTCAGGACATGATAACTCACAAGATGGTCCGCAAGGTGGAATCGTTTGCGGATCCAGGGGATCACCGCATGGGTCATCAGGTACTTGAGCTCCCTGGGCACCCCGGGGAGGCAAATCACCGGTTTTTGGGCGATCTCTGTGATAAATGCGGGGGCGGTGCCCACGGGATTGGATATGGCATAGCTGCCGGCCGGGACATAGGCTTGTCTTCGGTTGTTTTCCGGCATGTCATAGCCGTATTGCCGAAACATGGCCGCGATTTCGTCCATGAGATCCTGACGGTATTCCAGGTCCACACCGGCCACTTTTGACACCGCCTCCCGGGTCAAATCGTCCAGGGTGGGGCCGAGGCCCCCGGTGATGATCACCATAGCACACCGATCCATCGCACCCCGGATCACCTGCCGCATCTCGTTTAGACGGTCGCCCACCGACGTCCTGAAGCGGACGGCAATGCCGAGTCTTGCCATCTCATGGGCCAGATACACCGTGTTCGTATCCTCGATCTGGCCCAACAGGAGCTCGCTGCCGATGGTAATAATTTCGCAAGTGGGAAGTCGGGATGTTTGGCTTTTCATATCAGCGGTATCGTGGAGTATTCTCCAGCCCAAATGCCTTTTGGAGGAACCCTTTTCAGAGGGTATCGCATATTAATACCCCATATCCGGAAAGAGGCGTTGATCTCTCGGTAAAACGGACATATTCCCTTGTTCGTCCTGAAACGGTTGGCGGTAAAGGATTCACCTTGTCGATAAGTGACAGGAATATTGATCCCTATCATTCCTGTGACGGGTTGCCCTGTCCGGAGTCAGTTCCAGCCAGAATTTGCCTATTTTTCTCTCTTCATAGGTGACGATTATGGGATACCGTTTGCCTTGATCATTTTCCGAATAACGGATCAAAAAATCCTGCTCCGTATAGACCGGGAAGTGGAGATCCTGGCCATCGTTTACCGCCTTGGGAGGCACAAACCCCTTCAGATTGACCACAACATCGTTATCCATTTGCGGGACGGTGGTCTTTATCCCTTTGAGTATTATGCGAGACCCTTTTTTGACCCGTAAAGTCTGGCCTTCGACGACCGTCCTCATCTCTCCATCAACATCAACTTGGAGTTGTTGAGCCCGAAGGGTTTCCCCCGAAACCCGCTTAGGCCCCCTCTTTACCGTATCAGAGGACGCGCAAGGGACCAGATCCACCCAGCCGCATTCCTGGGCGTCCTTTCGGACCACAACCCGGGTCGGTTTGGAAACACGGAAGGGCGTATGCATATCATTGGATGTTCCCAAATCTTCCACATCGGCAACCAGACCCCGTTGATAGTTGGCGATAATATCCACAATCACCATCTCATCACCCGATACAATTCCCAGCTCGGTACCCGGACGCATGGCAAAAGGGTGACGGCCATTGATTTTGATCAATAAATATTTGAGTTTGGGACGGCTCACGGTAATACACGGGGGGTCCTGAATGATACCGAATTCGGCCATCATGGTATTAATAACAAGCTTATGCAGGCGTATTTTGGTCTTGAGGTCTTTTATCGATTTGGAGGTCTCCACCCCAAAGGCCGGGATATGGGCCTTGGTAAGCGCATAGTATGTGGCGGATTTTCTCTGTTCCTTGTGTTTGCTGTTTTCCGAGAGAGTATTGTGGTTGTTGGCTCGAAAGCGATAACGCCTCTCATCGATCTGGGTATTTACCCGTGCGATCACCTTTCTCGCCAAATCACCGAGATAAAGCGTTCGATTTTTTCCGGGGACCTTGAAGACTTCAGCGTCGTAGATGATGGACTGCCCAAAACGCAGCGGATTTTCTTGGTCGCTGATCCACACAGGGGAATAATATCCCGATCCCTCATGGAGGTTGAGAAGACAATCACTTTCCGCAATCAGGTGCTTCAGAATCTGAATGATCTCATCTTCCAGGCTGGTCCTCATCCCGCTGTCTTTAGCAGAGGAAAACTTGCGATTCATATCTCCGGTTAACCCCTGTCGCTGATTCAATAAAATAGAATAGAAATTGGCCCGGGGTACCACAATGAGATTCCCCGTTTTCAGGTGGACCCCGGCATACAAATCAGCGGTCAGATAGCCGCCGGGTTCATCCCCCTGGATCCCGCCGATGATCATTATGGTCTTACCCGGCTTTTCACCGAAAATCCGATACACATGGAGTTCATGATCTGTATTTCGCAGAAAAACCTCTTCTTGGATCTGAGCGATGGCCAAACCGGCGCCCATAGCAGATCCTGCCATCATAACCCCCATAAAAATCCATAGGACGCCAAATCTTTTCATGTCCGACCTTACTTATGATGCCTTGCGGGAAACCAGCTTTCGCGGTCTATGCGCCAGCGTTGTCCTTTGAAAATCAGCCGCAACGTCTTTCGACCCTTTGCATGGTACTGGTCGGATCGATACACTTGATCAAAGGAAACCCTGGCACCGCTCCGGGTCCAGCGAATAGATACCCCGGATATATCAACCTGGATGAACCTGTACCTCTTGTTCAGGCGCTCCTTGTATGCACGATACGCGGCCAGATTCATGCGATTATGCCTGAAGGAATCATTATAACAGCCGATGTAGGTTTCGATGTCTTTTGATTCCCATGCCTCCCGCCACGTCTCCACGAACTGGATAATCTTTTGTTTGTCTTTGGGGTACCGGGGCACCGGCGGTAAAGGCTTGGCCCGGCAGACCCTCTCTTCGGCGGTCCAGCCCCTTTTCCCGTTATAAGTAAGGTAACTGCGGCTATATGCCCGGGAACTGGGAGACTCGTTCTGATACAGGGTGAACTCAGCCACGGCAACGTTTTGAATGCCGTCCGTAAGCCGATAGAGGTATTCAAATTCAATCCGATCCGGCCCCATTTCGTCCCTTGCGAGAAGTGTTTTGACCACGTCATCCCGGCTTTCATCAAACTTGACGGTCCGGCTCTCCTGGAGATCACTCATGTCCGGTACGATCATCACCGGTGTGGTATCTTTTTCCAGGAACCGTACCAACTTATCGAGGTCCCTGTTTCGTAAGGTAATACACCCTCTTGTGCTCATGGGTGTCAGTCTTCCATTGGTCCCATGGATGTAGATGCCATCCCCTTTTATGCCTGAATTTCTATCAAAGATATTGGGAAAGTCTAAGTGAAACGCCCGTTTCCCGAAGATAGTGATCTCGTTGTCCGTGTAAATCTTGGTGATAAAATAGATTCCCTCAGGGGTCCGGGAATCGCCGCTGAACCTTTTTTTCCCTTTGTTCTCGCCGGTCGCACACGGATATTCGGCTACCTGGTTCAGGTGGCCGTTGTACTCCAATACCCGCAATCGCTGCCTCTCCTTTTCTACTAACACAACATAAATGGGGTTCTTGGCGACAAAGACCTTGAGGGCGCCGTTGGCAATCATGGCCGGGTCCACTCCTTCAGCTCGGGCACATTTCGAGCCATGTGCCGGGAAGCCGGTCATCAGGAGCATCCCTGTAATGACCCAGAATACCTTACACAAAATTTTGTTCATACACACCGCCTGCGAGGATTTCCACTGTGGCCTCGGCTACCTCGTGGCCTTTGGACATCACATTCAGCTTCCATATCCCTTGCTCGAGAGCGGTCAGTTCATAATACCCGGAAGCATCGGTCTGTGTCCTTTTCCGGAGAGAGGTTCCGCATACGGCGACCACCTCTGCGTCCTGAAGGGGCCTGCATGTGCCGGTCTCTTCCACAAGGGCTGACCCGTCCTTGTTGGTATCATTCACCTGGGGGGGACTTCTCATGACAATACCCTGAATGACGCCGAGAGTTGGATCAAACGCCTCCTTATCTTCATCCGCTGCAAAAGGCTCCGAAGCACTTTCATCTTCCCCTTTCTCTCGACGCACCCGGACCCCCCCCTGTAAAGCTCCCCCTTTCTCCATCAAAAGCACGGGGGCTTGGATATCTCCAACGACCTTGCCGGGGGAAAGAATTTCAATCCTGTGATCCGCAACAATATTCCCGTGGAGCTCTCCTGAAACCTGAACGGAAGAGGCATGGATATGGGACCGGACAGAGGCGCCTTCTCCCACGACAAGACTCCCTTCTGCCCATATCTCTCCTTTGACATGACCGTCTATTCTAAGTGTTCCGGAGAATTTCAATTTCCCCTTAAATTCAACGTCCGCCCCTAAAAAGCTATCGATCTTCCTTTTTTCTTTCATAGCATGAGGGCCCCCGTCCGAATGTTAATCCTGGACATATCGAGAACGCCATGGGATTATATTTTCTTATGACCTTTTTGCCAGAGGCCAGATACCGGGTTGTGAATCAACGATTTCTTAGCGCAGGGGTTTGGCGTGCCAGGTTAGCCCCTGAAGGGCTCTCTTCCAAAGGCGGTACACAAATGCGATACCCTAAGAAATCCTCTGAAACTTCCGTAGAAATTACCGGTGTCCCTTATTCGGCTCAACCAGGGCGTATCAATAATACAATGATTTTTTCTTTTTTTGCTGTCTTCCCATAATTAGACCAATCATCAGACCGCAGAGCAATACCAGGGCCCCGGTGGCAAACCATTTGGTCCTCTGGGAAGACCGCAAACTCTCATTTTCCTGGGTCAGCGTCTCGGTCTTTTCCTGCAGGGTGCTCAATAACGCCTCCGTGGCCTTTTGTTTTTCTTTCAGTTCCAGGAAATCCTTTGCGCCCGTTTTCAAAATCTTGTATTCCTGCCGCAATTGACGAAGCTCCCTGGTCGCTTTTTCCAGATCCGCCTTTAGCCGCTGTTCATTTTGCGAAGCCTCTTTCCAGGCCTCCTCCAATTCGAGGGCCTTCTCTTTTAGCACACTGTTTTCCTCTTTTAAAGAGACTGCCTGGTTTTTCCAAGGCACGTCTTGGCTCAGAAAGCGACTCAAAACCCACCCTTCATAATCGTCTTTGTCCTCCCTTGAAACCCGGACGCGGGTCCATCCCTCCCGAGATTCCAGAGGCTCAACAGGCTGGCCGGAGATCAAAAAATGGGTGATCTTGTTTTCAAGACTGGGTCCGGTCCGCACCCCTACCTTAAGGACGTCGGTTACGTAGTGTGTCTCAGCCCAGCTTGCCTGCTCCATCAGGAGCAATCCCGCCAGCAATGACATGATAAAACAAAATTTGCTCATATTTCCCCCATCCGTTAACCGGGCGCTTGACCCCTCCCGCCTTTTTCTTTTCGTATCACTCGAATATCCGTCATCCGCGTGCCCGGATACTGTCCGTCCGCATCCTTTTCCAGGTATTTCACCATATCCCACAGGGTGTTCAGTGCCATGGTGACCCCTACCAAGGCCTCCATTTCAACTCCTGTCCGGGCCTGGGCCCTGATCAGACACCGGGCCTCAACCCCCTCATCAGTTAATTCAAACCCTATCTTTACCGTATCCAAAGGGATCTGATGACAGTGGGGAATCAAAAGATGGGTCTGTTTGGCCGCATTCATGGCAGCCACCTCAGCCACCAAAAAGGGATCTCCCTTTTGAATACTCCCTTCCCGAACCGCCTGGACGGTCTTTGGCCCTAAAAAGAGCTTCCCCCTCGCTTCTGCCAGACGCCGGATCACCGGCTTTTCGGTCACATCCACCATTCCCATAACCCATCCTCCGCCTCAGAACTCCTTCTTGACTGCGCCCTTTTTCTTGATGGCGTCCACGGCGTGAATGAGCGCAGGGAAAACATGATCCCGGATGTCACCGCCCACCACCACCGCCATGATCTCATCCCCCACCTTCAAATCTCCCTCATAGGTCTCAACCAAGACCTCAACAATGCCATCCATCTCTTTGGTATTACGAACTATATCTTGGACTACGTCCCGGTCAAATGTCACCCGGATACCGCTCACCGGACCTCCGTCCCGGGCGGTTTGCCGGACCACCCCGAGGTGGCTGGCGATCATCCCCATGCTGGGATAATCCGGATGATTCTTAAGCGTATCGATCATCTGTGTCAAACCCATATTATCCTCCTTCTATTCATGCTCCCCGTCCATGTCATGGGTATCCAGCCCGAAGAGTCTCTTGGTGGTGTCCAAGTAGGTATTCAGCGTGGTCCTGCCCGCCTTCCCCTTTAAAAAGAGGATGGGATCGTTGAGGACCTTTTCCACGGCCGACCGGGTCAGGGTCTCCACCACAGCCCGTTGAGACGCTGTAAGCTCCCCCAATGCAGAACTGCTTCGCTTGAGCTCAGCGCGGATGATGGACTCGGCCTTGGTCCTCAAGGCCACAATGGTCGGCACCACGGCCAGGGTTTCCATCCACTGTTCAAACTTCACCACCTCTTCATCCACAATGCGGCGGGCCTTGATTGCCTCCTCCTGCCGCTGGGCCATGTTCAGTTCGATAACGCCTTTCAGGTCGTCGATGTCGTATACATAGACGTTATTCAAATCATTGACCGCCGGTTCCACATCCCTGGGCACTGCAATGTCGATAAAGAACAGGGGCCGGTTTCGTCGTTTTTTAAATGCCTGTTTCACCATCGAACGGGTGATCACGCACTCTGCCGAGGCCGTGGAGGTAATGACGATATCCGCATCTTTGAGCTGGGTCGTTAGTTCATCAAAAGAGGCTGCTTGACCGTCAAACTGCTGCGCCACCCGGACCGCGCGCTCAAAGGTCCGATTTACCACCACCAGGGCGCTCACCCCATTGGAGAGGAGATTCCTGGCTGCCAGCTCCGCCATCTCCCCGGCGCCCACCAACAGTGCCTTTTTGCCCTCCAGCACATGAAAGATTTTTTTGGCCAGTTCCACCGCCGCATAGCTGATGGACACGGCAGCCCCGCAGATTCCGGTCTCTGACCGTACCCGTTTGGCCACATGAAACGCCCGGTGCATGAGCCGGTTGAGAATTACCCCCGATGTCTTCTCCCGGGTGGCATGATAGTAGGCCTCCTTGATCTGTCCCAGGATCTGGGGTTCACCGATCACCATGGAATCGAGGCTGGAGGCCACCTGAAATATGTGTCGCACCGCCTCCATATCCTCATGGGTATATAAAGAAGATTGAAAGGCCTCCGGTGACATCCCTGCCAACCCCGAGACATACGACAGCACCGCTGTTTTGGCTTCATGGGGACACTCGGTGGTAAACAGGGTCTCCACCCGGTTGCAGGTGGAAAGGAACAGTCCTTCATTCACGCTGGTGAGATTCCGCATGCAGGAGAGGACCTTTGGGGTGTTGTCCGGGTCTGTGGCGAGACACTCCCGGAGCGACACGGGCGCGGTCTCGTGATTCATGCCCATATTGATCAGCTTCAGCATGGCGATTATACCGCCTCCAGACTACTGAAACTGTGGTAGCCGCCCATGAGGAGGCTCACCCCCACAAAGGTAAAGACCAGGATCAAAAAACAGATAATGGACAAAACAGCGGCCCGTCGGCCCTGCCATCCCGCAGCCAGCCTTTGATGGAGCAAGGCCGCGTAAAAGAGCCATGAAATGAGGGACCACACTTCCTTGGGATCCCACCGCCAGTAGGTCCCCAGGGCGTACTGGGCGTAAATGGAGCCGGTAATCATTCCGGCGGTCAGAAAGGGGAATCCGTAGACAATGGCATGGTAATTGATCCGGTCCAGGGTGGCGAGAGAGGGAAGCCGGGTGTAAATGGACCCCAGCCGCTTCTGTTTAATCTGGCGTTCCTGGATCAGATACATAATGGCGGCCAGAAAGGCGATGGCCAGCAGGCCATCCCCGATGAATATGGTCCCCACGTGAACCGTAAGCCAGAGACTCTTGTACAGGGGATTCACCGGTCCTGTCTTCCAGGGCATGACCGAAGAGACGATCATGAGAAAGGCGGCAAAGGGGGCCACAAAGGACCCCAGCACCCTCAACTTGAATCTGGCCTGAATGATGAGGTACACACCGATAATGGACCAGGCAAAAACAGACAGGGCCGATTTGAGGTCCAGGACCGGGACTGTCCCTAACAGATAATACCGGTACGCCAGAAAAAAGGTATGACAGATCAGCCCCGCCACCAGGATCCAGTAGGAGATCCTGAATACCCATTGCTGCTGCTTGATAATAAAGACAATAAATCCGCCCGCAGCAAGCAATTCAAAAAAAAGGGCTGAATTGAACCATATCAGTGTCATCTTTCAAAAAGATCCTTAATATCCACAGCCTGGGGCAAAATACGCCGGAGTGCGGCCTCCACCGCTTCCCACTGTTGGGCTGAAATGGCCTTGGGCAGGTCGGCATCCACAATCTCCTTAAAAAGGCGACTGTTTTCCGCCTGGGAAAGCCCCAGGGCAAGGACCCGTTCGCGTACCTTCCCCATAAGGGCCAGGAATATGCCGTATTCATCCCCGAAGCGCTGTTCCAGACCTTCCCGAACCCTTCTGGCAAAAGCGGGGCTCTTTCCCGAGGTGGAAACGGCGATCAACAGGTCGCCTCGCCTCACAATGGAAGGGACGATAAAGGTGCAGTCCTCAGGCTGGTCCACCGCATTGACCAGCAGTCCCCTGCTGCGGGCGCTTTCGCTGATGGTGTGATTCAGGTCATGGTCATCCGTGGCCGCAATAACCAGAAAGATGCCGTCCAAGTATTCCTCCCTGAACCGGGGGCCCAGGTATGCGACCCGATCCTTCTCCATCAGGGCCATAAACGGCCGGGTCAGTTCCCGGCTGACCAGGCGCACCAACGCCCCGTATTCCAGAAGGGTTTCCACCTTCCGCAACGCCACACTCCCCCCGCCGACCACCAGGACGGTCCTGCGCTCAAGCTGGAGGAAGATCGGATAATAGCTCATGGATGTGCTCGATTC
>JAIPDZ010000002.1 GCA_021737425.1 Deltaproteobacteria bacterium
CTGGAAGACATACCCGGTACAATGCCAACACGCTCATGAGAAACCCGGCGTGGAATGAGGGAAAGAGGGCCTGTACCGTGTCGCTGAGTCCGGCTGATGCCGATGCCCTCGGGCTCCATGACGGCCAGAGGGTCCGGGTCATAACCGATGCAGGAAGTGAGGTGGGGGAACTCCAGGTGACCGATCGGGCGAGGGAGGGCATGGTGCTCATTCCCCATGGTTTCGGCCTGATCTATGACGGAGCGGTTTTTGGCATCAATGTGAATCGCCTGACCAAGAATACGCACCGGGACCCTATCGGAACGCCCCTGCACCGGTACGTACCCTGCCGAGTGGAAGGAGTTTGATCACATGGCCAGCATGTGAGAGAGGAACGAAGATGCCACTTCGTCGTTTTTCACAAAGACTGTTCTGGGTTCGGCCCGTCTCAACGTTTGCATTCTGCTACACCTAAGGCACCCATAACAGTTTAGGCCTCTGAAACGGGGTTCCAGGCCATGAGGGGGTCTTTATTTCAACATGCTAAGGTAATACAGGCACCCTAACGGCGGCAACCAAAATAGTGGCCGGATTTCAGGTTTCGGCAAAGGAGCTCCCGCTTCTTTTTTCTGAACTCTGTAACCTGAAACCATAACATCTAATGAACCGTACGGCTTAGCTCTAACAAGATATCTTCGCTGCTCGCGTTGAAGTTACAAACAAAGGTTCTGATCCAATGATGGCGATCCATATGCGAGACTGTTGATTTTCTGAGCAATGGCTCTTAAATCATGTCCAGGCTTATGGCGGGTCGCGCTGATCATTCTAAATGATAGCATTGACGAGGCTTTTGACGCCCGTCCCGCTTGGGATCGAATACCATCATGTCCAAAACCCATTTGGAACCGCTTGCTTCATGGGATGGGGTAATGATCCAGCGCCCCCGCCTCGATCAGGGCCTTGATCACCGCACACAAGGGGAGTCCCACCACATTGGTATAGGAACCAAAGATGGCCTCCACCATAAAGGCCCCCATCCCCTGGATGGCGTATCCGCCTGCCTTACCCTCAGGTTCGCCGGTGGCGGTGTAGGCGTCAATCTCCTGGGAAGTCAAGGACTTGAACCGCACATCGGTGGTCACCGCCTCACAGTGTTCCCCATCCCCTGATGGCGTCAAAATGCAAAAACCGGTGATCACCTGATGGGATCTGCCCCCCAGCTGCGTGAGCATGGCCTGAGCATCAGCGGCATCCCCGGGTTTGCCCAAGATCCGGTTCTCCACCACCACCATGGTGTCGGCACCCAGAACCCAGGAAGCGCCTATGAATGAAAAGGCCCTCCTGGCCTTTTTTTCGGCGAGGCCGCACGCCTGGGTGGCGGGGTCCCCGTCCATATCCGTTTCCTCCACCCCGCTGACCACCACCCGGTGAGGGATCCGGGCCTGGGCCATGAGCCGCTTCCGGCGAGGGGATGCAGAGGCCAGGATCAGGGGGTAGGTGTCACTGATAGATGGAAAATGAGGGGCATTCATGTTTGCCAACCTAAGACAGGCTACCGGCCGCAACCAAAATGAGGTGTCAGTGTTCGGGTGTCAGGTTTCAGAAAAAAAACAAACCCTGACACCCGAAACCCGACACCTGAAACCTTTATCTGTAATCAATTCATTGGGTTCGCATCGACAAAACTTCTTGGCTTCCGGCGTATAAGTTACGATTTAAGACTCTACTGGAACACCCCCTCCAGGCCGAAGAGATATGCCGCGTTTTGAGTGGTCTGCCGGGCCACTTCAGCCAATTCAAGCCCCCGTAACCGGGCCACCTCCCGGGCCGTGTAGGTGACAAAAAGGGGCTCATTGCGCCGGCCCCGGTTGGGCACCGGGGTGAGAAAGGGCGCATCGGTCTCCACCAGCAATCGATCCAGGGGCAGGGACGCGGCCACCTGCCGGGTGATAGTCGCTGTTTTGTAGGTGACGGTTCCGGGAATGGAAATATAATATCCCAAATCCGTAAATGCCCGGGCCAGGGCCAGGTCTCCTGAAAAACAGTGGATCACTCCTTTCCGGTCCCCTTTCCCCATCTTTTTGAGCGCCCCGTAGACCGCCTCATGGGCCTCCCGGTCATGGATGACCACCGGCAGACCCAGGTCATGGGCCATGGTGAGCTGCTCTTCAAACACGGGCTGCTGGGCCTGGGGATTCGAATACTCCCGATAAAAATCGAGTCCGATCTCCCCCCAGGCCACTACAGCCGGATCTTCGGCCAGGGGGGCCAGTTCCGCCAAATCGGCGGGGGTGCATCCTTGGGCATTATGGGGATGGTACCCGATGGCCGCCTTCACGCATGGATATTTTGCGGCCAGTTCAATGGCACGAACCGAGCTCTTTCTGTCGATTCCCACACTGATGATGCCGTGCACGCCGCCTTTCAGGGAACGATCCACAACCGCGTCCCGATCCGCATCAAATGCCTTCATGTCGAGATGGGCATGGGTATCAATGAGCAAAACCGTATCTCCCTATTGTCGATGTGAGTGAAGGCCCTTATACCCCATCGGCCTTTGCATGGCAAATAATTCCATTGCACCCCTGCCGGATGTTTTTGTATGGTTACCTGTGGACCCCTCCAAGGAGCGAATCAATGGCCGATGAAACCAAATCGATCGAGAAGCGACTTGAATACCAAAAAAGGCTCAACACCATTACCAATGAAATCCACGCCGCCGGCGATACCAATGAAATCCTGCTGAACCTGCAGGGAAGGATCCTGGGCCTGTTTGATGCCGATCGCATCACCATATTTGTGGTGGATCGGGAAAAGCGGCAACTGGTCTCCCTGCTCAAGACCGGGGATGAGGTCCAGGAGATCCGGGTGGGGCTCAACAAGAAAAGCATTGCCGGGTTTTGCGGGGTCACCGGAAAGATCCTCAATATCGCGGATGTGTACGATGACCAGGCCCTTCAGAGAATCAGCCCGGACCTGCGATTTGACAGGAGTTGGGATGAACGGACCGGCTACCGGACCCGTCAGGTCCTGGTGTCGCCCATTGTCCATGCCCGGCAGCTGCTGGGGGTCATCCAGCTCCTCAACAAGACCCATGGAACCCGCTTTACCCGTGACGACCACGCCGCGCTCCTGGACATCCTCAAGGTACTGGGGTTGGCCTTTTACAAGAACCAGAAACTGGCCCAACAGACCAAGCCCACCAAATTCGACTTTCTGCTCACCCATAATATCGTCTCCGGCAATGAACTGAACCAGGCCATGTCCCGGGCCAGGAGTGCCCAAAAGAGTGTGGAATCCGTACTGATGTCCGACTTCAGCGTATCCAAGGCGGATATCGGGAAGTCATTGGCCAACCATTACAGGACCCGCTTTATCCCCTATGTGGACAGAATGGTTATCCCGGCTGAGCTCATAAAAGGGCTCAAGGCCAGTTTTCTGAAGACCAATGCCTTCGTGCCGGTGGGCCAGGCAGACGGAAAGGTCATCGTGGTCATGGAAGACCCGGACTATCTCCCGGCCAGAGATGCCATCAAGCGATTTCTGCCCGGACGGGAATTCGAATTCTGCGTCTCCCTGAGAGAGGATATCCATAAGATGATATCGCATTTTTTTGATCTCAGCTCTAAGGAGATGCTGAGCGGCACCGGCAGCATAGAGGACATCCTGGGACAGCTGGACACCTCAGAGGACGAGGGAGAGGAAGAAGCCCGGGGCGGCATGAGTGAAAACGACAGTGCCATTGTCCGGCTGATCAATAAGATGATTGCGGATGCCTACTCCAGAAACGCTTCGGATATCCACATAGAACCCAGGCAGGGCAAGGCCAGTGCCGTGGTAAGGTTCCGCATAGACGGGGCCTGCCAGGTGTATCAGACCATCCCTTACACCCATAAGCGGGCCATGGTCTCCCGCCTCAAGATCATGTCGGATCTGGACATTTCTGAAAGACGGCTTCCCCAGGACGGAAAGATAAAATTCAGTAAGTTTGCCCCATTGGATATTGAACTCCGGGTGGCCACCATCCCCACGGCCGGGCAAAATGAGGACGTGGTCATGCGCATCCTCTCTGCCAGCAAGCCCATGCCCCTCAAGGCCATGGGCATGACCCAGAGGGACTATGACGAGACCATCAACATGATTACCCTGCCCTACGGCATCGTGCTGGTGGTCGGTCCCACCGGGAGCGGCAAGACCACCACGCTCCATGCGGCGCTGCATTACATCAACACCCCGGAGAAGAAGATCTGGACCGCCGAAGACCCTGTGGAAATCACCCAGGAGGGGCTGCGCCAGGTCCAGGTGTACCCCAAGATCGGGTTTGATTTTGCCAGGGCCATGCGCTCATTTCTGCGGGCGGATCCGGATGTGATCATGGTGGGGGAGATGAGAGACCGGGAGACCATGACCACCGGCATTGAGGCCTCCCTCACCGGGCACCTGGTCTTCAGCACCCTTCATACCAACAGTGCGGCGGAGACCATCACCCGTCTCCTGGACATGGGGATGGACCCCTTCAATTTCGCGGACGCCCTTCTCGGGGTCATTGCCCAACGACTGGCCCGGACCCTGTGTCCCAAATGCAAGGAAAAATATCATCCCTCCCAGGAAGAATACGATGCCCTGGTCAGGGCGTACGGAAAGGGATTCGAACAGCTCGGGGTGGAATACAATGAAGATTTTTGTCTCTACCGGCCCAAGGGGTGCCCCGAGTGTAACCAGACCGGTTATGCGGGCCGCACCGCACTCCACGAGGTACTGGTGGGAACGGACGAGATCCAGCAACTCATACAGGGTCGGGCCAGGATCAGGGAGATCCTGAACCAGGCCGTGGCAGACGGCATGACCACGCTCATGCAGGACGGGATCCGGAAAGTCTGTCAGGGGATCACCGATTTCACCCAGGTCAGGAGCGTATGCATTCGATAGCCCCATGAGCCGGGCTGTTTATGGACCTCAGAGACGTTTGAAAAATGTCTCAGGGATAAATTCCCGGATGCAGCAGCCCCTCGGTTTCATCCAGCCCGAACATGAGATTCATATTCTGGACCGCACTCCCGGCCTGCCCCTTCACCAGATTATCGATCAGGCTGACAATGATCACATTACCGGTCCGCTCATCCACGTGGAGGGAGATATTGCAGAAATTGCTTCCTCTCACGTGGGTACTGATCTGGGGCGTTTCAGGACCGAACACCCGCACGAATCGATCCGCCTGATAAAAGGCCTGGTAGGCATCGATCAGGGTGTTGACATTCACCCCCTCACGGATCCGGGCGTAAATGGTGGTCAATATCCCGCGGCTGAGGGGGACCACATGGGGGGTAAAGGTGATGGCGACCGGGTCGCCCGCCATCCTGCCCAACTCCCTTTCAACCTCATACACATGCTGGTGACCGGAAACCTTGTAGGCATTCATGGCATCATAGCGGGCAGGGTAGTGAAAGGTGGGATTGGGGTTTTTGCCGGCCCCGGAGACCCCGGTCTTGGCGTCACAGATGATGGTTTGGGGGTCAACGAGTTTTTCTTTTACGGCCGGAGAGAGCCCCAGGATGCAACTGACCGCAAAGCAGCCCGGGTTCCCCACCAGATTGGCGCCCTGGATTTCTGCACGATGGAGCTCGGCCAGCCCGTATACGGATTGAGGCAGAAGATCGGGGGCGGCGTGTCCTTGATTCCGACCGATTCTGGCGGCATACCCTTTATAGGTCTCGAGATCATTGAACCGGAAATCACCGCTGTAATCAACCACCTTCATGCCTTTTTCGAGCCATGCCCCCGCCTCGGTCTGACCCACCCCGTCCGGGGTGGAAAAGAAGACCACCTGCGCATCCTCGGGGCACTGGGCTTGGCGGGGGTCCAGGATGGGCATATCGCAGAATCCCTTAAGATGCGGATACAAATCGCTGATGGGGCGCCCTACCTGTTCCTTATCAATAAGGGCGCAGATCTCTGCCCGGGGGTGCCCCAGCAAGAGCTCAATGGCCCCACAGCCGCCATACCCTCCTGCGCCCACAATAACCACCTTTATCTTTTCCATGCCAAATCCCTCGTATGTGGAATATAAACCGTCCTTGGGTACCAGGGCCCGGCCGGCCTGCCACCTGAAACCGGAACCCTCATTTACACATTGAAGCGGAAATTGATGATATCCCCGTCCTCGACCGTGTACTCCTTCCCTTCCAGCCGTACCAGGCCCGCCTTTTTGGCCGCCTTGAAACTCCCCTGGGCTTTAAGGTCCTCAAAAGAAACCACCTCAGCCCGGATAAAGCCCTGCTGGATATCCGAATGAACCGCCCCCGCCGCTTCCAGGGCCGGCGTGCGGGACCGGATGGGCCATGCCTTCACCTCGTCGGAACCCACCGTAAAAAAGCAGATCCGATTGAGGATCCTAAAGGAACTGCTGATGACCCGGTCCAGGGCCGATTCCGTGATATGGTAGGCCTCCAGGAATTCCTCGGATTCCTCGGGTGACATCTCGGCGATATCCATCTCCAGCTTGCCTCGCACCACGATCAGCTCCATCCCCTCGGGCCTCTGGGCCCACGCGGGCATCTCCTCGGTCTCATCCTCGTTGTTGACGACCACCAGCCGGGGTTTTGCGGAGAGAAATGTGAACCCCTTGAGCATGGGATCTGATGCCAGTTCAGGGGAATGACGAAGGGGCATCCCTTTTTCCAGCAGTTGACGGCATGACTGGAGCAGGGGCGGTTCTTCGGGTGGCGGTTTTTTCCCCCGTTTTTGGTCCAGATCGATTCTCTCCATCCGTTTCTCCACCACCATCAGGTCGTTGAAAATCATTTCCTGTTCCAGCTTGGAAAAATCAACGTCAGGCGTGGAGGGCGACCCCACAGGCCCTTCAAAATTCCGCACCACCTGCACCAGGGCGTCGCAGGTACGGACCTGGCCCCAGAATTCCCCTTCCGAAGCAGAACCGGAAGCGCCTCTGCCCACTTCAGAAGGGAGGAGGTATTCGATTTTGGCATAGGTGGTCTTTTCAGGGGCATACATATCCGCCAGAAAATCGATCCGATCATCAGCCACCGTAATGGTGGCCAACCTGGCGCCCTTTTGGAAGCTGTCAGTGCCCCCTTTTTCCCCTCTGGCCCCGGTCAGTGCGGCAAACACCGTTGATTTTCCCGCCTGTGGAAGACCTATGATTCCCAATTTCATGGTTTTTTCCTGTATATCAATGGATAAAGGGACCCAGAGTTGTCACGGCTCCCGAGGTTCGCCGGTTACATGGTCCTATTCAGTGGTCTATAGGGCCTTGCCGCTCCGTCTTAAGAGCACATACATGGCCCCGGTTCCGCCATCATAGGCCCTTGCAGTGGAAAAGGCCAGGATGATTTTTTTGACCGGCCCCCGGCTCAGCCACACCGGCACCCGGGTTTTGAGGACCGGAATATGGTTTTCAGAATTGAGCCCTCTGCCATGCACCACCAGCACACACCGCAGTCCGTGGCGATAACTGTCCAAGAGAAAATCCCGGATACTGATTTCCGCCTCCGGTTGGGTCAGGCCGTGGAGATCCACATGGTCCTGGATAGGGAACTCTCCCTTCCTCAGCTTTTCCATCAGCCTGCGGTCCATGCCCGGCACGGCCCCCTCCATGTATTCATCAGAGAAGGTGATATCCATTTCAGCGGCCCCGCTCACCAGATCGGAAAGGTGGGCCAGGACCTCCAGATCCCCGCTCCTGGGGGGATGGGGCGGTCTCAGGTCACGGGGAGGCAGCCGCACCACCCTCCCCCGGTCCTGGGACAACGGATCCACATCCCACATGGCCTCAATGAAGCGATCCTCTTCTGTAACAGGGGCCTTCCCAGCCACCGGTTCATGGTCGACTGTCTCTCCATCGGATGGGACCCTCTCTTTGGGCCCCAGGGAAACAGGCCTGTCCAGGGCAGGATTGAACGGGGCCTCAGGACGGTTCTTCGCAGGCTTGTGCCGATTCAAGCGCCTCTGTTTCTTCTTTCTCTGGGCCATTGGTCTCCCCTGGTTTCCCCGCCCCCTGCACGCAATCACTTGACGAACTCCGGACTTGCCATTACCATTAAACCAGTATAACACACACCGTAGCATTTTGTAAGCGGAGCGCCAACCTCAAGACCATGATCTTTTGGCCCAAAAAAGGAGAGTGGGTGTGGCAAGAGTGGATGATTATAAAAAGGCGGTTGAACTAAGCAGGCAAGGGCTGGCCACAAGGGATGCCCAAGAGATTGCAACGCACAGCGGGGCGACCATGGAGCAGGGACCCGATGGCCATCCCCTGCTTGCCCTGCCCTTCCTTCAAAAAAGGGTCCTCCTGGAGGGCCCCGGGTTCCAAATGACGTTTCGAGAATCCGGAGAGGAACCGAATTTGCAGGAGCAGGTCCTGATCCTCCATTACCTCAACGGCGCAACCGGAGCCGCTCCAACCGGCGAATGGGTGGCTTATCAGGAGATCCCGGACGGAAAGTTTTACATAGATGCCTTTCTCCGCAGGGCCAAAAACCCCATGGTGAATACCTTCGGGGACCAGCCTGAGGTATTCATAAAACTGGCCAAGGAGGTCTATGATGCACAACCCCTGGATCAGGGGGACGCGGCCGTGACGGTCCAGGCCTTTCCCCGGGTGCCGGCGGCCCTGATTCTGTGGCGGGGGGATGACGAATTTCCGCCCGAAGGGACCATCCTGTTTGACCGCAGCATCGGGGACATCCTATCGGCAGAGGACATTGCCTGGCTGGCGGGGATGATCGTCTATCCCCTGATGGGCATGGCCAAGGGGAGAACATAAATGGTATGGGGAGGAGAGGATGGGGCCTAATAAGAGATTGATCGGCGTGGTCATGGGAAGTGCTTCTGATTTTGAGGTGATGAAGGGGTGTACGGTCCTCCTGGATGGTCTCAACATACCCTATGAGGTGAAGGTGTTATCCGCCCACAGGACCCCGGAGCAGGCCAGGATATATGCCACCGGCGCCATGGATCAGGGCATTGAGGTCCTCATTGCCGGTGCTGGATGGGCAGCCCACCTGGCCGGCTTTCTGGCCGCCCACACCACCCTCCCGGTCATCGGCATCCCCATTGATTCATCCCCGCTGAACGGAATGGACGCCCTGCTTTCCACCGTACAGATGCCCCCGGGTATTCCGGTGGCCACGGTCTCTGTGGGCAAAGGCGGGGCCAAAAACGCCGCGGTCTTGGCCGCTCAAATCTTGGCCTTGAAACATCCCGAGGTGTCAAAGGCCGTACGCAGATACCGAAGCGAACTTACCCAAGAGGCCGCTTCCAAAGTGGACTCCTGGTATCAATCAGGGCAGTAACCTTGGTGAGACTCAGTCTGGAATCCGGTTTTGAACTTCCGGTCCAAAAGGCCGGGAAGATCCTCTTGTCCGGAGGCCTGGTGGCCTGCCCCACGGAATCCGTTTATGCCATTGCCGCGGATGCCACCAATGAGACGGCGGTTCAGAGGGTCTTCACCCTGAAACAGAGAAAACCCGACCGTCCCATTCTGATCCTGATCCCTTCCCTGCAGGCACTCAACCGGTATGTGGCAGAGATTCCGCCCGTAGCCCGGCCTTTGATGAATCGATTCTGGCCCGGGGGCCTGACATTGATATTTGAAGCCGGACCCCGAATCTCGCCCCTGTTGACCGCAGGAACCGGCAAAATCGGGGTCCGGCTCTCCAGCCACCCCGTTGCCACCGCCTTGGCCAGGGAAATCCAAAGGCCGATCACCGGCACCAGTGCCAATATTTCAGACACGCCGCCGTGCCGGGATCCCGAGGAGATCCTACGGGTATTCGGAAAAGGGATCGATCTGCTCTTGGATGGGGGGCGTTTACAGAGCGGCAGCCTCTCCACCGTCCTGGACATTACCACAGAGCCGCCACAGATACTGAGACAGGGGGCCATTGAAGACCCCTCCAACGAGCTGCAGGGAATGCGCTCGCCTTGTTAAACCCTCCACAGGAGGGCCGCAAAGCGGCGTTTAACAGGGCTCGCTGAGCATTTTGAAAAACACCACCTGAGACAAGGAGCATACATGAGTCCGTCCGCACACCACGACCCGGAGATAAAGGAGCAGATCAGGGGGCTCCTTAAAAACCGCAATGCAATCCTTTTGGCCCATAATTATCAACGTCCGGAAATTCAAGATATTGCAGACCTTTGCGGTGACTCCCTTGAGCTTTCTATGAAGGCTTCACAGACCGAAGCAGAGGTCATTGTCTTCTGTGGCGTCAATTTCATGGCCGAAACCGCATCGATCCTGTGCCCGGATAAGACCGTTCTCCTCCCGGTGGCGGGTGCCGGATGTCCCATGGCGGATATGATCACCGCCCGGGCCCTACGGGAAAAAAGGAAAGAGATCCCCGATGCCTACGTCATCAGTTATGTCAATACCACTGCGGAGGTCAAGGCCGAAAGCGATATATGCTGCACCTCGGCCAATGTGATCCAGGTGGTCAACGCCGTGGACCCCCACACCCGAATCCTCATGACGCCGGACAAAAACCTGGCCCAATACGCGGCCCATCATACCGAGAGGGACATTACCTGGTGGGAGGGATACTGCCCGGTTCACAACAATCTTACAACAAAACAGGTGGAACGGGTCAAAAAGGAACATCCCGAGGCCCCATTCGTGGCCCATCCGGAATGCCCCCCTTCGGTTCTGGAACTGGCTGATGCCGTGAAAAGCACTTCGGGGATGCTCTCCTATGTCCAACAATCAGAGAAATCCGCCTTTATCATCGGTACCGAGACCGGCATCCTTTATCCCCTTGAAAAGGCGAATCCTGGCAAGCGGTTTATCCCCGCAGATCCAGGGATGGTCTGTGCAGATATGAAAAAGACCCGGTTGCCGCATATCCTCGCTGCCCTGGAGACCCTGCAGCCTGAGATACGCGTGCCAGATGAAATCGGGATCAGGGCCAAGTCTGCGGTGGAAAAGATGCTGGCGGTTCCCATCAAGTGAATACCACCCTTCATCCGTAAAGATCCCATGAACCGAGCCCCCAAGGTCAAATCAAACCTGGAATACCTGAGAAAGCTCTTTATCATGCCCGACTCCCCGGACAAGTTTATCGAGTTCGGGCACGAACTTCTGGAGATGATCCACGATTTTTTCAAAGAAAAGGGGGGCATTCACAGCAGCATCACCCTCCCTGAGCTGAATTACATCTTTGATAAGACCGCCATACCGGATGAGCCCCACCTCATTAAGGACGTGCTGAGCGAGATCAAGACCAAGATCATCGCCCATTCGGTCAAAGTGGGGAACCCGTATTATATCGGGCACATGATCAGTGCCATCCCCTATTTCATGATCCTGCTGGAGATGATCACGGCCGCCTTGAACCAGAATCAGGTCAAGATCGAAACGGCCAAGGCCTCCAGCTTTGTAGAACGGGAGCTGGTGGCCTGGCTTCATCGGCTCATCTATGAAAAGCCGGAACAATACTACCGGAAAAATATTCAGAACCCCCAGGTGGCCATCGGCAATGTCACGGCAGACGGGACTCTCGCCAATCTGACTGCACTACTGGTGGCGAGGGAAAAGGCGTTTCCGGCCCAAAAGAACTTTCCGGGGGCGCGGACCGCGGGCATGGCCCGGGCCCTGGCCCACTACGGCTATGCCCGGGGGGTGGTCATCGTCTCCACCCGGGGGCATTATTCCATCAAGAAGGCCGGAAATCTTCTCGGCATCGGAGAGGAAAACATCCTGAGTATCCCTGTGGATAAACACAACCGCATGGATCTGGGAAAACTGGACCGAAGGTTGAAAACACTGGAGAAGGGGGATGACGCCGGGACCAAGCTGATCGCCGTCGTCGGGATCGCCGGCACCACCGAAACCGGGAACGTGGACAATCTAAAGGCCCTGGCTGAAATCGCCCGTGAAACCGGGGCCCACTTTCACGTGGATGCCTGCTGGGGGGGATCCGCCATGCTGGTGGACGAATACCGTCCGCTCTTTAAGGGCATCGAGCAGGCCGATTCGGTCTCCATTGACGCCCACAAACTCCTTTACTGCCCCATGTCCATGGGCATCATTTTGATGCAGAACGAAAGGGATCTCAATCTGATTCGCCATTCCTCCCAATACATCATCAGGAAAAACTCGGTGGATACCGGACGATTCACCATTGAAGGATCACGCCCCTTTGCCGCCCTCAAGCCCTGGGCGGCCTTAAAGATCATCGGCAGGGAAGGATACGGACTTCTTCTAAAGCAGGCCAAAAAATCGACCACCACCCTCCAAACCCTGATCGACGGGTGCGGCAATTTCGAGACGTTGAACCTACCTGAATTGTTTATCCTCAATTATCGTTTCATACCCGAAACCGTAAGACAAAAAATCACCTTCCTGCAAAACCGAACCGGGTCTGCGAGCGCCGAAATAAGCCCGAAACGACGGGAACAACAGATCAGAAAGGTGAACCACCTGATCAACGGACTCAACATCAAACTCCACAAGGCCCTCAGGCGGGACGATACCTCGTTCGTCTCCAGGACCACCCTGGAATCCACCCGCTACCGGCCCCAGCGCATCGTGGTGCTACGGGCGGTGGTGGTTAACCCGCTCACCAATGCCCAGATCCTGGAGGAGATCGTGGACACCCAAAACCGTATTGGATTGGAGATCTGGGAGGAATTCAAGCCGGTATACAAGCGGATCTGTGAGGAATATCAACTGTGACAGGGGTTCACCAGGGTGTGGATGCCCTGGAGAGATTTTCAGGACATAAAATCAAACATCCTTCTGATTACCGGCAGCTGACGGGGCGTCCTGAGACGCGCAGATACGATGACGGCCTCCACCTCTGAGACGGCCTTTTCCAAATCATCGTTGATCACCATATAATCATACCTTTTACACTGCCTGATTTCCTCTGCGGCCTGTGCCAACCGGGTCTGCATGGCGGTCTCCCCGTCTGCATCCCGGGCCCGCAACCGCGCTTCCAGCACTTTCAGGGAAGGGGGAATCAAAAAGATCAACACGCTTTCCCTGAACCGGTGCTTGATATTGCTGCCGCCCCGGGTATCCACATCCACCAGCACATCCCTTCCAGCAAAGATCTGATGTCTGAGGCCTTCAACCGAGGTCCCGTAAAGATTTCCATAGACCTCGGCCCATTCCACAAAGGCCCCTTTATCCGCCATCTGCTGGAAGGTGTTGCGGTCCACAAAGAAATAGTCCACCCCTTGGGTTTCCCCGGGCCTGGGCGCTCGGCTGGTATGAGAAATACAATAGCCAAGACCTTCCACCCGTTGCCTCAGGGCCTCAACGATAGTGGATTTCCCCCCTCCGGACGGTGCGGAGATAACGAACACCCCCCCCTGCATGACTATTCCTCCAGGTCCTCCATGTGCAGCGTCCCTTCCGGATTGAACCGCTGGGCAATGGTTTCGGACTGGATGGCCGAGAGGATCACATGATTACTGTCCGTAATGAGCACGGACCGGGTGCGCCTTCCCTGGGTAGCATCGATCAATCGTTTTTCGTCACGCGCCTCGTCCCGCAACCGCTTGGTGGGGGCAGCCCCCGGCGAAATAATGGCGATCACCCGTCTGGAGACCACTGAATTTCCAAAACCGATATTGACAAGCTTTGGACTCATAAGACACTCTCCTTTCACCCCATGATGAGACCTTTGAAAAATGTTCACTTTTGGTCGATCTCGGCGTCAGACCAATGAGGGCGAAAAATCGGTTATTCCACATTCTGGACCTGTTCTCGTAATTTCTCCAGCTCCGCCTTCATTTCCACCCCCATCCTGGAAATCACCGCATCGGATCCCTTGGCGCTCAGGGTATTCACCTCCCTGTTCATCTCCTGGATCAGGAAATCGAGTCTCCGGCCCACTGCATCGTCCACCCCAAGATAGGTCTCGAATTGCTGGATATGGCTCCTGAGCCGGACCATTTCTTCAGTAATGTCGGAACGGTCCGCATAAACAGCCACCTCCTGGGCCAACCGGGCCTCGTCCGCGCTCATCCCGTTCAACATCTTCTCCATATTGCCCTCAAGCCGTTTTCGATAGGCCTCCATCACCACTGGAATACGATCATGGATTTGATCCACATATCGAGAGAACCGATTGAGTCTTTTTATGAAATCGTCCTCCATTGCATCTCCCTCTCTGATCCGCATTTCATCAAGGGAATCGAGTCCCATACTGAGACTCCTGCACACACCTGACCGGGCCTGATCCAAGTCAACGGTTTGCGGTTTGAGAGATATCACATCCTTCATCTGAAAAAGGGTGTCCAAACGAAGCTCTGGCTCCATGGACCAGCGATCCGCCAACCGTCTGGCGATATCCATGTACGCATCCACCAGGGGTTCATTGAGCTCAAGTTCAAAGGCGGGTGCGTCCCCGCCCTTTTCCATCTGGATGGATACTTCCACCCGGCCCCTTCTCACCCTGGAGATGACCAGGGTTCTGATATGGTCTTCCAAGGGCTGAAGGGCCTTGGGGATCCTGACAACGATATCCCGGTGGCGATTGTTTACCGACCGGATTTCCGAGATAAACTGGGTATCTCCTTCCCGGATCTCACCCCGGCCGTAAGCCGTCATGCTCTTAATCAATCCGTTTCCTTTCCCTCAGTTGCTCCCGATAGGCGGCTCTGATGTCATTGAAGTATTGAACCATCTCAGGATCGGCATAATCCCTGTAGGTCCATTCCAGGGATCTGTAGGACCCTTTCACAAATATCAGGGTAAGATCCGCATAGATCCCCTGTCCCAGGTATATGCGGTGGATATAATTTTTCCCCGTGGCCAGGACCAGCCGCTCAGCAGAGATAATCCCGGGATCGATATTGATCCGCCGCTTTCCATCTTCCGCATATTCGGCCTCAATGCGGTTGGTGGTGAGCTTTATCTCCACCAGGCCTTCAGGCGGTACCAGCCGTTTGAAAGAGACAAAGCGCCTGTGAAGCGGCCATCCCATTTCCCTGGCATAATAGGGGGTCCGGTCAAAAAAAAGCTCGGGGCTCTCCCACTCCACAGGCCCGTAGATCTCCTTGAGCCGCTCAATGGCCTGGTCGATACATGGCCTTTCAGGGGAAAACAGGCTGGAGATCAGCTTCACCTCATCCGGGGGGGTAGGCTCGCTCATGGGGTAATGGCCTTTTTCAATGCCGCCGCATCCACCGCAGATGTCCCCACCTCGCCCACCACGATCCCTGCTGCAAAATTGGACAGGATGGCCGCTGATTTCAGATCCAGACCCGCAGCCAGCCCCAGGGAGATGGTCCCGATGACCGTATCCCCGGCCCCGGTGACATCAAAGACCCGCTTGGCCACAGTGGGGATATGGGTAACCTCCCCCCCCTTTTCAAAAAGCGTCATCCCCTCCTCACCCTGGGTGATCAGCACGGAACGGCAGTTAAGGTCGTGGAGCATCCGGGTCCCTGCACGCAGGAGACTCTCCTCGTCCGTGATTTCAAACCCGCAGTACACACCGGCCTCGTAATGGTTGGGGGTGATCACGTCCACCCCCTGGTAGTACTGGAAGTTGCCGACCTTGGGATCAACAGAGATGATCACTGGCGTACCGGCCTTTGAACGGACCAGGCGGTTGAGGCCGGTCATCAACGGATCGGAGATCACCCCTTTGCCGTAATCAGAAATGACAATCGCATCCATTTTATCTATATTTTGGTTAATAAACCCGAGGAGTTGATCCACACTTTCCGCCTCAATGCGCCTCAGGGTTTCCCGATCAAACCGCACCACCTGCTGGTGGTGGGCCACCACCCGGGTCTTGATACTGGTGGGCCTTTCCCTTTCCCTTACCACCCCGTCCACCCTGAGCCCCATTCTCCGAAGCTCTGATACGATCTGATCCCCGGCCCTGTCATTGCCCACCACCCCGCACAGCACCGGCACGGCGCCTAAACTCGCCATGTTTCGAATGACATTGGCCGCTCCCCCCAGCATTCGGGTCTCCCGGTTCACATTGACCACCGGGACCGGGGCCTCGGGAGAGATCCGCGATACGACGCCCCACATAAACTCGTCCATAATAACGTCGCCCACCACGAACACCCGTGCCCGGGTAAATTGGTCCACATAGGATTTCAAGGTATCGGCTGAATAATAGTTTCCGTTAATCTCGGCCATGTCCGCGGTCCATACCTTTTCCACATTTTCCATTATGAGTGGTCGGGAAGGCCTATATAACACCATGCACCCTGGTTGTAAACAGGATATTGAGGCGGGTGAAGCTCGCTCAACGGTTGACTTGACTTTTCAGTCCAGCTCTTTTAATAAGCGCTTGAAGAAGCTTGTCACCGTCAGACTGGGATTTTTTTGATGCATCTTCCGATCGTACTGCGATTTATCGCCATTTTATCCTTTTTCTGGGATGTTCCATGAGCGGACCGCTTTTGGCCTCCTTTCTTTTCCATGACGGCACTACCCGGGCCATTCTCATCTCCATGGCCATAGCCATCCTGACCACCACCGGGTTCGTGACCGCCGATTATGACCGCTGGCCCGCCCTGTCCAGACTTCGGGCCCCCCTCACCCCATCTCTCCCCGCATCACACCAATGGTCTCTTGGTAGTCCTCGCTGTAATAGATGGCGGAGCCGGCCACAAATACGTCAGCGCCCGCAGACGACACCATCTTTATATTCTTTTCACTGATGCCTCCGTCCACCGCGATCTCGGTGTTCAGTTCCAATTCGGTGATCCGCTTTCTCAGGGCCTCTATCTTGGGAACCACCGCTTGAATAAAGGTCTGCCCTTCAAAACCGGGATTTACGGTCATCAACAGGACCATGTCCAAATCCCTCAACACATAGTCCAGGGCACTCAGGCCCGTGGCCGGATTCAGGGCCACACCGGCCCGGATTCCCCGATCCCTGATTCGCTGGATGGTCCGGTGAAGATGGGTTACCGCCTCTGCATGGACCGTAAGAATGGAGGCCCCTGCCTCCACGAATGCGTCGATAAACAGATCCGGATCAGAGATCATCAGGTGAACGTCGAGCGGCAGGCCGGTGACCCTGCGTGCGGCCTTCACAATCATGGGACCGATGGTGATATTGGGGACAAAGTGACCGTCCATCACGTCCACATGGATGTAATCCGCCCCCCCCTTTTCCACTGCCTGAATCTCCTCACCCAACCGGGTGAAATCCGCGGACAATATTGACGGTGCTATTTTTCCCATGCTTTCTCCTCTCCTGGGGTTTTTGTTTGTGGGCATTAGATTCTTAGATTGAAACTTCTATGCAAAAAGCGAAGATGTTTTATTGAGGGTAACGCCTTTGAATCATTAGCGATAAAGGTGTCAGATTTCGGGTGTCAGGGTTTATTGTTTGCTGAAACCTGAAACCTGAACACTGGCCACTGATTTGGTTGCGGCCGTAGGCCTGCATTGGGGTACCCTTTTTAAAAGCGAGTAAGGGACGCAGACCTTCAAGGGGTATTACCGCCCGGTAAAAAGCGCAGCAAAAAACCCCTCCATGTGGTGACGGTGGGGCAGGGTCCTCAGATACCCCTGTGCATCAATGAGGCGGCGTCCCCACTCCGGGATATGTTCCGCCCCATTCTCCAGGGTCAGCCGGGGGTGTCGGGCCAGGCATGCCTCAACCACCTCCTCGTTTTCCGCCCTGGAGAGGGTGCAGGTCACATAAAGCATTTTTCCCCCTGGTTTGAGCAGGGGCACGGCGCAGTCCACCATGGTGCCCTGAAGATCGGACAATCTTCTGATATCATTTTCCGTCCTAAATATCTTGATATCCGGGTGCTTGGAGATCACCCCCAAGCCCGAACACGGGGCATCGATCAGGATCCTGTCAAATGAGGCATGTAAGCCCAACGGCAGGGGAGCCGCTGCATCCGCTGCCACCGGCAAAACAGACTTTACGCCCAAACGGGCTGTGTTCTTGAACAAACGCACCAGCCTTCTGGGTTGGCTGTCCACTGCCACCACTGGCCCTTGATCTTTCATGAGGCATGCCAGATGGGTCGATTTCCCTCCCAGACCGGCACACACATCCAAGACCGACTCTCCCGGCCGGGGAGCCAGAAGATGTGAACAGACCTGAGCCGCCTCACCCTGGACCTGAAACCATCCCTGTTGAAAAGCCCTGAGCCGGTGGATGGGACCGGTGAGATGATCGATGGCGATCCCTTCCGGTGAAAACCTCGCCGGGCGCCCCTCCACCCCTTCGGCCCTGAGACATGGAAGAAGTCCCTGCCGAGAGCATTTCAGGGTGTGGGTCCTCACCGTGAGTGAGGGGATGGCGTTTCCGGCCTCCAGGAGACGTTCGCTTTCCCGGGCCCCCATCTCCCGATTCCACTGTTTTACCAGCCACAGGGGATAGGAATACTTCACGGAGAGGTATTGCTCCGGGTCCTGCTCACGCTCCGGCAAGGCGATCCCATGCTTGTTCCTGCAGACATTTCTGAGGACCCCGTTGACCACCCCTGCCACATGCCTGGGTCCGGTGCGTTTGGCCTGTTTTACCGCCTCGTTGACGGCTGCGGATTCAGGGACCCGGTCCATGAAAAATATCTGGTAAAGGGCCAGACGGATGAGGTTCAACACCGGGACTTCCATTTGCCTGAAAGGAAACCGGAGGACTTGTCTGATGACCCAATCCAGCCGAATCCGCCACCGATAGACCCCCTGCACCAGATGCACCACAAAGGCCCGGTCCCGCTCGCTTAATTCCACGTGACGGTTCAGGGCGGCGTCTACGGAATTGAGCTTACGATCCGGGCCTTCCTCGGCCTGATTCAATAGGAGCAATGCCAGGTCCCTGGAGTCCACGGATCAATGCCCCAGGAAGGTCTTGATCCCCTTTTCCACCAGTTCCAAATCCACATCCGTGTCAAAGCAGGGGCCGAATGGTCTTCTGTTAAAAATACCGAATACGGGGATAGGGTAGCTGTCCTGAATGCCGCTGGTCAGATCCCGCTCACATGCCACGGCGATGATGAGCTTGGGCTTCCGCTCCACCACAATCCGTCTCGCCAGGGTCCCGCCGGTTGCCACCGCTATGGGGATGTCATAGGCCTCAGCCAGCAGGGTCAAATCTTTGATTTTGCATTTGCCGCACCGCTTGCAGTTCTGCACATTGGCCGTGATCCGGACCGTGCATTCATGATTCTGCAGGCAATGGGGGAGAAGGATGAGAAGCTGATGGGGAGATACGGTGCTGGACTCAGCCAGGACCAATTCATTGTTGATGGCGATAAAGGAACGGCGGATTTCGCTCTTCCCAATGCCGAAACAGCGCCCCACCACCACCAAAAGAGGGGAGAGGACCCGGATCACCACCCCCCGGATGCGGCGATTAAAAAAGAGGTTCCTCCCCCTGACGATGGTCAGAACCAGTGTGAGGGCCCCTCCCAGGCCGAACAGGACCAGGGCGCCCAAAAAAATGCCCAGCAACAAAGGGAGGCTTTCGTGTATGGCGGTAAGTCCCACATAGGGCACCCACCAGAGTAAAAAGGCCGCCCCTACCAGGGCGCCACAGGTGACCAGGAGCAGAAACACGAATATCCGCTTCTTGGGTCGGTGCTGGTTTTCCAGGTCCGCATCCGGGGGGCGCTCTTGCCCCTCCATGGCCCTTATCTGCTCGCCACTTACCATTCCTTACAATCCCGCGACGTCATCATCCTAGGACGGTCCCTTCAGCCACCGGGAACCCCCTCAAAAAATCATCAAATGAAAGCCTCCGCTTTCCAGGGGCCTGCAGTTCCCGGATGGCAATGACCCCCTTCCCGGTCTCCACCATAAGCCCGTGTTCCGAACGACCCTTCATCCTCCCGGGCTCAAGACCGGTTCGGGTGCTATCCATTATGTGGGGGGAAAAAAGCTTGATCCGCTTTCCCCTGATCCCTGTGATCGCCCCTGGCCAGGGGTCTAATCCCCGGATCAATGCGGACACCTTCCCCGCAGGATGTCCCCAATTGATGACGGCCATATGCTTGTCTATCTTGCCGGCATAGGTGGCCCGGCCATGTGCCTGGACCGTTTCCGTAACAGATCCGGCCTTCAGTGCATCCAGGGTCTTGAGTAAGAAACCTCTGGAGAGGACCGATAGTCTGTCGTGCAGTTGCCCAGCCGTTTCCTCCGCGCCTATGGGACACACTTCCTGGAGCAGAACGGGGCCCGTATCCATCCCTTCATCCATTCGCATGGCCGTAAGTCCGGTCCTTTTTTCATCATTGATAATGGCCCACTGGATGGGGGCGGCCCCCCGGTAGTGAGGCAGGAGCGAGGCATGGATGTTAAGGGCCCCCCATCGGGGGATATCCAGTACCCCCCGTGTAAGCATCTGGCCGAAGGCGACCACCACGATCACGTCCGGGGTCATCTGTCGCACCCGGGTCACGAATGCCGCATCGGAAGCCTTTTCCGGCTGCAGGACCTCCAGTCCCAATGCCTGGGCCGCCGTCTTGACCGGCGGGGGGGCCGGGGTTCGTTTTCGTCCCTTGGGCCGATCCGGTTGGGTCACCACGGCCCGAACCCGATATCCCTCTTCCACAAGCCCCTTGAGTGAGGGAACAGCATAATCCGGGGTCCCCATGAACACCATCACAGGGTCCTGACCCAACCGTGTGTTATCTCCTCGCATATCCGATCCCGCAAATGGCGCTACGTTTCTTTTTCCCGTTTCTTCAGTTTCTTCTTGTATAAGGCCCGCTTCAGGCTGCTGATGTGGTCAATAAAAAGCGTGCCGTTGAGGTGATCAATCTCGTGCTGGAGGCAGACGGCGAGAAGCTCTTCCGCTTCCATATCCACGGGCTTTTCATATCGGTCGAATCCACGCACTGTAACCTGGGCCCTTCTCACCACCTCTGCTGAAAAATCAACCACGCTGAGACAGGCTTCTTCCCACCGGATGGTGTCCTCCCCCACCACAATCTCCGGGTTGATCAGCACAGCCGGGTCTCTCCCTTCTTCTCTCGGCGATTTGTCAAACACGATGACCCGCTTGAGCACACCCACCTGGTTGGCCGCAAGCCCTATACCCGGGGCCCCATACATGATCTCCAGCATCCGGTCTATCAGGCCCTGCAACTCCCCATCGATGTTTTCCACCGGCTTTGCATGGGCTTTTAACACCGGATCCGGATAGGTACGTATATCCAAAGGTCGAATCCCCTTTTTTCAGTGAACATCCCCAACAAGCTTCGGTTTCTGAAAAAGACCCCCTCATGGCCTGCAACCCCTTTCAACCACCTAAACGGTTACGAAAAAGTAAACCTTTCCCGAGAGCAAGGGGCCTTTCCGTTCCTTATCATACTAACTCCTGAGGCCCAAGAAATCAAGAAACGCCGGGACCTTTTCGCATGAAAGGATCTCTGTCCGCCACATCGGGGTTGACTTTTCAATCCATGGTCCCTATTCAAGGGATATGTTTATGCGTGCCATTGAATTTTTGTTTGAAGCGGGAATGTTGAAGAGGACCCCGAGAACCGGCTACCAGTTTTTGGGAACAGGAAAGGAGTCCGTGGCAGACCATTCCTTCCGGACTGCAGTGACAGGATATGTACTTGCGTCCCTTGAACCGGATGCGGATCGGGCCAGGGTGGTTATGATGTGTCTCTTTCACGACCTGCCTGAGGCCAGGACCGGCGATCACAATTACGTGAACAAACGGTATGTGGCCTCTGATGAGCAACGGGCCCTGCTGGACCAGGTCCAGGGGCTCCCTTTCGGCGCCCACATATCAGAGGTGGTTGAGGAGTTCAATGCCACCCAGACCCTGGAGGCCCGGATTGCCAAAGATGCCGATCAAATTGACCTGATTCTGGAACTCAAGGAACAGCTGGACCTGGGCAATGCCCGCGCACAGGAGTGGCTCTCTTTTGCCATGAAACGCCTGACCACCCAAAACGGGAAACAGATGGCCCAAGGCATCCTGGACGCGGAAAGCGATGCCTGGTGGTTCGACAAGAAGACGGACTGGTGGATCAACGGCCCGGAAGACCGAAAACCGTTGAAGGCCCCCGTACCCGAAAAATGAGCTTCATCCAAGGGATCCAGTACAATATCAAAGGCCTTCTGTTGGGCATCAAGACCCCCAAGCTCTTGTTCTGGGGGGTATTGCGGTTTGGGGTGGTAATTCTCATCACCTTGATCTCCGCCACCATTATCCTGATCTACCACCAGGAAATCCTGGACCTCATCTGGGTGAAACCGACCAGCCTCTGGGTCCTCTGGCTTTGGTACCTGGTCTCATGGCTCCTGTCCCTCTGCTTGATAGGGATTTCGGCCATCCTCTCCTACCTGGTCTCCCAACTCCTTTTCAGCGTCCTCATTATGGATCATATGTCCCGCCTCACCGAGGTCCATACCAGAGGCCGATCCGAAACCGACGAGACGGGCCTCTCCTTTACACTCTTTGTTTACCTTCTGACCCAGGAGATCCCCAGGACCGTCATCCCCGTACTGCTGATACTCCTGCTTATGTTCCTGGGGCTGCTGACCCCCCTGGGGCCGGTTCTGGCAGTCATATCCTCTCTATTGGCCGCCGTATTTCTGGCCTGGGACAACACGGACCTCATCCCTGCGCGTGAAATGCGCCCTTTTAAGGAGCGCTTCGGGTTTTTGATGAGAAACATTCCCTTTCACTTGGGGTTCGGGATCCTCTTTTTGATCCCGGTCCTCAATATGGTGCTTCTCTCATTCGCCCCTGTGGGGGCCACGCTCTATCGGGTGGAAAAGGGGCATAAGACATGGCGGCCACCGGAAAGTATCTGAAAAAGTGTGGAAAAAAGCCCTCTCACGCCGCCATATCGGCTTGACTTATCTCTCCTTATGATTAACATTTTGTCAAACAACTTACGTTTCCGACAGCACTAACCCGCATTTAAAATGGCCGGAAAAGATTATTATAAAATTCTGGGGTTGACCCGATCCGCCTCTTCGGGGGAGATCAAGAAGGCATACCGCAAACTTGCCCTTAAGTACCACCCGGATCACAACAAGGGGGATGCTGCCGCTGAGGCCAAGTTCAAGGATATCAGTGAAGCGTATGCGGTATTGAGCAACCCTGAGAAAAAGAAGCAGTATGACATGTTCGGGGCCGAGGGGTTTCAGAACCGCTACTCCCAGGAAGACATTTTCAGAGGGTTTGACCTGGGAAGCATCTTTAAAGAGTTTGGTTTTGGCGGCGCCGGCAGGGGTCACAATATTTTCAACCAGATGTTCGGCGGCATGGACAATCACGGGTATAGCGGTTTCCAGGGCGCCCCACAGGGCTACAAAGGCCAAAATCTGGTGTACGAACTCCCCATGTCCCTCGAAGAGCTGTGCCAAAACACCAGCAAAACCATTACCTATCAGATCGATGGTCGCCAGGAACGCATTTCCGTCAAGGTCCCTGCAGGCATGTCCGGGGGCCAGAAACTGAGACTCCACGGCAAGGGCCAACCCGGCCCCAACGGCGGTCCCGCCGGGGACCTGTACATTCAAATCAAGGAACTGAACCATCCTCTTTTTAAAAGGGATAACAGTAACTTGTATCTGAAAAAGAAGCTTCGATTCTCAGAGGCGGTCCTGGGTTCTGCCATTGAAGTCAAAACCATTGATGGAAAGGTCCTCAACCTCAAGGTACCGCCGGGCACCCAGGACGGGGCCAAATTCAGGCTCAAGGCGTATGGGATGCCCAAATACGGCGGCGCCGGAAGGGGCGATGCCTATGTGGAAATTCGCATTGACGTCCCCAAAGACCTTACAGACACACAAAAGCACCTGATCAGCAATTTACAGGATGCGGGGTTATAAAACCGAACCACAGCGTTGATCTCCTATGAAGGCCTTATCTGTTTTTTCAGGAGGCCTCGACAGCATGCTGGCTGCCAGCCTGATAAGGGCGCAGGGCATGGATGTCCTGGCCCTTTTTTTTGAAACCCCCTTTTTTACTGCAGAACGTGCGGAAAAATCGGCACAAGACATCGATCTCCCCCTCAAAATCGTGGACATAACGGCACGTCATCTCAGCATCGTCAGAAATCCGAGATACGGATACGGCGAAAACATGAATCCTTGCATTGATTGTCATGCCCTTATGGTCCGCATGGCAGGGGAAATGCTCCAAAGTGAACAGGCCCACTTTGTCATCACCGGAGAGGTCCTGGGGCAGAGACCCATGTCCCAGAACAAAAAATCCTTAGACCTGGTGGCCGCGGAAAGCGGCCTCAACGGTCTTCTCCTGCGTCCCTTATCCGCGAAGTGTCTTGCGCCCACCATACCCGAGACCGAGGGATGGGTGGACAGGGAAACCCTGATGGGAATTCAGGGCCGTTCCAGAAAACCCCAAATGGAAATGGCCAACCGCCTTGGCATTTCCGATTACCCCTCACCCGCGGGGGGTTGCCTCTTGACTGAGAAGGGTTTTTCGCGGCGTCTGCAGGACCTTTTTTCCTTCCAAAACCGTATCGACCCAAAAGACCTACGTCTGTTGAAGCTGGGAAGGCACTTTCGAATTGCGCCTGAAACCAAAGTGGTGGTAGGCAGGAATAAGCGGGAGAATGCTCTGATCAACGAGCTGTGCAAAGCAGAGGATACCACCCTTTATTCCGCCTCGGTTCCGGGCCCCACGGTCTTGGTCTCGGGGACCCTGTCTGCTGAAGCGCTGGAGACGGCAGCGGCCATCACCACCGCTTACAGCGACACTGCGGATGCCGGCGTAAATGAGGTCAGAGTGGCGGATAGAAATGGAACCTGGTTGGTGAGGGCGGAAATTCGTGACAAAAAGGATTTTAGATGTTACATGATTTAGGGGAGTTTGGTAGGATAATGGGTGTTCAAAAGGCTGCACAACGCCCCTGCACGGGGAAGAAGGCCAAAAGGAAAGGGTTGGGTTGTGGCACATCATGAAAGGGAAAATGAGGACCTGGAGCAGGCTGAGCTGCCACAGGACTTGGGAGAATCAACCCAGGACCGCCCGGGAAAACCGAAGACCTACTACGACCCCATCATCTTCCGGGATTGGTGCAAGTCCTGTGGCATATGCATCGCCTTTTGTCCCAAACACGTCATCGGCCGCGGCAAAGACACAAAACCGGTCATTGAACGGCCGGACGATTGTATCGGCTGCCGGTTCTGTGAATTGCACTGTCCCGACTTTGCCATCACCGTCAGGGAACGCCCTGTGAAAGGCATTTTGCATGAGGCCTAAGGCAACCCCAAAAAGACAACTGCTTCAAGGCAATGAGGCCATTGTAGAAGGTGCGCTGGCCGCGG
Organism: Deltaproteobacteria bacterium; assembly: GCA_021737425.1. Lineage (GTDB taxonomy): Bacteria > Desulfobacterota > DSM-4660 > Desulfatiglandales > Desulfatiglandaceae > JAIPDZ01. Next base: position 25,202 of record JAIPDZ010000002.1, read on the forward strand.
GATGTACGTTTTTTGCCGGATACCCCATCACCCCGGCATCTGAAATCAGCGAAATCCTTTCGGTTCGACTTCCCCGGCAGGGGGGGACCTTTATCCAGATGGAGGATGAGATTGCGAGCATGGGCGCCATTATCGGGGCCTCACTAACGGGCGCCAAGAGCATGACCGCCACGAGCGGCCCGGGATTCTCACTCATGCAGGAAAATCTGGGGTTCGCCTGCATCACTGAAGTCCCCTGTGTCATCGTCAACGTAATGCGCGGGGGTCCCAGCACAGGTCTTCCCACCAATCCGGCCCAGGGCGATGTCATGCAAGCCAGATGGGGGACCCATGGCGATCATCCCATCATTGTAATGGCGGTCTCCACGGTCAGGGACTGTTTTGACATCACGGTCCAGGCCTTTAATTTTTCAGAGGAGTACCGGGTCCCGGTGATTGTGCTCTCCGATGAGATGGTGGCCCATACCCGGGAAACCGTTGTCCTCCCTTCCCGGGAGGAGATCACGGTGTTTGATCGCATTCGCCCGGATATGCCGGCCGAATGGTACATCCCCTATGAGGGAGACAGCCGGGGCGTGCCTCGCATGGCCGCCTTCGGGGACGGATTCAGGCACCATGTGACCGGCCTCGTTCATGATCCCCGCGGGTTTCCCACCCAGCGGCCGGATGAAATCGATCACTTCATGCACCGTCTATTCAAAAAAATCAGCAAGAATCTTAAAACGATACAGCTCACAAAATCATTTTTTTTAGACGATGCCGAGATTGCGGTGGTGGCCTACGGTTCGGTGGCCAGGTCGGCCCACCGGGCCGTTTTGGAGGCCAGAGAAATGGGAATCCGAGCCGGATTGCTGCAACTCTGCACCCTGTTTCCCTTTCCCAGGGAGAGCGTGGAGCGCGTGGCTCGGCAATGCAGGGCCATAGTGGTCCCTGAGATGAGCATCGGCCAGATGAGCAGAGAAGTCAAACGGGTCAATCAAGGATTCTGCCGGGTGGAAAAACACAGCCGCATTGACGGGCAGCTCATCACCCCGGATGAGATATGCAATCGGCTGATACAACTCCATCACTCCTAATCCTGCTCGGGCGTATGAATCAGACGTCCTGGGAGCGCAAATGCCGAAAGAAGTTACCAAACTCATTCACAAATACCTGAGGCATGACAAAAAATTCCCTCATGTGTGGTGCCCCGGATGCGGCAACGGCATCATATTGGGGGCGTTGATTCGGGCCATTGATGACCTGGGCCTGCAAAAGGATGAGATTGTGCTGGCATCGGGCATCGGATGTTCCGGGAGGATGCCGGTGTACGTGGACTTCAATACCCTCCACACCACACACGGACGTGCACTGACCTTTTCTACAGGGATCAAGATGGTCAATCCGGATCTGACCGTCATCGCCGTCATGGGGGATGGGGACGCAACGGCCATCGGGGGAAATCATTTTATCCATGCGGCAAGGCGAAATGTGAACCTGACCGCGCTGGTCATCAATAATCAGATCTACGGCATGACAGGGGGACAGCATTCACCGGCTACCCCCTATGACGCCCTTTCCACCACATCCCATTACGGCCACATTGAACAGCCGTTCCCCATTGCCGAGCTGGCCGTAACAGCCGGGGCCTGTTTTGTGGCCCGGGGAACGGTGTACCATGTGAAGCTCTTGGAATCCCTCATCAAAAAGGCAGTCAAAAAGCGGGGATTCAGCATCGTGGAGGTCATGTCCAACTGCCACATTCAGTTCGGCAGACGCAACCAACTCGGCGGCCCCGTGGAAATGCTCAAGTGGCTGAGATCGCATGCGGTGCGGGTGGATAAGGCCCGGGAGATGTCTGCCCAGGACATGGCAGGCAAATTTACCATCGGGGTCTTGGCGGACCGGGAATACCCCAGCTATGTGGAGGAATATGAACGGGTCAGAAAAAAGGCCCGAGACTCTGCGCACAAGGAATCCCCATGAATGACCATCGATATGAAATCCGTCTGAGCGGATCCGGCGGCCAGGGGATCATCCTGGCCGCCCTCATCCTGGCTGAAGCAGCAGGGGTCTATGCCAAAAAAGAGGTATGTCAGACCCAGAGTTACGGTCCTGAGGCCAGGGGGGGGAAAAGCAGGGCCGATGTGGTGATCAGCGATGCGCCCATCGACTACCCCAAAACCAGGGCATTGGACCTCCTGTTGGCCATGAACCAGGTCTCATGCGACGCCTATTTTCAGGACCTCAAGCCCCATGGCCTGCTCCTGGCAGACAGTATCCTGGTGGAACAGCTTCCCACGGACAGGGCGGTGAGCATACCGTTTAAGGAAATCGCGCTGAACAAAATGGGCAATGAACTGACGGCCAATATGGTGGCCCTGGGTGCACTGGGAACCCTGTCCCAGGCCGTTACAGTGAAAAGTCTGGAAAAGGCCCTCGCCAACCGGGTTCCCCCCAAGAGCGCGGAGATCAATCTGAAGGCCTTGCGCGAAGGGGCAAAGGCGGCCCGCAAAATCGATCTTGACGCCCTCCCGCCCACAGTCACCCCGGACGAAGAAGAGGTGTAAGACCGGGGCGCGGGGCCGGTTTACAGATGGTATTCTTTGATCTTGGAAATGAGCATGGGCCGGCTTATCTCCAGTAACTCCGCGGCCTTTGTTCGATTGCCGCCCGTTTTTTGTAAGGCCTTTCGGATAAGGGTCTGTTGCATCTGTTTGGTAGCCTCCTTGATGGACAGGGTATCTTCCGGATAAATGGAAGGGATATCCCGTTGGGAGGCAACCACCCTGGAGGGCAGTTCCTCCGGGGTGATCCACCGGTCAGGGGCCAACAGTACGGCCCGTTCCATCACGTTTTCCAGTTCCCTCACATTGCCCGGCCAGGAATAGCCCATGATGATGGACATGGTTTCCGAGGAAAGCCCCTCCACCGCCTTGTGCAGCTTTTGGTTGAATTGATCGATGAAATACCCGGAGAGAAGGGAGATATCTCCCCGCCGTTCCCTCAACGGCGGGAGATGAATGCTCAATACGTTGATCCGGTAATACAAATCCTCCCGAAAGCGCCTTGCCTCCACTTCAGTGCGCAGATCTTTTGCAGTGGCCGCAATCACCCTCACGTCGATCTTTTTGGCCCCAAACCCACCCAGAGGGGTGATCTCCTCCTCCTGCAAAACGCGCAGCAGTTTCACCTGCAGCGGGAAGGGAAGTTCACCGATCTCGTCTAAAAACAGGGTCCCTCCGTCCGCTTCTTCGAAACGGCCCGGTTTGTCTTTGGCAGCATCGGTAAATGCCCCTTTTTTGTACCCGAAGAGCTCACTCTCCAGGAGGTTTTCAGGAATTCCACCACAGTTGATACTCACCATGGGCGCTTTGGACCTGGGTCCGTTGGAGTGGATGGCCTTGGCAATCAATTCCTTGCCCGTACCGCTCTCCCCGGTGATCAGTACGGTGGTCTTGTGCTCCGCTACCCTTTCCACCAGATCAAACACCCGGACCATGGCCTCACTCCTGGAGATAATATTCCCAAAGGACCGACGTTGTTCGATGGCGCCCAACCGGTCTTTCAGATTGACATTCTCTCGCTGGAGCCGTTCCCGTTCTTCGGCCTTTTTCAGGGTAAGCAGCACCTCATCGGTTTTAAAGGGCTTGGAGATATAATCATAGGCCCCTTCCTTGATGGCCTTCAGGGCTGTTTCCACAGTCCCGTAGGCAGACATCATGATATAGGTCTTTTCAGGATATTTTTCCAGGGCCTGTTTAATAAAGGTCATCCCGTCCATTCGGGGCATCCGCAGATCGCAGAGGATATAATCGAACTCTTCCCTTTCCATGCGTTCAAGGGCCTCAACGCCGTCTTGGGCCGTCTCCACCTCATATCCGGCCTTCTCCAGCATGATTTTCAGCATATGCCGCATGTTTTCTTCATCATCGATAATCAACAACCGTTGCCCGGACATACACATTACCCCCTTGAGGTCTTCCATTGAGCTTCCTCTTCGGCCAGCGGAATGGTGATCCGAACCGTGGTGCCTCGGCCCTCTTGGCTTTCCACCTCGATGCTTCCGCTCAGGGCCTCCATGATGGTGTGACAGACACTGAGTCCCAGTCCGGTCCCTTTTCCCGGGGCCTTGGTGGTAAAAAACGGATCGAATATGGCGTTCATGTCCGTGGAGCGGATTCCCGTGCCGGTGTCTGATAGGGTCAGCACAATGGCCCCTTTTTGGTTTTGGGTCACCACTTTCAATTGCCTCGGCACGGGTGGGCCCGAACCCTCCTCCCCGGCGGCCAAGGCGTCGGCCGCGTTTATGAGGATGTTTACCAACACCTGTTTTACTTTGTCGGCATCCGCCCGGATCAGGTCCTGTGTGGCCCGGAACTCCAGATGGATATGGAGGCCTTCCATCAGGGGTTGGGGCTGCAACATATCCAGGACCTCCTTTATCAATGGATGAAATCTTACCGGTTGAAGTGCATCGGCGGAGGGCCGCGCAAAATCAAGGAGTTCTTTCAAGATCCGGCTTATGCGGGTCACTTCGGACTCCACACGGTTCAGAAAGTCCGTCTGCTCCTCTCCCTTCAAATCTCCTCCCTTAAGCAACTCCACGTAGCCCAGGATGATCCCTATGGGATTGCCGATTTCATGTGCAATTCCAGTGGCGAGACGACCTACGGAAGCCAGCTTTTCCGATCGGATGATTTCATCCTGTGCCTGCTTTATCTTCAGATTGGCCGCCTCCAGGGAGGCGATGGTGCTCTGCAGCTGTTGCTTATTCTCTTTTAGCCTCTTGAGCATGCCGTTGAGGGACCGGTAGAGCTGACCGATTTCGTTCTGGCTGGTACGCTCCTCCAGAAAGAGTTGCCCGTCCGCCTCGAATTGTTCCGTAACCCTTAGCAGCCTGTAGATAGGCCTTACCACGGTCCGTGAGAGCAGATAAAGCCCGAAGAAAACCAAAATCAGGGTATTCAGACCAATATATATCAAAATGATCTTTTCAGATTTTCTGAGCTCCTCATACATGGGATGTAAGGACAGGAAGACCGTAACCGCGCCCGCCGGTTTCCCTTTCAGGGCTATGGGCCCGGACACCTGCATGGTTTCGGGCCCAAACCAAATCACCCCCCAGGTGCGCCCCGAAAACTCCAAAGACCATTGACCGGTTGTGCGTACTTTTTCAAGGGCCGACTCGACCTCATCCCCCTGAATCCGCCCCATCCCTGTCTTTAGAACACGGGTATTGTGCGCATCCACCATCAGGAGTCCCTGACAACCAGACCACTGCAACAGACGAAAAACAGGGCCCTGATACCGCTCTTCTCTTGCCACATCAGAGAGGGGTTTGCCATCCCCCTGCAGGTAATGAGCGGTCCACTGGCCTATGGCCCCAACCATCAAACGGCCCATCTGAAGCCTGGACTCAGCCAGATCCCGCTCTGCGAGTTTCATCATCACCACATTGATGAGGAGCATGGCAAGGAGGATCAGAATGGTCAAAGCACTCAGGATTCCCGTCCTCAGACTGTAAATGGGGAAACGCAAAGCCACCTCACCAATCAGGAGAACAAACCCAAATACCACCGGGTCAGCTGGTTCCCCCACAGAATTTGGAGCACTGCAGCGAGGGAGAGAAAGGGCCCGAAGGGGATTCTGGCCCGGTACCCCTTGCCGGCCCAAAGGAGGAAGAGGGTGCCGATCACTGCCCCGGTCAGGGAAGAGATGAGCAAAATCAGCGGGAGGGCCCGCCATCCCATCCAGGCACCGATCATGGCCATAAGCTTTATGTCGCCACCTCCGATTCCTTCCCGCCCTGTCAGTTTTTCGTAGCCATACGCCACCGACAACAGGGCCCCGCCACCGGCTGCACTTCCGATGAGTGAATCCAGCCAGAACCCATGGGCCCAAAACAGCGATACGCCCAATCCCATCAAGATTCCAGGCAAGGAAAGGATGTCCGGGATAATCTGATGTTTCAAATCAATAAAGCTGATGGCCACCAGGAGGGCCACAAAGGCCAGCATGAAGAGATATTGAAAACTCAACCCGTATCTGATATATAAAAATAGACTCAAAAGACCGGTCAATCCCTCTACCGCAGGGTATTGCCAGGAAATCGGGCGACCGCAGTGTCTACACCTGCCTCTTAAAAGGAGGTAGCTCAACAGGGGAATGTTGTCATAAAATCGAATCCGTTTTTCACAGTACGGACAGGAAGAGGGGGGGGTGATAATCGATTTTTTTTCGGGAATGCGATAGATGCAGACATTCAAAAAGCTCCCGATTGCGAGCCCGAACACTACAGAAAAAACGTCACCGGCCAATGGAAGATCCATCATCATCAACACCTTGAGGAGTTCAAAATGACCAAGACCACCACTTCAAAAGCAGGGAATAAGCCCGTGTTGCTGGCCATCAACCCGGAAAACCCCCAGCAGCGCCTGATGAATCGCGTCAGCGAGGTGCTGGAGGAGGGCGGGCTTATCGCCTATCCCACTGACACCTTTTACGGCATTGGATGTGATCTTCTCAATAAAAAAGGGATTCAGCAGATCTATAAACTCAAGAATCGTCCCCTCAAAAAACCGTTTTCCTTTGTCTGTGACGATCTCAAGGAGATAAGCCGCTATGCCATTGTTTCCAATTATGCCTACAAGACCATGAAGCGTCTCCTCCCCGGGCCCTACACCTTTATCTTGGAAGGGACCCGGTTGGTGCCCAAGATCATGCTCACCAAAAGGAAAACCGTGGGAATCAGAGTGCCCGACAACCCCACGGCATTGGGCATTGTCCGGACATTCGGCAGACCGATCATCAGCACCAGTGCAGGCTATGACGATCCCTACGAAATAAAGGAAGCGTATGGTCCGTATTTGGATGTTGTAATTGATGGCGGAAGGCTCTATCAGGATGCTTCCAGTGTGGTCTCATTGATCAATGATAAACCGGAAATCATAAGAGAAGGGAAAGGGGATATCGCTACCTTTCTTTAATATCTTGCGGCACAAATCCATTCCATCGGTATTGGATTGTCTCTGCAGCCTCGTTGATTTGGGAAAGAAACAATCTGGCTCCTGATCTGAACACCAGATCCCAGAGCGCTGATTTTTTGCCTTCCCCGTGGACCAGCGTCGCCTCCCCTTGAATGCCCGCCATCTCTTTGGCCAATTCAACCGTGTCCTGGAAATTCCCCAGTTCATCCACCAGGCCCAGTGCTTTGGCTCGAGCCCCGGAAAACACCCGCCCGTCCGCGATCTGTTCCACCTTTTCCACGGAAAGGTTTCTGCCCATGGCCACCGCCTCCACAAACTGCTTCTGCAGGTCCATGATCAATCGATTTAAGATCTCGCGATCTCGGTCAGTCAGTTTCCTGTCCGGAGATCCGATATCTTTAAATTCGCCGCTCTTTAAGATTTCAAGATCAACCCCGATCTTTTTCAGAAGCTCTTCCACCCGTACAAACTCCATCAGCACGCCGATACTCCCCGTAATGGTCCCGGGGTTGGCGACAATCTTGTGGGCGGCGGATGCGATGTAATATCCGCCCGAGGCCCCGACCGCACCCATGGACGCGACCACCTGTTTGTGCGGGAGCATTTTCTGGACTTCCCTGTAGATCTCCTGGGTGGGACCGATGGATCCTCCCGGGGAGTTTATACGCAGCACAACCGCCTTGATACGCTTGTCTTTTCTGAACTTGACCAGCTGAGAAGTAACCGCGCGGGAGTCGAGAATGGCGCCGTCTATGGTCACGATGCCGATTTTTTCATGGAAGAACAGGGGAGAAGAAGGTGCCAGAATCTTGAGGGCCGCCACCATGGTGCCCCCTAATACCAAGGCTATGGCCACCAAAATCACCAGGACCGTAAGTATGGGGTGCTTCCTACCCGCCATTGATAAGGACACTATTCGGTTTCAGTTTTTTCCGAAGAGGCGGTTTCTGATGCGGTTTCTTCATCCTCAGTTCCGGCCCCGGTCTCAGTCTCGGTCCCCTCCTGCTCCTCGGTCTCCTCTGATCCCGTCTCTTCGGCGGCTGCCTGATTTTCCCAGTTCAACATCTCTTCTCTGAGCAGTTCACCGAGGTTGGAGGTGGCTTCCTGATTGTTGTCGAGATAGCTCTTGAAAATATCCTTCTCATTGGTTTCATCCAGTTTTCGAATGGAAAGACCAATCTTTTTTTCTTCGCGGGAGACATTGATCACCTTGGATTGAATCACATCATCGATCTGGAACTTTGACAGAGGGTTCCCCTTCTTATCCGTTGAGATCTCAGAGATATGTACGAGACCCTCTATTCCTTCCTCAATTTCCAGAAACAAACCGAAATCGGTGATATTGGTCACCGTACCGGTTACCCGGGTGCCTGGCCGGTACTTGTGGGGTATCTCATCCCAGGGGTCCGGCGCCATCTGTTTGATTCCCAGGGAAAACCGCTCGTTTTCCTTGTCGATGTTCAATACCACGGCCTGCACTTCCTGCCCTTTTTTGTAGACCTCTGAGGGATGTTTGATCCGTTTTGTCCAAGACATATCCGAAATATGCACCAGGCCATCGATCCCCTCATCGATCCCTATAAAGGCGCCGAAATCGGTTATGTTCTTTATTTTTCCCTCAATGGTGGTTCCCACAGGGTATTTTTCCTCAATGACGTCCCAGGGATTGGGCGCTACCTGTTTCATGCCCAAAGAAATGCGCTTTCGGGCCACGTCCATGTTCAATACGATGCATTCCACCGTGTCGCCCACGGTCAACATCTGTGAAGGGTGTCTGACCTTCCGGGTCCATGACATCTCAGATACATGGATGAGTCCTTCCACCCCCTCTTCAACCTCCACGAAGGCCCCGTAATCGGTCAGGCTGACCACGCGCCCGGTGATTTTGGTCCCGATGGGGTAACGCTCTTCCACCTGGGTCCACGGATCCGGGGTCAGTTGTTTGATGCCCAGGGATACCCGTTCTCTTTCGCGGTCGAAATTGAGGACCTTGACATCGATTTCATCCCCGATCTGGTGCATCTCCGAAGGGTGGCTCACCCTTCCCCAGGACATATCCGTGATGTGGACAAGCCCGTCAATGCCGCCCAGGTCAATAAACAGCCCGTAATCCGTTATGTTTTTGACCACGCCGTGCAGTACCGCGCCCTCTTCGATGTGTTCAAGCGTCTCTTCCTTGAGCGCCATACGCTCTGCTTCCAGGATGGCCCTCCTGGAAAGCACGATGTTTCCTCGACGCTTGTTGTATTTCACAATCTTGAATTCATGCTCGGTACCCACCAGTGCATCCATATCACGCACCGGCCTTAGATCCACTTGCGATCCGGGCAAAAAGGCCTGAAGTCCGATATCCACGGACAGCCCCCCTTTCACCCTGGAAATGATGGTCCCTTTGACGGTTCCGTCATTTTCATAAATCTCCTTGATCTCATCCCAAATCTTGATCTTGGCAGCCTTTTCCTTGGAGAGCCGGATGACGCCTTCGTCATCCTCCCGTCGCTCCAGAAGGACTTCGATCTGGTCTCCCACCTGGGCAGTCAGGTTCCCCTCTGAATCAATGAATTCATGGATCCGGATCTGCCCCTCAGACTTATACCCGATATCGACCAGGACATATTCCTTGTCTATCTGAACGATCTCTCCGGTGACCACCTCCCCTTCCTGGATGCTCTTCAGGCTCTCCTCGTAGAGCTGCATGAAATTTTCACGATCCTGGATCTCCTCTTCCGCTTCTTCTCCCATAGTTTCCGGAGCATCATCAGATGTGTCTTCACCACTCTCAGACGAGGCATCAGGCTGCAACTGGGTCTCCTTTTCAGGCTCCCCCTCGGTGGTTTCCGGGTTTATAGCCGCCTGTTCATCATCCGGGTTTACAGTCGATGGATCGGGCTCATGGGTCATGTCTTGGGCTGCAAAGTTTGATTCTTTTTCCATTCAGTTAGATACCCCCTACGTATTTTTACCAGTCAACAAATCACTTAAAGTTTTCAATTTATCAAAACCCAGGTTGAATATCAACTATTTATTTTAGAAAAACCGTATAATATACCCCCTTCCCGCAAATGATGTAGAATAAGGCCCAGTACCCCCTCCAAATCAATGGCCGTGGAATCAATGACTGTGGCATCCGGTGCAGCCCTCAACGGCGCAGCGGAACGGCTCCGATCCTGCTCATCCCGTTTCTCCATCTGCTCTGCCACCCGCGTTATAGAGGAACGTTCTCCCCGTTCCACCCGCTCACGATAGCGTCTTTCCGCCCGCACGGCCATGGAAGCGGTGAGAAAAAATTTGGCCTCTGCACACGGGAAGACCACTGTACCCATATCCCTTCCTTCAGCCACCAGGCCTTCATGCCTGTCGGCCATCTTGCGTTGCAGGGTGGTCATGGCCTCCCGGACGACCCTTACTGCGGACACCTTGGAGGAAAGCATATCCATCTCCGGGGTGCGGATCAGAGGGGAAATATCCTCCTGACCCAGGCAGATGACCGACGTGCCCCCATCCGGTATCAATCGGATATCCAGGTTGGCACACAAGTCTCTCAGTCCTGGTGTATCTGTACCATCGAGACCGCCCCTTTTGGCAGCAAGCGCAACTGCCCGGTACATGGCTCCCGTATCCAAGTAGGCATAGCCCAGTCTTTCGGCCAGCATACGACTAACAGAGGTCTTCCCCGAGCCGGCCGGACCGTCAATGGTGATGACACATCCCATCCGCCACCCTATTTCTCTTTCCCCGGTCTCCCGCAGGGTCTTCAATCCCAACGGGGTTCACAGGGTTACTTCAATCGGTTAAAAGATGTTGCCGGCCATCTCGCCGGGGCCGGATCGCGCTACCCAAGAGACACAGGATGCCTTATAACGCAACAGAAAATAAATGTAAACGTCGCGGTCACCCAAATGAGAGCGCTTTTCAGCTTTTACCAAATATTTTTGACGATTTGGCCTTGACTTGCAGCCTTTGATCATCTATTTTTCAATCAGCTTGAGTAATGGGGTGGGGGTTCTCTGATATCCTTAGCAGGGCATCCTACGACCTTTGAGAAAACCCGAAGGAGAGGATTCGGCAGGATTTCACAGGAGGGAAGATGAACAAATCACAATTGATACAAGCCTTGGCCAAGGAAGAGGATTTGCCCCTGAAAAAGGCGGAAGAAGTGGTGAACACCGTCTTTTCAGAGATGGAATCTGCTCTCATCAGGGGAGAAAGGGTTGAAATCAGGGGTCTGGGAAGTTTTAAAGTCAAGCAGTATGAAGGATACAAAGGAAGGAATCCCAAATCAGGGGAGGTGATTGAAGTGGCCCGAAAAAAACTCCCCTTCTTCAAGGTCGGCAAAGAGCTGAAAGAGAGAGTGGACGTCTACTGATTTTTATAGCCCTTGGTCGTGCTAGACGGGGAGTTAGCGGTGCCCTGTAACCCGAAATCCGCTTAAGCGGGGTTGAAAAGCCTTCAAGAGGACCTTTACTGGAGTTGATCCCCGGCCGCCTCTGGCGTTGACATGGACCTCACGTGACAGGCGCCTACGAACCCCGTCAGGTCCGGAAGGAAGCAGCGGTAAGTAAGGAGGCCTGTGTCGTGGCGGTATCTATGCCAGAACGCCGGGTGGCAAGGACACTCGATTCAGGGTTCAATTAAGGCTGCACGGCCAAGGACTACCAAAATGACCCACCGGGCCCCTCCCTCTCAATTCGCATCCATCCCATCCTTGCCCCCCCACCCATCCGAGGATCTTTTCCAGACATCAGAAGGGACTCCTTTTTTAGGCTACCGTCTTTTGACCCGCTATCCCAATCTCACCCACGGGGTCTTCACCAGGATCGGCGGGATCAGCAGTCCCCCCTATGACCGTCTCAACGTCAGTTACTCGGTGGGTGATCGACCGGGTGCAGTCTCCTTTAATCGCAATGCCATTCAAAAGGCGATTAAGGCCGGCCGCCTGGTGTTCATGAAGCAATCCCACAGTGACACCATTTTCGTGGTGAGGCCGCAGCATGTTCAAACCAATTGGGTCCCTCCCGTTGCGGATGCCATGATAACCGATGTCCCCCAAGTGGCCCTCTTGGTCAAGCAGGCGGATTGTCAGTCGGTTATCCTGTTTGATCCTGAAAGACAGGTCGTGGCCAACGTTCACTGCGGCTGGCGAGGGAATGTGAGAAATATTTTGGAACAGGTCGTCCGCCGCATGAACCAGGAATTCGGTTCAGATCCACACCACATGGCAGCCGCCATCGGTCCCTCCCTGGGGCCCTGCTGTGCGGAATTCGTTAATTTCCAGGAATACTTTCCAGAATCATTCAGATCATTCAGAGTCGGTCCAAACCGATTCGACCTGTGGGCCATCAGCCGTCAACAGCTGATCCGCGCGGGTCTTACAGGACACCACATCGCCTGTGCCCGGATCTGCACCCGGTGCAGAACCGATCTTTTCTACTCATACAGGGGAGAAGGGACCACAGGGCGGTTCGGGACCGTGGCCATGTTGAACTCAGACAGGGGAGAAGACCCAACAGACCCGTTCACCTCCATGCCCGCTCCCGATTTATTCCTTGACTAAGACCCGGAGCAGACAGTAAATTTAAAATTTTAAGGCTACGAAACCACCAATCGTCAGCAACAGGTACAAAATGCCCACAAAATACATCACGGTTACAGGCGGAGTGCTTTCTGGTCTTGGCAAAGGAATCGCCGCCGCATCCATCGGCCACCTCCTCTCCTCCAAGCTCAAAATTATCCCCATCAAATGTGACGGTTACCTGAATGTGGATCCAGGCACCATGAACCCGTTCGAGCACGGGGAGGTCTTTGTGTTGGATGACGGGGGGGAAGTAGATATGGATTTCGGTCATTATGAGCGATTCCTGGGGGTGACCTGCAAGTCCCAGTGGAATTTGACCATGGGCAAGGTATTTGACCGGGTCCGCAAAAAGGAGCGAAGGGGCGATTATCTCGGAAAGACAGTCCAGTATATCCCGCACGTGACAGATCTCATAAAAGATCACATATTTCAGGTGGCCCGGGAAGAAAGACCGGACATGGTCATCATCGAGATCGGCGGCACGGTGGGAGATATTGAAAATGAACTTTTTCTGGAAGCCGTCAGGCAGATGAGAGAGGATGTGGGCAAGCAGAATATCATCTACATCCATCTCACCTATGTGCCCATACCCCACGGTGTCAATGAGCAAAAGTCCAAACCGACCCAGCAGAGCGTCAATCTCCTGAAACAGCGGGGTATTTTTCCAGACATCATTATCGGCCGATGCAAAGCGTTTCTGACCCCGGAAATCAAGACCAAAATCTCCAATTTTTGTGATGTGGATCCCTCGGCGGTCATCACCGGTCTCGACGTACAGGACATCTACGAAATCCCCATTATCTTTGAACAAGAGGGCCTGCCCGAAAACATCCATAAAAAACTGAACATCTACAGCCCGCCGGATCTCAGGAGATGGAAAAAGCTGGTGGATAACATACGAAATCCCCATCAGGAAATCACCGTAGCCATGTGTGGAAAGTATACCAAATTGGAGGATTCCTATGCCTCCATTGTGGAATCATTCAACCACTGTTCCGCGCATTTAAGCTGCAAGATAAACCTGAGGTGGGTGGAGACCACCGATTTGAAAGACGCCTCACTTCTGGAGAGCATAGACGGACTGGTGGTCCCCGGTGGTTTCGGGGCCCGGGGGACCGAGGGGAAAATCGAAGCCATCCGGCTGGCCCGGGAACAGAACATCCCCTTTTTGGGTCTCTGCCTGGGGCTGCAATTGGCGGTGATTGAATTTGCCCGGAATGTGTGCGGCCTGAGAGGGGCCAATTCCACGGAAATGGATCCGGACACCCCCCATCCGGTCATCGATATCCTTCCGGAGCAAAGGGCGGTCACCGAAAAAGGAGGGACCATGAGGCTGGGCGCCTATCCAGCCATCCTCCAGGAAGGATCCGTGGTGCATGCACTGTACGGGGCATCAAAGGTGTCGGAGAGACACAGGCACCGGTATGAAGTCAATCCTGAATACCACCCCGTCCTCCAGGAAAAAGGCCTGTGTTTCTCGGGCCTGTCCCCTGACGGAAAACTGGTGGAGTTCATTGAATTGCCCCAACTCAAATTCTTCGTCGCCACCCAGGCCCATCCTGAACTCAAATCCAGAATGGAAACACCCGCCCCCCTGTTTTACGGTTTTGTCAAGGCCTGCCTGTATTGAAACCCACGGCATTTTAAAGAGGGATGTGTGGCACCCGGGGGAAACAGTCCCACTAAGGGCCCGCACAAAAATAACTTCACATTTTCCCATCTCGGCTTCGGGCCGTCTTCGGCCGCCACTCAATCTTGAAGTCCTCGAAATAGTTCACTATTTCTGTGGCTCCGCTCAATCGCGACAACCAAATCCGCCCCAAATCTGAGCGGCAATTCTGGGAACTTATTTTTGCGCGAGCCCTGACCGTATGTCAGGAAGAAAAGTAATGGTCGATGATGTACCGGCCGAGCATATTGGCCCGGATCCCGAGCCGCTTGCCATGCACCCCCATAACCGATAGGCAAATGGCCTTTTCCCTGTCAGGGCCCAGTACAAAAGCCGTTAACCAGTCATATTTGAATCGATCCGTACGGTCGTTAATGGTTCCGGTCTTGGCCCCCATCTCCACCCCCCTGAAGCAGTTTTTCCGTCGTATTTTCCAGAACGTCCGCCTGCAGGTCCCGGAGGTGACGGTGCTCTGCATGAGGGTCTTCATATCCTGTGCCGTGTGCCGGGTCATGGCCGCACCGAGACTTTCGGGTTCATTTTGGTAAAGGAGTTCGCCGTTTTCTCCGAACACCCTCTTGATCAGCCACGGCTTCATCATGATCCCGTCATTGGCCACGGTCGCGGCCAGGAGCGCTGCGTGCAGGGGGGATATCCGGGTCATTTTATTGAAACCCGTGGCGATCTCCGCCAGTCCGAACTCGTGGGACGGGACCTCCACCACACTCTTTTGAAGGGGGAGATCAAAGGGAATGGCCTCGTTAAAATGAAATTTTTCCGCACACGCCGTCATACGTTCCCGGCCCAAATGGTATATTCCCAGTTTTCCAAAAACCGGGTTTATGGACAAGCCAAAGGCCTTCATGAAGGGCAGCTCCCGGGTATAACGATTGTGCTGCTGCTTCAACTGCTGTTTGTAGAGGGTGTATTTGCGGCCGTTGTAGTAGACCGGTTTCTGAGGGGTAAATCCTGCGGTTTCCAGTGCAGCCGCCGCTGCAACGATCTTAAAGAGGCTGGCGGCCGGAAAATCGGCTTTTAAACAGAGTTCATCTCCATTTCCATTTTTATCATAACTGACCATGGCCAGGACTCTCCCGTCATCCGGCCTTACCACGACCACCGCGGCCTGGAGCGTCTGGGATCGCCCTAAAAGATCTGTGATATAGTTCTGAAGCCCGGGATCCAGAGTCGATTCCACGGTCATGGAGGAACCGTTGTGGTCAAGTACAAAATGATCCGACAGCTGTGCAGATGACCAGTCCAGTTCATCCAGGGCAAAGGCCTCCGGCGACTGGGGGCCCTTCCCTGCTGATGGCGCACCCGGTGCCGGCGGGTCAGGATGCCCTCTTTCTCCGGGACCGATCATCCCGTAGATCCACGTCCCCGCAAAGAAAAGGAGCAGAACTGCGCCCAAGACGGCCCCGGCCCAAAAGAACAGGGACGCGCCCCGGGCGCCCGGACGCTTCGGGAAGGGTCTTGACCCGGTTCCCTGCCGCCTGTCCCGCCATCCATAAGAGTAGCGATTGTTAAGGCTCATGGTCTTAATGGGTCATGGTGTTGTGGGCGAAAGTACCTTTGAAGGCCTGCATGGGCATGGTCTACGGTATGGTGTCAACCCCCCCCATGTGAGGACGTAACGCCTTTGGAATGGTCACCCGGCCGTCAGCCTGCTGATAATTCTCCAAAATGGCCACCAGGGTTCGACCCACTGCCAGGCCCGACCCGTTCAAGGTGTGGACCAGTTCTGAGCCGCCGGCCCCTTTCCTTCTGAACCGAATCCCGGCGCGTCTGGCCTGAAAATCCGTAAAAGTACTACAAGAGGAGATTTCACGATAGAGTCCCTGACCGGGTAACCACACCTCCAGGTCATAGGTCTTTGCTGCGGAAAATCCCAGATCTCCGGTACACAGGGAGACCACCTGATAGGGGAGTTCAAGGCGCCTCAGGATCTCTTCAGCGTCTTGGGTGAGCTTTTCCAGTTCATCATGGGAGTCCTCGGGCCTCACGAATTTGACCAGCTCCACTTTGTTAAACTGGTGCTGCCGTATAAGTCCCCGGGTATCCTTTCCATAGGAGCCGGCCTCAGACCGGAAACAGGGGGTATAGGCCACGTACCGGATGGGAAGATCTTGCTCCTCCAGGACCTCGTCCCGGTGAATATTGGTGACCGGGACCTCTGCCGTGGGGATCAGATACAGGTCCCATCCTTCTGCCTTAAACAGATCTTCCTTGAACTTGGGCAGCTGCCCCGTACCGGTCATGGACGCCGCATTCACCAGGAAAGGGGGAAGGATTTCCTCGTATCCGTGATCCTCGGTATGGATTTGAAGCATAAAATTGATCAGGGCCCTCTCCAGTCTGGCACCGGCGCCCCGATACAGGGCAAACCTGGCCCCGGCCAGCTTGGCGGCGCGGCCAAAATCGAGCATCCCTGAATTCTCCCCCAGTTCCCAGTGGGGGGCGGGTTCAAAATCAAAATCCCGGATCTCCCCCCAGCGACGGAGCACCGGATTGTCGGTTTCATCTTTTCCGATCTGAACCGAGGCGTCGGGCATATTGGGGATCACCATCCGCATCTCATCAAGGGCCTTTTCCACCTCGGGGAGCGCCCTCTCTTTTTCTTTGATCTGGGCAGATACGGCCTTCATTTCCGCTATGATCCCGGAGGCGTCCTCTCCCTTTTTTTTCATGACCGCGATTTCATCACTCACCTCATTGCGGCGGTGGCGCAGGGCCTCAAGTGCGGTCAGCTGCTCTCTGCGGTCTTTGTCCAGGACCTCAAACCGGGAAAGGTCCAGATCATACCCTCTGTCTGCCACCATTTTCTGGACGGTTTCAAGGTTGGATCTGATAAATTTTAGGTCCAGCATGGGATCTCCTCGATAGGAACAATAAATAGCTTGCTTGAGAGTTTAATACAGGATTCTGAAAAGATGGTCAAACGGTTTACCCTCAATTCGGAAAAAATATTGGGAGCCCCGGGCCCCTTTCGGGTAAAACGGGGGCCACACAAAATTAAGATTGAGGTGTTGGGCCAACTCTGCTATAGAGGCTCAAGTTGTGAACCGAGGCTCGGATGTCGGCTTCTTTGTCTGCCCGTATCCGATCTTTGACACTCGGACCGGGTCGGGTTTCGACCCTGAGCCTGTACTCTTGCATATGCCCATGAAAAGACAGTCTCCAAAAGGCCGGCCCAACATCGTATGGGCCTTTTTCAGTTCGGTCAAACTGACGGTGGCGCTCCTGATTATTCTGGCCACGGCCTCTGTGGTGGGAACCCTGATCCCTCAGACAGAGGGAGTGGCTCAATTCGCACAGGGCCTGAGTCCGGCCATGCTCAAGCTCTTTGTGACGCTGGACCTCTTTGACGTGTATCATTCCCTCTGGTTCAGAATCCTGTTGGGCGCACTCACCGCAAACATCGTGATCTGTTCCCTGGACCGATTTCCGGGGACATGGAAACGGTTCACTTCACGCCCCAAACCGGACCGGGAAAAACCCTTCCAGGACCTGGCTGAGGAACAAACCTTTGTCATACACCATCCTCCGGCAGACGTCACAGAACGGGTTCACGATTACCTGGCCGACAAGTATCGAAAACCAAGGGCCAGGGAAGTGGGTACTGAGCGCTATTTTTATGGGGAAAAGGGAGGATATTCCCTTTTCGGGGTCTATCTGGTCCATATGAGCGTGCTGTGTATCCTGGTGGGCGGATTGGTAGGGTCTTTCTTGGGATTTGAGGCCTATGTCAATATTGTTGAAGGGCAAACCATTGATACCGTGGTCTCCAGAAAAGAACGGACTCCCATAAAACTGGGATTCGGGGTGCGATGTGATAATTTCACCGTGGATTTTTATGAAAACGGCGCCCCCAAGGAATATCGGGCGGAGGTGACCTTCATGGTGGATGGAAAGAGGGCCAAACAGGAGACCCTCTTGGTCAACCATCCGGCCACCTTTAAAGGGGTCACCTTCTACCAGTCCAACTATGGGACGGTTCCCGGCAATGCAGTCCATCTCAGCATATCGCAGCAGGGCAAAGCGCCCATATCCATGCAGGTTGAACCCAAAACACCCTATCCGCTCCCGGGCGGAGAAGGCACCTTCAGCATCGTTGATTTGCGTAGCAATATCATGGACATCGGACCTGCCGCCATGGTATCGGTCCATCCCGAAGACGGAGAGGAAATCAACTTCTGGATATTCGAGTACCGGGACAGGGCCAAAAAGATCCTTCCGGGCCCCATGCTCAATTCCCCCAAATTCAACGCCTCCGCCTACGGGCCGTACACATTTGTTCTGACGGGTTTGGAAACCCGATATTATACCGGGCTTCAGGCCAATAAAGACCCCGGGGTTTCCATCGTATGGATGGGATGTTTTTTTATGGTGATCGGCCTTTTTGTAACATTTTTCACCTTCCACAGGCGGGTATGGGTCAGGGTGTCAGACCAGGGACAGGATCTCGTTGTCAGTGTGGCAGGGACATCCAGCAAGAATCCGGTGGGACTGGAGAGGGAGTTGAACACCCTCGCCCGTAGTCTGGAAAAATTACTTCACAAGGACCCAAGGATATGATCAACTCCATTATCCTGAGCTACACCACATTTATTTATTTTTTGGCCTTCTTTTTGTATCTCCTGTTCATGGTGATGGGGCGGGCCGGGTTCGGCCGACTGGCCACCCTGGTCACGCTGCTGGGCCTCATTGCCCAGAGCTTTGCCATTGTGTTCAGATGGATTGAATCCTACCAGTTGGGAATCGGGCATGCCCCCTTTTCAAATCTGTATGAATCCCTGATCTTCTTCACCTGGACCATTATATTCCTTTATATGATTGTGGAATGGAGGACCAAAAACCGGACCCTGGGGACCTTTGTAACCCCTTTGGCATTCCTGGCCATGGCCTATGCTTCCTTCTCGCCCGGCATCAGCAGCAAGATACAGCCCCTGGTCCCGGCCCTTAAGAGCAACTGGCTCATCAGTCACGTGATCACCTGTTTTTTTGGCTATGCGGCGTTCGGTCTCTCCTTTGCCCTCAGTCTCATGTACCTGTTGAAACAGAGGGATACCCCCCTGAGACAGAATCTCTTTTTGCGACTCATTCCCGGGCAGGCCATCCTGGATGAACTCAATTACCAGATGATTGTCATCGGGTTTTTGATGTTGACCCTGGGCATCATCACGGGGTCGGTCTGGGCTCACTCCGCATGGGGCAGCTATTGGAGCTGGGATCCTAAGGAGACCTGGTCCCTCATCACCTGGCTCATCTATGCATCCATCATCCACTCACGCCTGGTCAGGGGATGGAGGGGAAAGCGGATTGTCTTTCTTTCGTTCATCGGTTTCTGCTGCGTCCTGTTCACTTATTTCGGGGTCAATTATTTAGCCGGTCTTCATAGTTACGCCAAATAGAGATTGCTTGACAACGCGCCCCTTATTGTGGTAGACAGCTGTGCAGTCTGTTTTCCGCCAACCATTAGCCGGGAGTCAGGGGATGAACACCGATCAAGGGCCATTCGAATATACCGAGAAGGAGCAGGAGGAATCCCCTTCAATCGCCCCCCAAGGCCTCTCCGAGGAGACCGATCCCTCCCATGACCCTATCATTGAACTGACAGACGTGATCAAAAAGGGCGAGCAGTTCAAGGAGATGGAGGACAATTTTCAGTTCGAACACCCGGAACCGGAGGCAGTTCGGAAAAAGCAGGATGTCCTGGGTCCCAATGATGACGATCTGGAAAAGATCATCGCCGGATTGGAGACTGAGTTGGAGGCCGAGGAACCAGAAGATACCCAGGCCCACGCCATGGAACCGTCGGCCCCCCACACCGACCCGTTTCCGGCCCTCTCCCGGCAACAAATTGAGGCCCACTTGACCGAGGTGGTGCGGGAGGTGGTGGAAAAGGCGGTGAGAGAAACAGTGGCCGAGGTGACTGAAAAGGTCATTCGGGAGGTCATTGATGCATTAAAGGAGAGCCTCGATACACAACCCGAGTGAAACCACAAGGGATCGGAACAGCTCGGCACAGCGAATTGCGAGGAGGGGGTTGTAGAGCAAGTGCAGCCCCCTTTTTTTATCACCAGCGGTGTAAAGGAGTTTGAAGTACATGAACACGGAATTAATCGCCAAGAGTTATGAACCTCAACAGGTAGAAAAAAAATGGTATGACTATTGGGAGAAAAACGCCCTTTTCAGGGCTGAAAGCACCTCTACGAAGCCGCCCTATTGCATCGTAATTCCCCCGCCCAACGTGACCGGGACCCTGCACATGGGTCATGCCCTCAACAATACCCTGCAGGATATCCTGTGCAGGTTCAAACGGATGCAAGGGTTTAATGTTCTGTGGCAACCGGGCACGGATCACGCAGGTATTGCCACCCAGAACGTGGTGGAGAAGGACCTGGCAGCGAGAGGAACGGACCGACATGCGGTGGGACGGGAGAAGTTTATTGATCTGGTGTGGGAATGGCGCCGGAAATATGGGGGACTCATCCTCAATCAACTGAAACGCTTGGGGTGTTCGTGCGATTGGAGCCGTGAGAGGTTCACCATGGATGAAGGACTGTCCAGGGCGGTGAAGGAGGTATTTGTCCGGCTCTATGAAGAAGGGCTTATCTATCGGGGGGATTACATCATCAACTGGTGCCCCAGATGCCATACGGCCCTGGCCGATCTCGAGGTGGAACATCAGGAAAAGGAAAGCCAGCTTTACCATATCCGCTATCCCTTTGAAACCGGCACCGGGCAGTTGATCGTGGCCACCACCCGGCCGGAGACCCTTTTGGGAGACACGGCAGTGGCGGTCAATCCGGAAGACAAACGATACAAAGGGCTCAAGGGGGTGCGGGTGCTGCTTCCCGTACTCAATAAGCCCATCCCTATCATCTTTGATCCTTACGTGGATACCCAGTTCGGCACCGGGGCCCTCAAAATCACCCCGGCCCATGATCCCAATGATTTTGAGATCGGAAACGTCCATCACCTGGAGCGGGTCAAGGTCATTGACGAGCAGGGCCTCATGAATGAGCTGGCCGGTCCCTACCAGGGCATGGACCGGTTCGAGTGCCGGGAGAGGATCGTTCAGGACCTGGAGAAACTGGGTCTTCTGGAAAAAATCGAGCCCTACCAGAATGCCATCGGGCACTGTTATCGATGTAAGACCATGATCGAACCCCTCTTGTCCAAACAATGGTTTGTCAAGACCGCCCCCCTGGCCAAGGCAGCCGCTGATGCGGTACGCTCAGGCCGAACCCGAATCTATCCGGGGAACTGGGAAGGGGTCTATTTTGAATGGATGGACAATATCCGGGATTGGTGTGTCTCCAGGCAGATTTGGTGGGGGCACCGGATTCCGGCATGGTATTGTACGGCCTGCGGTGAGGTCCACGTGGCCAAAGCAGCCCCTGAGCGATGCGCCCGGTGCAGCAGCCAGGAGCTGGTGCAGGAGACGGATGTCCTGGACACCTGGTTCAGTTCCGCCCTCTGGCCGTTTTCAACCTTGGGCTGGCCTGATACCAGTGCGGAGCTGTCCACCTTTTATCCCACTTCGGCCTTAGTGACCGGCTTTGATATCCTCTTCTTCTGGGTGGCACGGATGATGATGATGGGGCTCCACTTCATGGGAGACGTTCCGTTTCAGGATGTGTACATCCATGCCCTGGTCAGAGATGCCGAGGGGAAAAAGATGAGCAAATCAAAAGGAAATGTGATCGATCCCCTTGAAGTCATGGATCAATACGGAACAGACGCGTTTCGGTTTACCTTGGCGGCCCTGGCGGCTCAGGGGCGGGACATCAAGCTCTCTGAGGAACGGATATTGGGCTATCGCCATTTTGTCAACAAACTATGGAATGCAGCTCGATTCGTGCTTATGAATATTGAGCCCGTGAAAACCCCGGACACGCCAAAAGCCCCTGCCACACTGGCGGATCGATGGATTTTCACCAGACTGGCTCAAATCAGCGACCAGGTGTCCCAGGCCATAGCGGATTACCAGTTTAACGAGGCCGCAGATCTATGTTATCAGTTTGTCTGGCACGAGGTCTGCGACTGGTATCTGGAAATGGCCAAATACCACCTGTATGGAGAAGCGCCTGAATTGAAACAGGCCACCGCAGACAGTGCCCAGGAGATCCTCAGGGCCTCTCTCAAACTGCTGCACCCCTTTATGCCCTTTGTCACCGAAGAAATCTGGCAGAAAATGCCGGGGACAAAAGGGAGTATCATGAGTGCCGCGTTTCCCCTGGCCACCGATTTTCCCAGGGATGATACCGCCCTAAAGGAGATGGATATTCTGACGGGGGTTATCTCGGGGATCCGCAATATCCGGGGAGAAATGAACATCCCTCCGTCCAAAACCGTCACCGTGGTGGTGGATGCGGCCCAGGCCGGCCACAGGGAAATCCTCGATCGGAACCTGGATCATCTCAAGGCCCTGGCAAAGGTGGATGGAGCGTCGGTGGGGAAAGACCTGCCTAAACCCGAGGCATCGGCCACTGCGGTGTTTGAAGAGATCTCGGTGCACGTGCTGCTCAAAGGGCTCATCGATTTTGAAGAAGAAAAGAGACGGATAACAAAAGGCATCCAGAAGCTGGAAAAGGAATGGGAAGTTGCCGATAGGAAACTCTCCAACCAGGGGTTTTTGGACAAGGCCCCTGCGGACATTGTCTCCGAGGTCCGGGAAAAAGCGGAGACCCTTTCCGTCAAGTTGTCAAAGCTAAAGGAGAATCTCTCATTTTTGGAGGGGATTGGTGATTGAACAACACCTCATTGTGGAGCGCACCGTACGCATGGCCCTGGCCGAGGATCTGGGACCGGGCGACGTGACCACCCAGGCCGTCCTGGACGATTCCCCCCGGGGAACGGCCTCTCTTATGGCCCGCGAGCCACTGGTCCTGGCCGGCATGGCCGTGTTCGAGGCCACCTTTATAAGGGTTTGTCCGGACATCCGCATTCACACCGAATTCACCGACGGGGCCCTGATCTCGCCCGGCCAGGTGGTCTCTACGCTCCAAGGGCCCCTGGATGCCATCCTCAAGGGGGAGCGTACGGCCCTCAACTTTATCCAACGGATGAGCGGTATTGCCACCCTGACCCGGCGATACGTGGAAAAGGTCAAAGGAACCCGGGCCAAGATCCTGGATACCCGAAAAACCGCCCCCGGCCTCAGATGGTTGGATAAATATGCGGTCCGAACCGGGGGCGGCCATAACCACCGTTTCGGCCTGTTCGACGGGGTGCTCATCAAGGACAACCACATCGCATCTGCCGGCTCCATTGCCCAGGCCCTGGAAAACGCCAAAAGGCGCATCGCCCATACCTTGAAAATCGAGATTGAGGTGGAAGATATGGCAGGGGTAAAGGAGGCCTGTGGTGCAGGAGCCGATGTCATACTCCTGGACAACATGGACCCTGCCCTCCTCAAAGAAGCGGTGACATGGATCAATGGCACTGCCTTGGTGGAGGCCTCGGGCGGGATTACCCTCGACACCGTAAAAGCGGTGGCCGACAGCGGCGTAGACATGATTTCCATAGGGGAACTGACGCACTCCGCAAAGGCCTCGGATTTCACGCTCAGGATCGAACCCCTTCTCTGAGTTGAGCCACAGACCCATTTTTTGCGCCACATCCGAAACAGAAGCTCATAATGAACCACGTACCTGCCATTGAAGTCAAAAACCTATGGTTCTATTTTGAAAAGGCCCCTGTCCTTGAAGGGGTCACCTTTACCCTGGAACAGGGTGATTTCTTAGGTATCCTGGGGCCCAATGGGGGAGGCAAAACCACCCTGCTCAAGCTCCTTCTGGGGATGCTCAAACCCGCCAAAGGGAGCATCAGGATTCTGGGACAGAACCCTCACGATGCCCATCACCGGGTTGCCTATGTCCCCCAAAACACCGATTTCAACCTCAGCTTTCCCATCTCAGTCATGGAGGTGGCGCTCATGGGCCGGCTTTCCAGGGCCCGTATGGGGCGGGGATACAGTGGTGAGGATCGGGCCAGTGTGCAAGAGGCCCTGAAAAAGGCCGGCATGTGGGCCTACAAGGACAGACCCGTGGGGAGCCTTTCGGGCGGGCAAAGACAGCGGGTTTTTATTGCGCGCGCCCTGGCCACCGAGCCTGAGATCCTCTTCTTAGACGAACCCACAGCCAGCGTGGATCCGGAATTCGAAACCGACCTCTATGAATTCTTAAAAGAGTTGAATCGATATGTCACCATTGTCACCATCACCCACGATGTGGGGGTGATATCGAGATATGTCAAGTCAGTGGCCTGTGTCAACAGGCGGCTCATCTTTCACGGAGAGGGGAAAATCACCAAAGAAATGTTGGACATGGCCTATCAATGCCCTGTGGACCTCATCGCCCACGGCATTCCCCACAGGGTGCTTCCCGAACATGAGGAGAAATGATATGTGGGAGGCCCTCCAGTTCGGCTTTATGCAAAACGCCCTGTTGGCGGGTGTCTTGGCCAGCATATCCTGCGGTATCATCGGCAGTCTCATTGTGGTCAACCGCATGGTTTTTATTTCCGGCGGCATTGCACACGCGGCCTTCGGCGGCATCGGGCTGGCCATTTTTCTGGGGTTTTCCCCCTCCCTCGGTGCGGCCCTGTTTGCCTTGGGGGTTTCCTTGATCATGGGGGTGGTCAGCCTCAAAAGCAAACATCGGGCAGACACCATCATCGGGGTACTCTGGGCCGTGGGCATGGCCGTCGGCATCATCCTCATCGATTTGACCCCCGGGTATCACGCCGATCTCATGAGCTATCTATTTGGCAGCATTCTCGCCGTAACAGAGCTGGATCTCTGGCTCATGAGTATACTGGACGGGATCATTTTTTTGGTCATCCTCACCCTTTATAAAGAATTTATCGCCATGTCCTATGATGAAGAATTCGCCTTTGTGGTGGGGGTCCCGGTAACCCCGCTCTATTTCGCCCTCCTCTGCCTCACCGCCCTCTCCATCGTGATCATCATCCGTATCGTAGGCCTGATCCTGGTAATTGCCCTCCTCACCATCCCCCCCTATATTGCGGAGAAGTATACCGGATCGCTGAGAAAAATGATGATTTTCTCGGCAGTCCTGGGGACTTTTTTCACCCTTACCGGTTTGGCCATATCCTATTATTATGACCTGACCTCCGGGGCCACCATCATCATGGTTGCAGGAGTGACCTTCCTATGCATAGAGGGACTTGATGTGATCAAGCGAAATTGATAAGCTTCAAATTCAGGGCCGTGTACAACAGGATTGGCTTTAGAAAGGAGGGATGCTGAGTGCTTACGGATATCTTCTCCCCGGTCAAAAAGAGGAAGAGGGGTCGAAAGGCCAAGGATGAGTTTGACGCGCTCACCCATATCATTGACAAATCCGCCCCCCGTGAACACCAGGGGGAGCGTGAAATCTATTACTACAATTACAAAATGATGGCCCAATACCGAGGGCCCCTCCTGCAACTGCTTGAGACCTTGGCGCAAACCGGCCGGCAAAAAACCGAGCCCGACGCCCATGCCCGGGAATTGTTCATCAAATTGAAGGCCTTTTATGATATTAAAGACCGCTTAAGCATGTCCGAGGCGGTGGAAGATATAAATCTGAAAAAGCGATTTCGGGACCTTTTTCGCTTCTTTTACGGCCGAAAAGACCTCTCCGGCGACACCATAAGAGATTGGTTGACCCAGATATGAAATGGCCTTTCAGCGTCAAAACCGCCCATGAAAACAAAAAAGATCCTCAGCCGGGACAACCCCACATTCAAGACCTGGCTTCGCATCAGACGGACCCGGGGGATCAAAAAGGAGGGGGTGGCCCTTCTCTCCGGGCCCAAACAGGTCCGTGAGGTCCTGGCTGCGTCCCCCGAACGATGTGCGGGCATCATTTTCACACCGCACCACCCAACGCCTGTGGTACCGTCCACCCTCCCCCGCTATTCCCTGAGCCCCGATCTTTTCCGGCTACTGGACCTGTTTGATACGGGACAGCCTTTATTGCTGGTCCGGGTCGATCCTTTTCCCCCATTCACCTCCGGGCCATGTCCGTCCGGATGCCTCTTGTGCATCCCGTTTCAGGACCCGCCCAATGTGGGCGCGGTCATCCGCACTGCTGCCGCCCTGGGTGCAGCAGGGGTGGTTATGCTCAAGGAAGCGGCCCACCCCTTCCATCCCAAATCGCTCAGAAGCGCGGGGAGTGCCGTATTCCGAATACCCATCCTGGAAGGCCCTTCCATAAACAGTCTCGATGCCGGGGAGATACCCCTGATTACCCTCTCCCCGAACGGTCAGGACCTTCAGGATTTTGAGTTTCCCTCCACCTTCTGCCTCCTTCCCGGCCTGGAAGGACCCGGCCTGCCCGGGCGGTTACAGGCATCGGCCCAACTCGCCATCCCCATGGACCGACAGGTGGAGTCCCTAAACGCAGCCACCGCCACGGCCATCGTCCTCTATTGCTGGCGAAGAGGTCGCTGATCATTGTGCCACACTTCCGTATTGCGCGGAGTGAAATTGAATGGGGTATTTTTCAAAAGTCTCGCTTGCAAAGGGAGAAAAATGCATTAGAGTTTTAATTGAGGTATAAAAAGGCGAATGAGAGAGAATGGCTGTACCCGGTAAACGGGTGATTTCTGGTGGCCAATGGTGCACCCCAACAGGTTTCATGCATTTCCCCAAGACAATCGGTTAACCCCGCAGTTTCAATTTTCTCCCCCATATGTAGAGTCAACTTCAATGTCATTAACTTAAGCAAGGTTCCAATAGTTCGATCGTCACCCCGGCGAAAGCCGGGGTCCAGAGGTATTTGAAAAGACTGCTGGATTCCGGGTCAAGCCCGGAATGACGTTTGCGCTAGTGATAAAGCGATAGAGCCTTAAGTTAATGACATTGGAGTCAACTTAGCAAAGTAGGGGGGGCTATGCAGGATCGGCCACAGGGATAACCTTCGAAACGCATTCGACCATTCATCAATTATTAAACCCATAACATAAGGAGATATGCATGACTGAAGCAAAAAACGGCGACACGGTCAAAATTCACTACACGGGCAAGTTAGAAGACGGAAATGTATTCGACACTTCCCTGGAACGGGAACCCCTGGAATTTAAAATAGGCGGCGGACAGGTCATTGAGGGCTTTGAAGAGGCCGTTATCGGTATGAGCCCTTCAGATACCAAAACCACCACCATTCCATCGGATAAGGCCTATGGGGAATACCGGGAAGATATGGTGATCGAGGTGGACAAAGGCCAGTTTCCCGATCATATCGAACCGGAAGTGGGTCAGCAACTGGAGTTAAAGCAGGAAAACGGCCAAACCGTGGTGGTTTCCATCACGGATATCAATGACCCGGTGGTGACATTGGACGCCAATCATCCGCTGGCAGGCAAGGATCTCACCTTTGAGATCCAACTCATGGAGGTTGAATAATATCCCATCCACCAGTCTGGG
Source organism: Deltaproteobacteria bacterium (assembly GCA_021737425.1). Classification (GTDB taxonomy): domain Bacteria; phylum Desulfobacterota; class DSM-4660; order Desulfatiglandales; family Desulfatiglandaceae; genus JAIPDZ01. The sequence goes on from JAIPDZ010000002.1 coordinate 52,858, forward strand.
ATCAGCCCCCGGACGCACCCTTGTGCGTCAGGGGGTTTGTGGATGACCTTCCAATTCAGCCCGAATTTCTTTCAGGATGGGGCCGTCCTCCCCCCATAGTTTGCAGCTGTTCACCAGGGTGGAGAGGCCCTGAAACCCATCCAGGGTCCGGGGGAGTTCGCGAGGCTCTCGGGAGTAGTGGGTCCAGTAGCCATGCAGAGCAGCCGTTCCCATGACCACTATCAGATGGGTCATATGGTTGCATCCCTTGACCCCGCCCAACAGCTTTTTGACCTGCTCGGTGTACCCGGAAATAATCTTGACGCCCACCAGTCGTTTCACCCCCTCCAAAGTGGTGGGGCACATTTCGTGGGGAATCCGAGGCATTTCAGCCTCCACATCCAGGATGGTGACGGGCCATCCGCCCACCAAAAAGCGAACACACATATGGTGGACCACATCCGCGGGCCGGGGCTTACCGTTCCAGTGATATCCGGATACGAACCGTTCGTCCCTGAGCCAACCCTCCACCACCAATCGTTCCTTTTTGACCGGATAGGTCCGCAACTCCAGCCGTCGCTCATGGACCGGAGCAACCCCTTTGATCATGTCCTTTAAACGACTCACAACATACTCCTGTTCCCATCCCCATGCGGAGGTCCCCTCGAACCGGGGCTATTTGATACAGGCCATTAACAGGATCCCGAACACAAACGCGAGCAGACCCCAGAAGCGGATGGTTTCCGGGGTGGCCTTTGAAAACCACCACTCCAGAAGCCCTTTGATCTGGGTCGAAGGCGCCATGACCCAATAGACCCCCTTGGACAGGCCCAAGATCCCCAGGATAAACACAAACCAGAAGGGGTCAGTGCTGGTAAAGGCGCCGATGATCAGAACCGCCCCGAAAACCAAGGGGAGCAGGGAAAGCGCCTTTATCCGCTCCACAACAAACACGCGTCCGAGGGTGTCCCGTGTTCTATCGGTAAACACGATCAGAAATGTCCCCAGTGCAATCCAGAGAATGGCAATGATGTAGAGTATGGGTGTCATCATGAAATCCTCCTGATCCGGGCGCCTCTGTCAACCCTTTGATATTGTGCCATATTAAGGATATCGCCAGAATACGGAAACACGGTGAATGGATGACAATGAAGGATAAGGTCCATTCCGATTGAAGCGGCTGTCCCCATCAGGGGAAAAGGCACTTTCTTTCGATAAAACGCGGTGGGTAGCGAGGTTTACGGTTCAGCCTGTCGCAACCATCAGACTCTCGGGTTACAAATCGAACCGGTCTCAAGGGCGCAAGAAAAAAAACCTATGGGCAATCGATCCACTGCACCATGCCACTCTGCCCGTAAAGACAAAGCTGCCCTCTCATAAGACCTGACGCAGGGATCGAATATTATACGGAAGCCCGGGCCTTCTTTATCATGGCTGCGGCAAAATCCTTGCCGTCTTCTAAATCCGCTGTGTCTGGATGTCCCATGGCCCCCTGGGCCTCCATGGCCCATGCCTGATGCTCAGCCTTCTGCATGAGGGCGTCAATGATCTGCTGTTTTACCTTGCCCTGGCAGCCAAAGGTTCCGATGATGGTGGCCTGCTTGGCCACGGTCAGGGCATCATAAAATGCGGTAACCGCCAACTGTCCTCCCCTGAGCGAGCCGTGGGTGGCAAAGAGGGCCAACTGCTTTCCTTCCGGAACCTTTTTCAAAAATTCCCGGGCCTTTGCGGGAACACTGTGAGACTGGACCGGGAACCCATAAAAAATGACATCATAGGCATCCAAATCAGTGACATCCCGTACAGGCAAAATCTCCTTTTTGGCCTGTTCAATACCGTCATAAATGGCATGGGCCAGCTTTTCCGTGTTTCCGGTCTCCGAGTAGTACGTGACAAGGGCCTTCATATTTTGTTCCTCCACACAATGATTTTGCCGTTTTTT